>NZ_CP022680.1:1722000-2037500 GCF_003595525.1 Streptococcus respiraculi | reverse complement strand
AATCGCGTACGGTACTTTTGATTTGCTGGTAGTCGTAGCCTTTGCGCATTAGGGCTTGTATTAGGCGTTGCTGCAATTCATAGCCTTCGTATTTGCGACTATATTTGCGGTATTGTTTATCCAATTCTTTTTGAATGAGTTGCTCTTCTAGTTCGTCGTCTGATTCTAACTCTAGGTTATGGACAGCGGTCTGTGCCTGGCTGTAGCTGAATCCCTTGTTGAGTAAGGATTGAAGCAGTTTATCGTGCAAGGCGCGATGTGGTAATTTGTGGGCATGTGTTTTGGCTAGTTTTTGGGCAACACGTTCGGCAATTGGAGAAAAATCGATCTTTTGAAGCTCTTCTTCGATGAGCGAAATAGGGATGCCTTTTTGGGAGAGTTTTTGTTTGAGGACTTGTGGGCCCTTGTCTCCTGATAGTTGATTTTGGTAGAGGAATGTTTCAACGTATTTCTGGTCGTTGATCCAATTATCTGCTTCTAGCTGCGTCAGTATATGGGGAATAATCGCTGGCTCGATTTCGTATTTTTCCAGATAGAGTTGGATTTCCTTGCGGGTTCGTTGTTTGAATGAAAGATGATACAGGGCGAGATTTTTACCGTAGGATAGTTGGGCAAAGGTCTTGATTTCGATTAATTCCTCAGGGGTAATCTCCTTCTCTTTACTGAGCATAAAGCGGACAATGGTATCTTCGGTAATATAAAGTTGGTCGCTGCTATCAAGTTCTAGCAGGTAGAGGCGTTTTTTCTTTTCGAGTTTTGTGATTTTCATTCTTTCATTATACACGAAATTTCGGTAAAATAGTATTATGAGTATACAAGTAAAACAACGGATTGCCTTAAAAATTAAGCGAATGGGGATCAATGGTGAGGGGATTGGCTTTTATCATAAGACATTGGTCTTTGTACCTGGAGCGCTAAAGGGAGAAGAAGTCTATTGTCAGGTGACAGCGGTCAAGCGGAATTTTGTGGAGGCGCGTTTGCTCAAGGTGAATCGTGCGTCCAAGTTTCGGGTTGAACCAGACTGCCCCTTATACGAGGCTTGTGGTGGTTGTCAAATCATGCACTTACGTTACGATCGGCAGTTAGATTTCAAGGCCGACCTGCTCCGTCAGGCCTTGAAGAAATTTCAGCCAGCCGGTTTTGAGGACTATGAACTGCGGCCGACCATTGGTATGAAAGAGCCGAGGTATTATCGGGCAAAATTGCAGTTTCAGACGCGTCTCATCAAAGGGAAGGTTCAGGCTGGTCTCTATGCGGAGCATTCTCATCGCTTAATTGCCGTTCAGGACTGTTTAGTACAAGATCAAATGACGCAAAAGGTGATTAATCAGGTCGCAGCCTTGCTCACGAAATACCGAATTCCGATTTATGATGAGCGTAGGAGTGGTGGCATTCGGACGGTCATGGTGCGACGGGCTCGGGAGACTGGGCAGATTCAGTTGATTTTTGTGACGTCTAGTCAGGTCAATCTGACGCGCTTAGTAGAAGAGCTAGTTGAGACATTTCCAGAGATTGTGACAATTGCAGTCAACTGGCATAGCAAAAAGTCGAGTGAGATTTACGGGGAGAAGACGGAAATTATCTGGGGCCAAGAGGCGATTGAGGAGTCTGTGTTGGGTTATGAGTTTGCCTTGTCTCCACGCGCATTTTACCAGTTGAATCCAGAGCAGACGGAAGTCTTATATGGTGAAGCCGTTAAGGCGCTAGATATTCAAGGGCATGAACATTTGATTGATGCTTATTGCGGGGTAGGAACTATTGGCTTTGCTTTGGCCAAGAAAGTGAAATCGCTACGTGGTATGGATATTATTCCGGAGGCCATTGAGGATGCGAAGCGCAATGCAAAAGCGTTGGGGCTGGATAATACTTATTATGAGGCGGGGCTGGCAGAGGAGATTATCCCGCGTTGGTACAAGGAAGGCTACTGGGCAGATGCTGTGATTGTCGATCCGCCACGGACGGGGCTCGATGAGCAGTTGCTGGCAACCATTGTTCGCTATCAGCCTGAAAAGATGGTCTACGTGTCTTGTAATGTATCGACCCTGGCTCGGGACTTGGTCCAGCTGGCTAAGGTCTATAAAGTCGACTACATCCAGTCGGTAGATATGTTCCCCCATACTGCAAGAACAGAGTGCGTGGTGAAATTGTCCAAACGGCAGCTTAACGAATGATTATAACAGATGAAGCAGGGCTATCAGAGTTCTGCTTTTTGCATGCTATCAACTGATGTTCCGAGTATTTCAAATGATGTAAGGTTTTTGAACCTAAAAACGTTTTCTTATGCAAATCGCTTACATGAAATTTTCAAATATGGTAGAATAAGAACCTGTATTCATAAGCCCTGAATAGAGTTGCTGAGCTGTGAATATAGGTTCTAACATGTTTAGAAAAGAAAAGGAGATAAATATGCCGAAAAATTTTAAAGAAGCTTTGTTGTTTACTACGTTGATGTGCGGTTTGATGGTCTTTGGGATGAGCTGTTGGAATCTGTTTCTTGTGGGACAGTTTTCGCTGAGCCATGTTTTGACTGGCTTTGCTCCTGCTTTTTTGGTTGCTTTTGCCTTGGATATGCTACTTGTAGGTCCTCTTGCGAAAAAGCTTGCCTTCCGTCTCTTAAGCCTGTCACCAGCCCCAGTCAAGGATTGGCAAAAAATCCTCATCATTTCAGGTACGATTGGGTTGTTTATGGTCAGCTTGATGTCCTTCTACGGCCTTATCATGAATGGTGTGCCACTTAGTTTTGGGACTTATGGACTTGCTTGGATGAGCAATGCGGTTATGGCGCTGCCCTTAAATTTCTTCGTTGCAGGACCATTAGCACGATTTTTCTTTGGTAAGTTAGTGGTGTTCTTGTATTCTAAACCAGAAGCCGTATAGGCCTTTAGTTGCTGTTACAATATTATACTCGACAAAAATCAAACTCTGATGTCGTTAACTCGCCTTGCTGAATGTCAGTTCTACCTACGGCTTCCTTGCCTAATCAGATTTTGATTTTTATAGAGTATTACTCTGGCTATAGTTGTAGTAGTTCATCAAAACGGAAAGATGATGTCAAAAAGATTAGGAGGGGTATTTTCCAACTTGCATTTAGTGGAAAAATAGCCTATACTTAAAGTGGTTATAACCGATGAAGGAGTAGAAGCCATGGCCGATATGTCTAGTACAAAACCTCTTTATCTCCAGCTAGTGGAAACGCTTGAAAAAGAAATCCATGATAGTATGGAGGCGAATGAAAAACTGCTCTCAGAAAGAGAATTGACTCAAGTGTATGGTGTCAGTCGCATTACGGTTCGTTTGGCCTTGCAAGAATTAGAAAAAAGAGGCTTGGTCTATAAAGTTCATGGTAAGGGAACGTTTGTCTCAGAGCTAGGTCATCAATCGGTTGATTTATCGATGACCTATAGTTTCACGGAGCAGATGCGCAAGGTCGGTCGCGTTCCGAAAACTCAGATTTTATCCTTTGAACGGATTCAGGCGACAGATTATGTGGCTCAGCGTTTGCAGGTGGCAATTGGGGAGCCGATTTTTGAATTGGAACGCTTGCGCCTGGCAGACGGGATTCCCATGATGCTCGAGCGGACCTACGTACCAGCGGTGATTTTTGACTCCTTGTCTCAAGAGAAGTTGCAGACAAGGCCCTTGTATGAAATTTTCGCAGAGGATTATAATCAAGTCATTCGTTTAGCAGAAGAAGAGTTTTATGCTAGTATTGCGCTTGAAAATGAAGCAAATCTTCTTAATATTCAGAATGGGGATGCTGTTTTGCACCTGATTCGTAAGACCTATAATGATAAGAATCGTATCATCGAATATACCTTTAGTATTGCGCGTGCTGACCAATTTCGCTACAAGATTAGCCATATGCGTGGAGAGTAAGGATATCATAAAAACGGAGCCGTAAGGTTCCGTTTTAATGTTTATTAGCAATAATTTCAAATTTGAAGAACTTCCAATGTTTATAGGTTTCGATGTATTCCAGAATTTCATCTGTCCCCGTTCGTTTGGTAGTTCGAATTTGCAAAATACTTGGTTCAGGAGTAGTCATATTGAGATGTTTGGCGACTTTTGCTGGACTTGGAAAGACGACTTCGTTGGTTTCAGAGTACAATTCTTCTGACATGTGGAGGTTGAAGTCCAATTTGAAGCGCTGGTATAGGGACTGGAAATGGCTGAGCGGGGCGTCAGGATCTTTGATATAGCGAGCTGGAATGTAGGATTGATGATAAAGATAGGGTGCCTCACCAGCTGAACGCACACGGATGATTTTGTAGTAATAGGAGTTTTTATCCAGTTCTAATTTTTCCAGAATACGTGGGTCATTGCCCTTTTCACATGAGAGAACTTCTACACTGTCTTTTTCAAGGGGAAAGATTTCAATATCTGAAAATTCAACAAGCTTACCTTTACGGGAGCGGGAGACAAAGGTTCCCTTTCCTTGTTGGCGAACTAGGTAGCCGTCCTTGACTAATTCGTTAACGGCACGGATAACAGTAATAGAGCTGACGTTGTAGAGTTTAGTCAGTTCGGCTTCTGTATAAAATTTATCACCATTTTCAAATTTGCCTGAGATGATTTGCTGCCGCAGATCGTTTTGTACCTGTTGGTATTTTGGGATTTTCATATTTTTCCTTTCTGTTAGTTTGGTTTCTATATCGGATTATACTTATTATACTAAATTTTTATGAAAATAGAAAATTTTTTTAAAAACAACTGGACATAACCAGTACTTTGTGTTAATATATTGATAAAGATAAGAAAACGGTTACAAGGAGGGTGTAGTGAATACTTTTCAGATTCGAGACGATTTTTATATGAATGATCAGTCTTTTAAAATCCTATCTGGTGCGATTCACTATTTTCGAGTGCATCCAGATGATTGGTATCATTCCTTGTATAATTTGAAGGCTTTAGGCTTCAATACAGTTGAAACCTACGTTCCTTGGAACTTGCATGAGCCTCAAAAAGGTGTGTTTACAACCGAAGGGATATTAGACATTGAGCGCTTCTTGACAATTGCGCAGGAACTTGGTCTCTATGCCATTGTTCGTCCGTCACCTTATATTTGTGCAGAATGGGAATGGGGCGGTCTTCCTGCCTGGCTCCTGACAGAGCAGGTGCGCGTCCGATCAGGAGATGAAGCCTATCTGCGACATGTAGATGAGTATTATGCCTTTCTCTTGCCAAAGCTCGCTAAGCACCAGTTGTCCCAAGGGGGCAATATCCTGATGTTCCAAGTTGAAAATGAGTATGGCTCTTATGGTGAGGAGAAGGAATATCTACGAGCTGTTGCTGCTCTGATGAGAAAACATGGTTTAACTGCTCCCTTGTTTACTTCAGATGGTTCTTGGAGAGCGACCTTGCGATCTGGAACCTTGGTTGATGATGATGTGTTTGTTACAGCCAATTTTGGGTCCAACGCGAAGGGGAACTTTGAGCAATTACAAGCCTTCTTTGATGAACACGGTAAAAAATGGCCGCTCATGTGTATGGAATTTTGGGATGGCTGGTTCAACCGTTGGGGCGAAGAAGTCATTCGTAGGGATCCAGATGAGTTGGCACAGGCTGTTATGGAAGTACTGGAGCTAGGAAGTGTTAATCTTTATATGTTCCATGGTGGTACAAACTTCGGCTTTATGAATGGTTGTTCAGCGCGTGGACAGATTGATTTGCCACAGATTACTTCCTATGACTACGATGCGATTTTAGATGAGGCGGGCAATCCAACCAAGAAATTTTATGCACTGCAAGCTTTGATGAAAGAACATTATCCGCAACTTGACTATGCGGAGCCTCTGATTAAGGAAGCAAAAGCCTATCCAACGGTGTCCTTGAATGATAAAGTGAGCTTGTTTGCTGCGCTAGAAAATGTAAGCGATTGCCACAAGGCTTTTTATCCAAAATCCATGGAAGAGCTTGGTCAGAATGTCGGCTATATCTACTATAAGACACAGATTGAAAAAGATAAGACAGATGGCGAATGTTTGCGGATTATCGATGCCAGAGACCGAGTTCAGGTCTTTCTAGATGGTCAAAAAATTGCGACTCAGTATCAGGAAGACATTGGAGAAGAAATTCATTTTCAGCAGGATGATACTACAGCAGAACTGAGCATTCTAGTCGAAAATATGGGTCGTGTGAATTATGGTCACAAGTTGACCGCTCCGACCCAGTTTAAGGGCCTAGGTCGAGGAGTGATTGCAGACTTGCACTTTGTCGGGCAGTGGGATATGTATCCGCTAGCGCTTGACCAGCTAGATCAGCTTGCATTCACGGAAGAATGGGAAGAAAATCAACCAGCTTTCTATCGCTACCATGTAACGATTGAGCATTGTCAAGATACCTATCTCGATATGACAGGTTTTGGTAAAGGTGTTGTCTTTGTAAATAAGGAAAATATAGGTCGTTTCTGGGAACGAGGTCCGCTTCTTTCTCTCTACATACCAAAAGGATACTTAAAGAAAGGAGAAAATGAGATTATTGTCTTTGAAACAGAAGGCAAGTATAGAGAGAATCTTCGTTTTTCACAGGAACACGTGTATAAAGATTTATAACTAAATAGTAAAAGGAGAATACTATGGCAATTATAGGAGTACGGATCGACGGACGTTTGATTCATGGACAGGTGGCAAACCTCTGGACCACAAAATTAAATGTTTCACGGATTATGGTCGTGGATAATGATGTGGTTAACAGTGATATTGAGAAAGCTGGTTTAAAACTAGCTTGTCCAGCAGGGGTGAAATTGTCTATTTTACCGGTTGAGAAAGCTGCAGCAAATATCTTAGCAGGAAAATATGATTCACAACGTCTCTTTATCGTAGCAAAAAAACCAGCCCCACTTTTGGGCTTGGTTGAGCAGGGCGTATCCATTTCAGAACTCAATGTCGGAAATATGTCCCAATCACCTGAAACTCGCTCTGTTACCCGTTCTGTAAACGTGGTAGATGAGGATATCAAGGTCTTTGATGACTTGAATGCCAAAGGCGTGAAATTGATTCATCAAATGGTGCCAGGTGACACTGCAAAAGACTTCTTACCATTACTTGATAAGGTAAGATAAACACAATTCGGTTACATTTGTCTTTGTTTCGACTTCGGAATGAGGGCATGAAACAATTATAAAAAATTTTAGGAGGTTACATCATGATTCAATGGTGGCAAATTCTTTTACTTACCTTGTACTCAGCTTATCAAATCTGTGATGAGTTGACCATCGTATCATCTGCTGGTTCACCTGTATTTGCAGGATTCATTACTGGTCTTGTTATGGGAGATTTGAAGACTGGTTTGTTTATCGGTGGTTCACTTCAATTGGTAGTGCTTGGTGTTGGTACTTTCGGTGGTGCATCTCGTATTGATGCGACATCTGGTGCGGTCTTGGCAACTGCTTTCTCAGTGGCAAAAGGGATTGACGCTGAGCTTGCAATCTCAACAATTGCGGTACCAGTAGCAGCGCTCCTTACTTATGCCGATATTCTCGGTCGTTTCTCAACTACTTACTTTGCTCACCGTGTGGACGCAGCAGTTGAACGCTTTGACTACAAAGGAATTGAACGCAACTATCTTCTAGGTGCGATTCCTTGGGCAGCTTCTCGTGCAGTTCCAGTTCTTCTTGCCCTTGCATTTGGTGGTGACTTTGTTCAAACAGTTGTTGACCTCATTAAAGAATACCAGTGGGCAGCATCTGGTTTGACACTTGCAGCTCGTATGCTTCCAGGTCTCGGATTTGCAATCTTGCTTCACTATCTTCCACTTAAACGCAATCTTCACTACCTTGGTATGGGATTTGCGATTACTGCCATGATGACAACTGTATTTGGTGGTCTTTCAACTCTTAGTGGTGCTGTTGGAACACTTGCAGGTGCTTACGATGAATCAGCAGAAGCAGCAATTGGCTTCTCATCATCAGCATTTGATAAAGGTTTACCAATGGTTGCAATCGCCGTAATCGGTATCGGTCTTGCAGTTCTTCATTATAAGAATGGCCAAAATGTGACTGTCGTTGCAGCTCCGACTAATGCAGAAAGTGGGGAAATTGAAGATGATGAAATCTAATTACAAACTGACTAAAGAAGATTTTAATCAAATTAACAAACGTAGCATGTTCACCTACCAACTTGGTTGGAACTATGAACGGATGCAGGGTTCAGGTTATCTCTATATGCTCTTGCCACAACTTCGTAAAATGTACGGAGATGGAACTCCTGAGCTAAAAGAAATGATGCAATTGCATACCCAATTCTTCAATACATCACCATTCTTCCATACCATCATCGCAGGTATCGACCTTGCCTTGGAAGAAAATGAGGGTGTTGCTTCTAAAGATGCGGTAAACGGTGTGAAAACTGGCTTGATGGGACCATTTGCTCCTATCGGAGACTCAATCTTCGGTTCTCTTGTTCCGGCGATTATGGGATCTATTGCAGCGACTCAAGCAAAAGCTAACTCTCCTATCGGTATTGCCATGTGGGTTGCTGTAGCAGTTGTCTATGATATCTTCCGTTGGAAACAGTTGGAGTTTGCGTATAAAGAAGGAACAACTCTTGTCACAACAATGCGCAGCAAATTGACTGCCCTTGTTGATGCAGCTTCTGTTCTTGGGGTCTTCATGCTTGGTGCGATGATTGCAACCATGATTAACGTCGATGTGACTTGGACACCACATATCGGTGACAAGGCAATCATGATTCAAGACATGATTAACCAAATCTTCCCACGCTTGGTACCAGCAGTGATTACAGGTGCAATCTTCTGGTTGCTAGGCCGTAAAGGTATGACTTCTACAAAAGCAATCATACTGATTATTATTGCTGCGCTTGCTCTATCAGCTCTAGGTCACTTCGCATTTGGAATGATGTAAGGTATCCTCTATGAGTAAACATTTAGTATTAGTAAGCCATGGACAATTTTGTGAGGGTTTGAAGCAAAGCACCGAAATGATTATGGGTCCACAGGACAATATTCATACTGTATCTTTGCTCCCCGCAGAAGGTCCAGAAGAATTTCAGGCAAAATTTTTAGATACGATTGAAGGATTAGACGATTTCGTTGTCTTTGCAGATTTGCTCGGTGGAACGCCTTGTAATGTGGTTAGTAAACTCATTTTAGAGGGACGCACGATTGAGCTATACGCAGGAATGAATATGCCAATGGTCATTCGTTTTATCAACGATGCCCTTCTTGGAACGACATCACGCTATGATGAAAGTACATCCGAATACATCCAGTATGTGAACGATGTACTTGCTGGCATGTCAGATGACGAAGATGAATAGACTTTAAGTATCCTCAGGAGCAGGCAGAAATGCCAGCTCCTGTTTGAGTTTTGAGAGTGTTGCTTTAATCATAGAAAATTGTGTATTATTAAGAACCAGTATCCATAAGCCCTAAATAGAGTTGCTGAGCTGTGAATACAGGTTTCAACTACTGAAAGGAGAAATCATGATTGAAATTAGTCCATTTGGAAGTGAAAGGGCAAGGAAGTATCATCTGGTCAACGCAGCTGGGATGCAGGTGAGTTTGACCAATTTTGGGGCGCGGATTGTGGAGATACTAGTGCCTGTGGGGGAAAAGGGTGGTCTGCGCAATCTGACCATGGCTGCGTCATCAGATGACGAATACCTGGCCAAGGACAGCTATCCCGGGGCAACCATTGTACCTGTTGCAGGTCGTATTTCAAAAGCGCAGGCAGAGATTAAAGGCAAGGTATATCACTTTACAGAAAATGAACCAGGTCGCACCTTGCACGGTGGGGTGAATACAGCTAATGAACAGTATTGGGAAGCCGAAGTAAATGAGGCGACAAATAGCGTTTGCTTTACGATTGAGCTTTCTGATGGCTACAATGGATTTCCGGGAAATGTGCGTATCAGGGCTTGCTATCGCTTGACAGAGGAGAATGCGCTTGAGATTTCTTATACAGCCCAATCGGATAAGGATACGATTTTTAATCCGACTAACCATGTTTATTTCAATCTAACAGGTGATGTTACTCAAGACATTGCAGATCACCAAGTGCGGATTGCTGCGGACAGCTATGCGCCACTCGGTGAGGACAATCTACCACTTGGCAGGCTAGATCCTGTTGATGGAACGCCTTTTGACTTCCGAAAAGGAGGGACATTTGCTCAAGGCTTCACCTTGGAACACCCGCAAAATGCCTTGGTCAAGGGCTATGATCATCCTTGGGTCTTGGATAGGGTGAAAGAAGCGGTAGCAGTCGTCAGTCCAGATGAAAAAATTCGTGTGGCGGTTGAGACCAATCAGCCTGCGGTGGTGATTTATACCTACAATTTCCCAAGTGAGGATATGGCAGCCTTTCACGGTGCTTTTAGCTTGGAATGTCAAGGTCTACCCAATGCCTGTAATGTAGAAGGATTCGGATCGATTTTACTCGAAAAAGACCAGTTATTTGAACATGTGACGACCTACAAGTTTACATGGTTCTAGTCTTTCATTTTTATCTATTACATCGTTAACGCGTCTTACTTAACTTTAGTTATGCTTGCGACACGTTGCCTAGTACTAAATCAAAACGAACAAGGGGAGAGTTCAAATGTTGAAAATCTTCCTTTGTTCGTTTTGATATTTATTTTCTGATAAAAGCCTTTTGACTATCTAAATTTATAAAGGCTATAGCTACCAAAGGCGATAATCCAAATGGTGGAGCCGATTGCTCCCCAAAGGGTTGCTTCTTGGAGGAACAAGGTCGCAAAGACAAAGAGGAAAAAGCAGATGGTAAGGGGATTCAAGATACGATAGGCGGGCATTAAGTAGCCGTTTGCCATGAAGTCTTGAGACTTGCGATAGTTAAGATGTGCCAGCATAACCAAGACATAAATAGCAATGTAGACGCCTGATGAAGAAGCAGTAATCAGGGTAAAGGCATCCGATACATCAGGAAGGACACTGATTGCAGCGGCAAGTGCGATGACCACTGCAGAGGCGATAATGGCATTTTGTGGAACGTTTTGCCGTGATAGGGTGTTGATCTTGAATTTCTTGAGCAAGGCATTTGGTGCATCATGCGCAAGCTGGTAGAGGTGTCGTCCAGTAGAATACAGGGTCGAATTGAGGGCAGAGGCAGCAGAAGTCAGGACGACAAAGTTAATCAAGCCGGCGGCCCATTTAATCCCTGCTAATTCAAACACCGTTACAAAGGGAGAGCCAGCTGTTGCTAAGTTCCTCCAAGGGATAATCGCCATGATGGCAAGTAGGGCCCCACCATAGAAAAAGACGATGCGGACAGGGATTTCCTTAATGGCTTTTGGTAGTACTTTGCGAGGATTTTCCGTTTCAGCAGTTGTTACACCGATAAATTCCATCATCAGATAGGCAAAGAAGACCATTTGAAAGGCGACGATAAAGTTTAGTGGTCCATTTGGAAAGAGACTGAATCCGTCGCTGATATTGGTCAAACTGGCAAGACCAGTCGGTGTTTCAAATCCTGTCAAGACCATGAAAATGGCGGTCGCAATTAGAGCTAAAATAGCGATGATTTTAATCATGGCAAACCAGAACTCGACCTCTCCGAAGATGCGGACGGCAATCAAGTTGACCATGCCTAAAATGACAAGAAAGACCAATTGGATAATCCAAGCAGGCCACATTGGAAACCAGAATTGGACGTATTCTGCGACAGCAGTAATTTCTGCCATGCCGATAAAGACGACCGAGAGCCAGTAGGACCAGCCGGCAAAGTAGCCCCAGCCCTTTCCCACATAGTGGGTGATAAAGTTGATAAAGGTGTGCTGGTCGGGATCGCGGTAGAGCATCTCGCCGATTGCCCGCATCATCAGGTACATGAAGCCGCCTGTCATCATATAGATAAAGATGATTGAAGGACCAGTCAGACTGATAGAGCGCCCAGCGCCTAGGAATAATCCTGTTCCGATTGTTCCTGCAATGGCCATGATTTGGACATGGCGGTTTTGTAGACTCCTTTCCATTTTGTTGGTTGAATGATGGTGTTTCTCACTCATTGTATCTTCCTCTCCTTTAGCTTATTGTACGAATTTTCTAATTTTATCATAATTTTTCCCATTTGTAATCTTTTGAGCACTTATCATCAGTATTTTTAGTGAAAAAGGACAACATAAGTAATCGGTTGATTACCAATCATTTCTAAAACCTTTGATTAAAGCAAGGTAGGAAAGCGTTTTTTACCTGAAAACATCTCTTTCACTCTCCCTTTTCCTTTTAGAATGTGCTATAATGGGAAAAAATGTGTGAAGGTGGGAACATGAATACGATTGATCTTTCTATTCCTGTGGCGCAGGTCATTGAAGCGCATCCTGAGGTGTTGGATATCTTGGTCGAACTTGGTTTTACCCCGCTTGCCAATCCCTTGATGCGCAATACCCTTGGTAAAACAGTGTCGCTCAAGCAAGGGGCGAAGATGAAGGGGATTGATTTGGCACGGATTCAGTCAACCTTGGAGTGGAATGGCTATGATGTCATTGGAGGACAAGCATGACAGACGAACGCATTCATATCTTAAAGGATATCTTGCTGGATTTGCACCGTGGAGCTAGTCCAGATAGTGTACAGGAGCGGTTTAATCAGACCTTTGCTGGAGTCTCAGCCATTGAGATTTCGCTGATGGAGCATGAGTTGATGAACTCGGGTTCGGGAGTGACCTTTGAAGATGTCATGGCTCTGTGCGATGTCCATGCTAACTTGTTCAAGCAGGCAGTCCAGAATGTCGAGGTAGCAGATGCTGATCAGGCAGGTCATCCGGTACGTGTTTTTAAAGATGAAAACTTAGCCTTACGTGCGGCTCTAATCAGGATTCGTCGTTTGTTAGAAAGTTATAAGCAGACAGAAGATTCGACTATTCGCAAGGAAATCGTCAAGGGCTTGCAGCGTCAACTAGTCTTGTTAGGGCAGTTTGACAACCATTATCGGCGAAAGGAAGAATTATTCTTTCCCTTGATGGAGAAATACGGACATGATTCACCACCCAAGGTCATGTGGGGAGTGGATGATCAAATTCGGGACTTGTTTGCGCTTGTACAAAAGGACTGTCAGCAATTAGAAGAGCAGGGAATTGAGGTTTTACAACAGAGTTTTGAAGCCTTTGCAGTCGAATTTGAAAGTATGATTTTCAAGGAAGAATCGATTTTGCTAATGATTCTACTCGAATGTTTTACGCAAGATGATTGGCTACAAATTGCAGGAGAAAGTGAAGCCTTTGGCTATGCCATTATCCGTCCGAGCGAGTCTTGGAAGCCGGCGCGAAAAGACTTTAGCCAAAAAGAGCAGGAAAGACCGGCTGAACAGGAGGTAGAAGGGACAGGAGAACTTGTTCAGCACACGCTTGACACACCTGAAGGCGAGTTGACCATCTCCTTCAAGCCCAAACGGAGACCAGCAGAGGAGCAACAGGTTTTTGGAAATGGCTATTTGTCTGTTGAGCAGGCAAATTTGATTTTGAATCACCTGCCTATGGAAATCACCTTCGTGAACAAGGACGATATTTTCCAGTATTATAACGATGCAGTGCCGAGCGAGGAGATGATTTTTAAACGGACTCCAAGCCAGATTGGACGGAATGTAGAGCTGTGTCACCCGCCCAAATTATTACCCAAGGTACGGGCGATTTTTACCGCCTTGCGTGAGGGGCGTAAGGACAAATTTGAAATGTGGTTCAACTCTGAATCGCGTGGGCAATTTGTTCATGTGACCTATAAAGCTGTTCGTGATGCTGCAGGAGAATTTCAAGGGGTATTGGAATATGTCCAAGATATTGCGCCCTATCGGGCAATTGAAACAGATGTGTATAGGGAGATTGACGAATGAGTTATGAACAGGAATTTCTAAAAGAATTCGAGACTTGGGTCAATACTCAAGTAACGATAAATGAAATGGCTATGGAAGAAAGTCGTCGTGTCTTAGAAGAAGACAAGGATGAGCGCGCAGCTGATGCCTACATTCGCTATGAAAGCAAGGTCGATGCCTATCGCTTTATTCAGGGAAAATTCGCTAACTATGCTGCTGGCAAAGGGTTTCATGATTTACCTGATGAATTGTTTGGCAAACGAAGTTATTAAGGATAAGATAAAAGGAGATTAGGAGAAAAATGGCAAAGAAAAAAGTAAATCGGAAAAAAGTATTGAAACGTGAATGGGCAAAATTGAAAAAAGCAGGTCGTGAGCGATTGGAACAAGTGGTGAACGTGGCTGAAACGGTCGTTGATCAGGCTGTTGAGCAGGTCAAAGAAGCAGTTGCCGATATCAAACATCAGGCAGCTACAAGTCTAGAGGGTTTCCAAGCCCTACCAGAACTTGAGGGTATTCCTGCTAGTCGCTTAGAAACCTTCTACCAAGCAGGCATTCAGAGCGTGGCTGACTTTGCAGTATGGACAGAAAAAGATTTGCTAGCCTTAAAAGGAATCGGTGCGGCAACGATTAAGCAATTGAAAGAAAAAGGCATTTCCTTGAAAGACTAGGACCTATTTGATAGAGGAGGAAGAATATGAGCTTTGTTGGAGAGTTGATTCTAGGCGTGCTCTTGGAACTAGAAGCGAGTGAATGTCGCACTCGAAAGAGCTTGCTCCTCTATGCTGTTGGCCGTAATCTAGCAGGGCTTGCCCTCATAGCTCTTTTTGCTACTATAGTCTGGTGGACCTTGGCTAAAGGAGATTATCTGTCTGCTCTCCTTTGTGGAGGCTTGTTGGTCTTTCAAGTGGTATCCTTATTTGTTTGGAATCGGGAAGCAATCAAGCGGTTTTATAGTGAATTGAATAAAGGTTAGGACATCGTTAAGCAACTCCTAGACAAAATAGGAAATCGAAGCAGGTTGTCTTGCAACCAACGAGATTTATCCCTAAAGGGAGCCTCAGCTGTAACCAACTAAAGTTGGAACATCTGCGTCTCCACTAAAGGGAGCCTCAGCTGTAACCAACTAAAGTTGGAACATCTGCGTCTCTTTTTCACACAGTGCTTAATCCGTGTTCCGTTCTCAATCCGCTATACTTACTGAAACGAGCAAGTAAGAATGACTGACAATCGAGAATAAGGCGACTGAGCCAAGCTCAGTCTTTTTTTGCTGCTATTTGTAGGAGGACTGGTGGCTAGCGAGACAGTTTCTGATAGACAATCTATAAGTGACAATTTTCAGTGAAAAACATCAGACGTATCACCTAGTGCCCCCCCAACTTTAATGAAAATCATGAGGCTTAGAGCACAGAGAACATCGTTTCAGTTGTGACCGTGAGCTGAGTTTTTTCAAAGCAATTCATTGATTTATGCCTATATTATGTTAGAATGGAAGTAT
This sequence comes from Streptococcus respiraculi, assembly GCF_003595525.1. Classification (NCBI taxonomy): domain Bacteria; kingdom Bacillati; phylum Bacillota; class Bacilli; order Lactobacillales; family Streptococcaceae; genus Streptococcus; species Streptococcus respiraculi. Next base: position 2,022,224 of record NZ_CP022680.1, on the reverse strand, counting down.
ATGTGTGAAAGGGGTATCATTGCTGTTGTTACAGTCATTAGCGGATGTTTCGCATACGATTTATCAGTCGGCAGAAGGTGTGCTGGGAAGTAGCCTTGATGAGCTAGTTTTGGCAGATGTTTTTTTAAAAGAAGTAAATCGGCAGCCTGAACAGGTCATTTGGCATGTGTGGCCTCTCGAGAAAACGGTCATTTTGGGTATGGCAGATTGCCGTTTGCCTCATCTTGCGCAAGGTTTGGAAGTGATTCGCAAGCAAGGCTATCGGCCGCTTGTTCGTTCTATTGGTGGCCTAGCTGTTGTAGCAGATGTGGGGATTGTCAATCTTTCTTTAATCCTCCCTGATCATCTTGGAGGTAAGAAGTTAGATATGGGACAGGCCTATCAACTCATGGTAGCTTGTCTTAGGGAAATTCTTCCCTTAGCGGATCACGAGGTTGAAGTGCGTGAAATCAGTGATTCTTACTGTCCTGGCACTTACGATGTCAGTATTGGAGGACAGAAATTTGCTGGCTTAGCCCAAAGGCGCATCAAGTCTGGCATTGCTGTTTCGGCTTATATCAGCATCTCAGGCTCACAAGAAAAGCGGGGGGAGTTAATCCGAGACTTTTACAGGGTAGCTGCTGGAGAAGCGGATCTTGGTCTAAGCTATCCGCGTGTCAATCCTGCTTCGATGGCAACCTTATCCGACTTGCTACATCAAGCTCTTGAACCAGAAGATGTACTAGCAGGTCTAAAACAGTTTATCAGGAACTTAGGAAACACCCCGACACGCTATCGATTGACGCTGGACAATCTAGCAGAGTTTGCCAAAGGAACAAAAGAAGCAATGGAACGTCATCAGAAAGTAGGGATAGATTAATATGGTGGATGTAAGTCGCTTATTTACCCCATTTTCTATGGGAGATGGTATCGAATTGGATAACCGCTTTGTCCTATCGCCCATGGTGACCAATTCTTCTAGCAAGGAAGGGTATGTTAGTCAGGATGATTTGGCCTATGCCAAGCGAAGGGCTGCTGCTGCACCATTTCAAATCACAGGGGCAGCTTATGTCAATCCTTACGGTCAATTGTTTGAATTTGGCTTTAGTGTCGCAAAAGATGAGGATATTTTAGGTCTCAGTCAATTGGCGCAGGCGATGAAAGCAGAAGGAGCGACAGCTATCTTGCAGTTGACCCATGCGGGGCGCTTTTCCTCACACACACTAGCGCGAGAGGGCTTTGTCTATGGGCCAAGTCCTATGCAGTTGCAGTCACCATTTCCCCATGAGGTCAAAGCCCTAACCGTTGAACAAATTAAGGCTATCGTAGAGGATTACCGTCAAGCAACAAGACGGGCAATTGCAGCAGGCTTTGACGGTGTGGAGGTCTCTTCTGCTCAACGCCTACTGATTCAGACTTTTTTCTCTACCTTTTCCAATCAGCGTGCAGATGACTATGGTGGACAAGATTTTCCTAGTCGGGCAAGACTGACTCTTGAGGTTTTAGAGGCTGTGCAGGAAGTGATTGATAGTAAAGCAAACAGGCCATTTTTACTGGGTTTTCGGGCAACACCTGAGGAAACACGAGGTCATCAGATTGGCTATTCGATTGAGGAATTTCTTCAATTGCTGGAAGAAGCAATGGAACGAGTGCCCCTTGCCTATCTAGCGATTGCTAGTTGGGGGCATGATGTTTTTCGGAATCGAGTGCGCTCTAGCGGACAGTACCAAGGGCGATTGGTCAATGAGGTTATTTACCAACACTGGAAAGGGCGGTTGCCGATTATGGCAACAGGAGGGGTCAACAGTCCAGAAAAGGCCGTAGAGGCACTGGCACACGCAGATCTTGTTGGAGCTTCAACTCCCTTTATCGTGGACCCTGAATTTGTCCAGAAAATTAGAGATAATCGCTCACAGGATATTCATCTGAAGATTAAGGCTACTGACTTGCTGTCCTTAGCTATTCCACAGGCTTCATTTAAAGACATTGTACCTTTAATGGACTACGGCGAGTCTTTACCAGCGGATTCACGGAGCTTATTTCGTGGTTTGTCTGTTAACTACGGGGAGGAGAAATCATGAAGTTTGGTATTTTAGACTACGGGGTTATTGATGAGGGGCAGACAGCAGTGGATGCCTTAGAAACGACCCTTGCACTTGCAAAACGTGCGGATTCGCTTGGTTTTCATCGTTTTTGGGTTGCAGAGCACCACAATCTTTCTGCTTTTGCCATCAGTGCCCCTGAAATCGTCATGGCACATTTAGCCAGCCAGACCCAGAGAATCCGAATTGGCTCTGGTGGGATTATGGGCCTGCACTATAGTCCTTATAAGGTGGCCGAAATAGCTCGAACCTTGGCGACCCTCTATCCGAATCGGATAGACATTGGCTTGGGCAATTCGTTGGGGACGACTTTGGTACATCAGCACTTGCAAAGCCATTATAGGAGCCAAGAATATGGTGCGTGGTTGGAGGACTTGTGTGCCTATCTAGCAGATGATAAAGCCTCGATTAGAGCGACACCAACTCCTCCTCTAGTTCCTGATATATTTGTGCTAGGGACAGGCGGGCGATCAGTTCATGAGGCGGCGCGCTTAGAACTAGGATTTGCCTACGGTAGCTTTCCTTTTATCCAGCAAAATCCCCTAGAAACAGCTGCCCTACTTGGAAAAACCTACCGAGAGCAGTTTCCAGTTTCTGCTCAGGCTAAGGAGAGGTTAATTTTAGCTCTCTTTGTCGTGATTGCAGAGACCATGGAGTTGGCTGAAGAATTGGCTAGACCTCTTGATATTTGGATGTTGGGAAAAGATGATTTTAACGAATTTAGTCGCTATCCGAGTATCCAAACAGCGCAAGCCTACACTCTGACGGAAGCGGAGCAAGCTCAGATTGCAGCCAATCGGACACGGATGCTGGTTGGGGATCTAGCAAGAGTAGAGCGATCAGTCAATGAATTAGTACGGGTATCTGGAGCAGATGAGGTGCTTTTTATCCCCTTACTACCAACCGCAGAACACCGCATGAAGGCCTTAGAACTTCTTGCCAGAATAAGAATAAAGGAAGATAATTGACACGAAATGTCAAGAATCGACAGTTGATGATCAGAAAGGAACGAACATGAAAAAAATTGCAAACTATCTTTGGATTGAAAAAGAAGAAAATCACTATGTTGTCAGTATGACACCAGAATTACAAGATGATATTGGCACAATTGGCTATGTCGAGTTTTCAGAGACAGACTATCTTGAAAAAGACGATGTTATTTTGAACTTGGAGGCTTCAAAAACGGTCATGGCGATTTTAAGTCCCTTAGCCGGCAAGGTTCTCGAACGCAATACGGCAGCCTTGGAGCAACCGCTCCTGTTGAACTCAGCCAAACCAGAAGAGCATTGGCTCGTTAAGCTGACAGAGGTCGAAGCTGCAGCCTTTGAAGCTCTTGAAGATGCGTAAAGAACAGGAAATAACACTCCTAAAGCAGATGATTTCCTTGCTAGGTGGCACAGCTTCCTTGCCTGAAGACAGAGCGGCGCTTGTCAAAGTTTGGAGAGGATTGGTCAATCAGCGTCCAGCAGGTCCTATTTCAGCGGAATATCTAGCCTGTGAAAAGGAGTTTCTCACAGCCTATCATGAACAACACCAGCGTTCGTTAGCCGATTGCACACCTACCAATCATCCTCATATCCTCTTTTACTACGGCGATATCTGTCACCTAGAGGCTGATGCAATTGTCAATGCGGCAAATAGTGATTTATTGGGCTGTTTTATTCCCAATCATGTCTGTATTGACAATGCCATTCATTCCTATGCAGGTGTAGAGCTTCGCAATGCCTGTGCAGCTGTGATGACGGCGCAAGGCCACCGCGAACCTGTCGGACAGGTCAAGGTGACGTCTGCTTATGCCCTACCTGCCAAACTCATCTTTCATACGGTAGGGCCACGGATTAAAGAAGGCGTAGCTCCCTCTCCTATTCGGGAGGGGCTCTTGCGGCAGTGTTACCTATCCTGTCTCAATCAGGCACGCAAGGAAAAAATTCGAACAATCGCATTTTGTGCTATTTCGACAGGTGAATTTGGCTATCCTAAGAAAGAAGCAGCAGCGCTAGCTGTGCAAACAGTCAGGGACTGGCTAGAGGAAACGAGCTATGAGCTTACCGTCATTTTTACCTTGTATACAAGAGAAGATGCCTGCTATTATGAGGCAGAATTAGGAGAAAAGGAGAAGGTATGACCAAGTGGAAGTCACTTGAGAAAGTTCAAGATGAACCAGCACAACTGGCAGCTCTGTTAGCGGAGGCTGATGCGGTTGTTGTCGGAATCGGAGCAGGGATGTCGGCCGCAGACGGATTTACCTATATTGGAGAACGGTTTGAGACAGCCTTTCCTGATTTTATTGAAAAATACGGGCTTTTAGACATGTTGCAGGCGAGTTTGTACCAGTTTGCTGATTTAGAAGAATACTGGGCCTTTCAAAGTCGCTTTGTCGTCTTGAACTATCTGGATCAGCCGGTCGGACAGGCCTATCTGGATTTAAAGGAAATGCTTGAAACCAAGCCCTATCATATCATCACCACCAATGCGGATAATGCCTTTGCGGCAGCAGAATATGACATGGACAAGGTCTTTCATATTCAAGGGGAGTATGGCTTGTGGCAATGTAGCAGGTTCTGCCACCAGCAGACCTATCGGGATGATGCCTTGATTCGTCAAATGGTTGCGGAACAAAAGGACATGAAGATTCCACGGAACTTGATTCCTTACTGTCCCAAGTGTGGAGCGCCTTTTGAAATCAATAAGCGGAATGCTGAAAAAGGCATGGTTGAAGATGCGGATTTCTTTGCTCAAAAAGACCGCTATGACCGCTTTTTAGCGGAGCATGAAGGACAAAAAGTGCTCTATCTGGAAATCGGAGTAGGTTATACAACGCCGCAGTTTATTAAGCATCCTTTTCAGGCACAAACGCAGGCAAATAAAGCTGCCCTCTTTGTGACCATGAACCAAAAGCAGTACCGGATTCCGCCCGCTATTCGACCGCAAACGGTTCAGCTGACCAGTCACATTGCAGATTTAATGACAAAGACTAAAAATCTTATGTTACATAAAGGAGAAAATCATGTATCTCATTGAACCTATTCGAAATGGGCAATATATCGCTGATGGCGCAGTTGCCCTTGCCATGCAAGTCTACGTTCAGCAACACGTCTTTTTAGATGATGATATTTTGTTCCCTTATTATTGTGAGCCAAAGGTAGAAATTGGTAAGTTTCAAAATGCCATTGTAGAGATTAACGAGGATTACCTTAAGGAAAACAATATCTTGCTAGTCCGCCGTGACACAGGTGGCGGTGCGGTTTATGTGGATTCTGGTGCAGTCAACGTTTGCTATTTGATTCAGGACAATGGCATTTTTGGAGATTTCAAACGGGCTTACGCCCCTGCTATCCGTGCTCTCAATGAACTAGGCGTGACACAGGTCGAGCAGACAGGTCGCAATGACTTGGTGATTGAAGGTAAAAAGGTTTCTGGTGCTGCCATGACCATTTCTAACAATCGGGTCTACGGCGGGTACTCGCTCCTCTTGGATGTAGACTATGAGGCGATGGAGCGCGTGCTTCATCCAAATCGGAAGAAAATTGAATCCAAAGGCATTAAATCGGTCAGAAGTCGTGTTGGCAGCATTCGTCCCTATTTGGCAGAAGAGTACCAAAACATCACAACCGATGAATTTAAAAACCTAATGACCTGCAAGTTGTTGGGAATTGAACGCATGGAAGAAGCCAAACGCTATGTGTTAACCGATGAAGACTGGGCTGCCATTGATCAGTTGGTCGCAGATAAATACAAAAACTGGGAATGGAATTATGGCAATTCCCCTCAATACAGTTATCACAGAGACGGTCGATTTGCAGCAGGAACCATTGAGATTCATTTGGATATTGACAAGGGTCGAATTGCCCATTGCAAAATCTACGGAGATTTCTTCGGAAAAGGAGATGTGACAGAAGTCGAGCAGGCTTTGGTGGGACATAAAATGGAAAAAGACGACATTCGTGCTGTCTTGGAGACCATCGATGTGGCCCGCTATTTCGGCAAGGTTTCAGCAGAGGAATTGCTGGAGTTGATGTTTAGTTAATAAGATTTCTCGTCGCTCCTAATCTCAGGAGCGATGTTTGTTTCTCTCTGAGTAAGAGGACGTTAGACTTTGATTTTTGTTGCGTATTATACTATAATGATGGGGAATAGAATTGCAGGATAGGGAGTAGCGATGGCGAAAAAACAGATTTCATTTCCAAGGTACCAGCAGATAGCCGTTGAGATTGCGGAACGTATTGTCAGTGGTAAATATCCTGTGGGTTCAAAATTGCAAGCACGATCGACTCTGGCTAGCAATTTTAGTGTGTCTTCTGAAACAGCTCGAAAGGCCATTAATGTCTTAGTGGATTTAGAGATTATGGAAGTTCGCCATGGAAGTGGGGCATTCGTTGCCTCGATTGCAAAAGCCAAAGAATTTTTAGCCAATTATCAAGATGTTGCCTCGCTTCAGGATATGAAAAAAGAGCTTTTTCAGAGCATTGAGACCCAAAAAAGAGAGTTTGACCATCTGACTTCTTTGATGGATCGTTTTTTGAATCGCACGAAGCATATTCAGCAACAACTACCCTTTGTGCCCATGGAGCTTACCCTATCAGAACCATCGGAAAATTATGGTAAGTCGCTCAGTGAGTTAAATATCTGGCATTCAACAGGGGCGACCATTGTAGCAATTAGCCATGAGGACCAACTCTTGGTTTCCCCAGGTCCTTACACCAAGGTAGAACGCCATGACACCTTATATTTTGTAGGGGATGAACTGTCAGAAAGTCGAATGAGAAATCTCTTTTCTTAGCTATCTTGCGAGTAGAAGCAGTATGAATGATAACCTGCAACTCTGTACCAAACCATGCGGTTGGTGGCAGGGTTGTTTTTTTGATGCAAGCGTATGGGTTGACAAAGTGACAACTTATTGTTATTATTAGATGGTCACATGTGACAACCTTTATTTTTGTTAAGGTTGTCACATGTTGTTCCAGAAAAGGAGGAGTATTAATGAATAAAAAGTTAGAAGTCAGACACTTGACAAAACTATTTGGAAAGCGGCAGAAACAAGCTTTGGAGATGGTCAAGGCTGGTCAATCAAAGCAGGAGATTTTGAAAGAGACCGGCGCAACTGTCGGTGTCTATGATGCCAATTTTTCAGTCAATGCAGGGGAGATTTTTGTCATCATGGGCTTGTCAGGTTCTGGGAAGTCAACCTTAGTCCGGATGTTGAATCGCTTGATTGAGCCGACATCAGGAGAAATTTTGATTGATGGTAACAATATCTCAGTGATGGATGAAGAGTCTCTTCGTCAGATCCGTCGGGAAAAAATCAACATGGTCTTTCAGAACTTTGGACTCTTTCCCCATCGCACGATTTTAGAAAATACAGAATTTGGTCTAGAAGTTAGAGGAGTTCCTAAGGAAGAACGGGTGGCTTTGGCTGAACAGGCCTTGAAAAATTCCTCTTTATATGATTTTAGACACCAATATCCTGAGCAGTTATCAGGAGGGATGCAACAGCGGGTTGGACTGGCTAGGGCGCTGGCAAATAACCCCGATATTCTGCTGATGGACGAGGCATTTTCAGCTCTTGACCCCTTGATTCGTCGGGAAATGCAAGATGAATTATTGGACTTGCAATCTGAGCAAGAACGGACCATTATTTTTATCACCCATGATTTGAACGAGGCTCTCCGTATCGGTGACCGGATTGCCATTATGGCAGACGGTAAGATTATGCAGATTGGAACAGGGGAAGAAATTTTGACCCAGCCAGCCAATGATTTTGTCCGAGAATTCGTAGAAGATGTAGACCGATCAAAAGTCTTGACAGCTCAAAATATTATGACCACCCCTTTTACAACGAATATTGAAATTGACGGTCCAAATGTAGCGCTTAACCGCATGCGAAAAGAAGAAACATCCATGCTCTTAGCGGTTGATAAACGTAGACGCTTGAAAGGAGCTATCACGGCAGAAGCTGCGCGTGATGCGAGACAAGCTGGACTGAACTTATCAAGTGTCCTTGATCAGAATGTAAAAAGGGTGCATCCAGATACCTTGATTACGGATATTTTTGACTTGATTCACGATTCACCTACCCCGCTTGCGGTGGTAGATGATCAGGAACGCTTGGTCGGAGTGATTATCCGTGGTCGTGTCATTGAGGCACTTGCTTCAAGTAAGTAGAGTGGAAAGGAGATTCATGTGAATTATAAGTATCAATTACCAGTTGCAGAATGGATTCAGTCCTTTACAGACTGGTTAACGCAAACATTTTCAGGCTTTTTTAGCCTGATTCAGCATGTCGGCAATGATCTGATGGGAGGAGTGACAGATACTCTCTTGTTTATTCATCCTGTCATTCTCATCGCCCTTTTGACATTTGTAGCCTATCTAGCTAGCCAGAAAAAATGGCAGTTGCCTGTTCTAACTGCCCTCGGTTTGCTCTTTATCTGGAACCAGGGGTTGTGGGAACACCTGATGAGTACTATTACCCTCGTCATTGTCTCTAGCTTGATTTCAATTGTGATTGGGGTACCGCTAGGGATTTGGATGGCAAAAAGCAAGAAGGTTGCCACTGTGACCGGTCCGATTTTGGATTTCATGCAGACCATGCCATCTTTTGTCTATCTCATCCCAGCGGTGGCGTTCTTTGGTATTGGGATGGTACCGGGGGTCCTTGCTTCCGTCATCTTTGCCCTACCGCCAACCGTTCGGATGACCCATCACGGGATTCGCCAAATTCCAAGTGAGTTGATTGAGGCATCGGATTCTTTTGGAGGAACAGCCCGCCAAAAATTAATGAAGGTCGAGTTACCTCTCGCTAAACCGACTATTTTTACAGGGATTAACCAAACCATTATGCTAGCCTTGTCGATGGTGGTAACAGCCTCTATGATTGGAGCGCCAGGCCTTGGTCGAGATGTCTTATCAGCTCTCCAACATGCAGATATTGGTACAGGATTTGTCGCTGGTCTTTCGCTAGTCATTCTCGCTATGATGATGGATCGTATGACCCAAGCCCTCAATCAACCTGTTTCTCGTAAGGCTCCTACAACAGCCAAAGAGAAAAAACGCAAGCGTTTAGCTTGGCTTGCCGCTTTAGCAGGGCTTGTTCTCTTGATTGGCGCGCGTGTAGTGACCTCATTTTCAACTGAAAAGAAAGAAACGATTACGCTTGGTTATGTCCAGTGGGATTCTGAGATTGCATCCACCCATGTGGTAGCCGCTGTTTTAGAGGATATGGGCTACAAGGTCGCGTTAACCCCACTTGACAATGCGGTCTTATGGCAATCGATTGCAAATGGGGAAGTAGATGCTTCAACATCTGCCTGGTTACCGACGACTCACGGAGCCTTGTACGAACAATACAAGGACAAACTGACCGATCTTGGTCCTAATATGACAGGTGTCAAGACTGGTTTGGTTGTACCAAGCTATATGTCCGTTGCTTCCATCGCAGATTTGAATGCTCAAGCTGGTAAAAAAATTACCGGAATCGAGCCCGGTGCAGGGATTATGACCTCGGCAGAAGAAACGGTGAAAACGTATAGTAATTTATCAGATTGGGAATTGATTTCTGCCTCAACAGGAGCGATGACAACAGAATTAGAGCGTGCCATCAAGAACAAGGAAGAGATTGTTCTGACAGGCTGGTCTCCGCACTGGATGTTTTCAAAATATGACCTGAAATACTTAGAAGATCCCAAAGGTAGTATGGGACAGGAAGAAGAAATTCATACCCTGACTCGAAAAGACTTGGATAAGGACCTGACAGAAGCTGTAGCAGTCTTGGATCGTTTTACCTGGTCGCAGGAAGATATGGAAAGTGTCATGCTTGACATCAACCAAGGAATGGATGCTAAGAAGGCTGCTCAGAAATGGGTAAAAGACCATACGGAGCAGGTCAGAGATTGGCAAGGGAAAAACGAGTGAGACAGATGAGAAGGCTATTTTCACAACATAAGCAGTTGCAATTTCTAGGAAAATCTGCTACAATAAAGCCAATCAGAGGGATAATGAGTTTGTCTGTTACAGAAAGCGGTGGTGTTGAGAAATCCGCACAGATGTCAGTATTTGTTGCTGAGGATTGAGAATAGAAATAAGAATAAGAGCGGGCATGTCCCGAATCTGGGTGGTACCGCGGAAATGAACTTTCGTCCCTGTCATACGGCAGGGACGATTTTTTGTATCGTGATGAAAGAAAGAGAGGCAGATGATGATTAATATCCTAGAATCTTATGACGGAAAATCCTTGCCAAAAGTGGAAACCAAGCGTTTGATTCTGCGCCAGCGAACGCTTGCGGACGTAGAGGATCTGTTTGCTTATGAAATCCGGCCTGAAGTATGTCATCCTGCTGGATTTCCGCCGGTAGCGACGCTTGAGGAGGAACGGGATTATCTTGAAAAGAAGTATTTCAAGAATCTAGCAGAAAAAGACCTGCCGTCTGGCTACGGGATTACCGTCAAAGGGAGTGATCGTATCATTGGCTCTTGTGATTTTAACCACCGCCGTGCGGATGATGTCTTTGAGATTGGCTATTTGCTTCACCCAGACTTTTGGGGTAAGGGCTATGTGCCAGAAGCAGTTGCTGCGCTGATTGAAGTCGCTTTTACTCTTCTTCATCTCCACAAGGTCGAAATCCGTTGTTACAGCTCGAACCAGCAGAGCAAACGTGTTGCTGAAAAACTCGGTTTCACCTTGGAAGCGACGATTCGTGACCGAAAGGATGTGGAAGGTAATCGTTGTGATGAGTTGGTTTACGGATTGTTGAGGAAAGAGTGGGAGGCGAATCGGCATGTGCCAGCTAGTTAAGAAAGGTGGGAGATAGCATGCTTCATCATATCGAAATCAATGTGGCCAATCTCGCAATTAGCCGTGCCTTTTATGATAAGCTTTTTGCAGACTTGGGCTATGAACTGGATCAAGAGTGGGAAGAGGGTTTTAGCTATCGCTATCGGGATACCTACCTCGTCTTTGTCCAGACCGAGGAAGATTACAGAGAGCCAAGTTATCACAGGAAGCGAACGGGACTTAATCATCTTGCATTTGTGCTTCTAACCAAGGAAAAAGTTGATTCCCTACACGAACGCTTACGCTCGGAGGGTGTAACTCTACTCTATGAAGAAAACTACCCACATGCTGGAGGACCAGACCATTATGCTGTCTTTTTTGAAGACCCAGATAGGCTGAAAATTGAGGTAGTGTGGGAGGTAAGAACATGAATTTGGTTATAATTGGTGCCCAAGCGTCAGGTAAAATGACAATTGGTCAAGAAATTGAAAAATTGACAAAGATGACGTTATTTCATAACCATGATAGTATTGATTTTGTGATGCGCTTTATGGAATATGGTTCAGCAGCTACTGAATTGATTCAAAAAATTAGAATGGACTTTTTTGAAGTCTTTGCTAAAAATAGTCACTCTCTCATTTTTACAGTTGTTATCAATTTTAATGATTCGCATGACCTTGATTTCTTAAAGCAAATTCAAGATGTTTTTCACTCTTATAAAAGAGAGGTTTTGTTTGTTGAACTGGAGACAGACATAGAAGAGAGGCTTCGACGAAATCGCACAGAGCATCGTATGCAGTGTAAGCCTTTGAAACGCGATGTTGAATGGTCTGAACAGGATATTTTATCGACGATGGATTTCGCACAATTTAATCCAGAATCGTCACCAGAATTTCTGAAGCATTATTATAAAATCAATAATACAAATTTGTCAGCTTATGAATCAGCACAGCTTATTTTACAAAAGTTAAAGGATATTGAAACAATATAGAAAGGACAAGATATGTCAAAAGAACTATCACCAAAATACAATCCAGCCGAGGTTGAGGCTGGACGTTATGCTAAATGGCTGGAGGCAGATGTCTTTAAGCCATCTGAAGATGAGAAGGCTAAGCCCTACTCCATCGTGATTCCACCGCCAAACGTGACTGGTAAACTCCATCTTGGCCATGCTTGGGACACGACTTTGCAGGATATTATTATTCGTCAAAAACGCATGCAGGGCTTTGACACCTTGTGGTTGCCAGGAATGGACCATGCAGGGATTGCCACTCAAGCCAAGGTCGAGGAGCGCTTGCGCGAGCAAGGCATTACCCGCTATGACCTCGGTCGTGAGAAATTCTTAGAGAAAGTCTGGGAATGGAAAGACGAGTATGCTGCGACCATTAAGGAACAGTGGGGCAAAATGGGCCTATCGCTTGACTACTCGCGTGAGCGATTCACCCTTGATGAGGGCTTGTCAAAGGCTGTTCGTAAGGTCTTTGTTGACTTGTATAAAAAAGGCTGGATTTACCGCGGGGAATTTATCATCAACTGGGATCCAGCAGCCCGCACCGCGCTTTCTGATATCGAGGTGATTCACAAAGATGTCGAGGGTGCTTTCTACCACATGAACTATATGCTTGAGGACGGCTCTCGTGCGCTTCAAGTTGCAACAACACGTCCTGAGACCATGTTTGGAGACGTTGCGGTCGCAGTTAACCCAGAAGATCCACGCTACAAGGACTTGATTGGGCAAAACGTTATCTTGCCAATTGTCAATAAAGCCATTCCAATCGTAGCCGATGAACATGCGGATCCAGAATTTGGAACAGGGGTCGTAAAAATCACACCTGCCCACGATCCAAATGACTTCCTCGTAGGACAACGCCACAACCTCCCACAAGTCAACGTCATGAACGATGATGGAACCATGAACGACTTGGCAGGTGAATTTGCAGGCATGGATCGTTTTGAAGCTCGTAAGGCAGTCGTAGCTAAGTTAGAAGAGCTTGGTGCCCTTGTAGAAATCGAAAAACGGGTGCATTCTGTCGGACACTCTGAGCGTAGCGGTGCTGTTGTTGAACCACGTTTGTCTACTCAGTGGTTTGTTAAAATGGATGAATTGGCGAAAAATGCTATTTGTAACCAAGAAACCGATGACAAGGTTGAATTCTACCCACCACGTTTCAATGACACCTTCCTTCAATGGATGGAAAATGTCCATGACTGGGTGATTTCACGTCAGCTTTGGTGGGGTCACCAAATCCCAGCTTGGTACAATGCAGAAGGTGACATCTATGTTGGGGAAGAAGCACCAGCAGGTGACGGATGGACTCAGGATGAAGATGTACTTGATACTTGGTTCAGCTCTGCCCTTTGGCCGTTTTCAACGATGGGGTGGCCAGATGAGGACAACGCAGACTTCAAACGCTACTTCCCAACCTCAACCCTCGTCACAGGATACGACATCATTTTCTTCTGGGTGTCACGGATGATTTTCCAATCCCTTGAATTTACAGACCATCGTCCATTTAAAAATGTCTTGATTCATGGTTTGATTCGCGACGAGCAAGGTCGGAAAATGTCCAAATCTCTTGGAAATGGGATTGACCCTATGGATGTGATTGACCAGTACGGGGCAGACAGTCTCCGTTGGTTCTTGTCTAACGGCTCTGCCCCAGGGCAAGATGTCCGCTTTAGCTATGAGAAAATGGATGCCAGCTGGAACTTCATCAATAAAATCTGGAATATCTCCCGCTACATTCTCATGAATAATGAGGGCTTGAATCTTGATGAGGCGCGTGAAAATGTCTCAAAAGTAGCTGCAAGCGAGGCTGGAAACGTGACAGACCGCTGGATTCTCCATAACCTCAATGAAACCATTGCTAAAGTCACTGAAAACTTTGACAAATTTGAGTTCGGTGTTGCTGGGCACATCCTCTATAACTTTATCTGGGATGAATTTGCGGACTGGTATGTCGAGTTGACCAAGGAAGTGCTTTATAGCGACAATGAGGCAGAAAAAGTCATGACCCGCTCTGTTCTGCTCTATACCTTGGATCAAATCTTGCGCTTGCTCCACCCAATCATGCCATTTGTGACGGAGGAAATCTTTGGTCAAATCTCAGAAGGAAGCATTGTGACTGCAAGCTATCCAGTGGTTCGTCCTGAGTTTGAAAATCATGCAGCGGCAAATGGCGTAGAAGCGTTGAAAGATGTGATTCGTGCCGTTCGAAATGCGCGTAGCGAAGTCAACGTTGCTCCAAGTAAGCCCATCACGCTCTTAATTAAGCCAACTGATAGCCAGTTAGAAGATTTCTTCAAGGCAAATGTCAACTACATCAAACGCTTTACAAATCCTGAGCATTTAGAAATTGACGCAAGCCTAACCGCACCAGAACTTGCCATGTCAAGCGTCATCACAGGAGCTGAAATCTATCTGCCTCTTGCAGATTTGCTTAATGTTGACGAAGAATTGGCTCGCCTTGAAAAAGAACTTGCCAAATGGCAAAAAGAACTCGACATGGTTGGCAAAAAACTCGCCAACGAAAAATTCGTTGCCAACGCCAAACCAGAAGTTGTCGAAAAAGAACGCGCTAAACAGCTTGATTACCAAACCAAATACGATGCGACCAAAGAACGCATTGCAGAGATGGAGAAGTTGGTGAAATAAATGCATAAAGCCCAGCCTAAAAGACTGGGTTTTATGGTATAATGATAAAATAGAATTGTTGTATATTTTCGAAAATATATTTAATTTGATATTCAAATTATAAAACGATAAGGATAATTTATGGTTAATGTTGTTGATTTATTCTCTGGTGCAGGAGGATTGACATTTGGTTTTCAAAAAAGAATAGTTAATAATACTTTTGTTGATAGAGATGATTTTACAATTAACTTTGCGAATGAGTTTGATAAGAATGCTGCTGAAGCATTTAGACAAAATTATCCCAATGTTCCCATGATAGAAGGAGATATTGCTAAACTTGATGTTGATTATTTGGTCAATCTAGGATTTGATATAAATGATGTTGATCTAGTTATAGGAGGCCCACCGTGTCAATCTTTTAGTACTGTTGGAAAACGCCAATATGATAATAGGGCAAAGATGTATAAGGAATACAGAAGGCTGTTATCGATTTTACAACCTAAAATGTTTGTATTCGAAAATGTATTAGGACTCTTAACAATGAAGAATGATGATAAAAATCCTGTTTTAGATGATGTGCAGGAGAGTTTTCGAGATCTTTCTGATTTTAATGATGCGAATGGCTATAATCTACATATTCAGGTATTAAATGCAAAAGATTTTGGAGTTCCTCAAAATAGAGAACGTGTTTTTATTATTGGTGTGAGAAATGATTTGCAACTCAATGTAGATTGGCAATTCCCTAATGGACTAATTACTGAAAATCCAGTAACATTAAGAGAAGCAATAAGTGATTTACCTCCTCTAGGAAATAATGAGACAAAATCTGATTATCAAGAGGAGCCACAAAGCACTTATCAACAGTTAATGAGAAATAATGCAGTAGATTTAAAAAATCACTCTAGTAGGCGACATGGTGATAGAATGATTAAAATTATGGAAGCATTGGAAGAAGGACAAGGGAAGGATGACATTAATAGAATGGTTGAAGAGGGAAAATTACCTAATGAGCTGTTTCTTACTTCTGGGTATAGTAATACATACGGAAGATTGTGGTGGGATAGACCCTCAACAACAATAACTAATAATCTATCTACTCCATCATCATTGAGATGTATCCATCCTAGTCAAAATCGAGCTCTCACTGCAAGAGAAGGTGCGAGAATTCAATCTTTTCCTGATGATTATATTTTTATTGGTGGGTTTGAGGCAGTAAATACACAAATTGGAAATGCCGTGCCTCCTATTCTTAGTATTCATTTGGCAGATAGAATAAGTATGTTTTTTGAAGAAAATAATTTATAAGAGGCAAATTTATGATAGAAAATGGTAAAATTCAATTTAACTTTTCATACTATGCATTAAATCTTCTTGGAAAACAATTATATACCAATAGATGGGGTGCTATTTCAGAATTGGTTGCTAACGGTTTAGATGCAGGTGCAAATAATGTAAAATTATATATCAATGGAGAAAATAAACAAAAATCTATTCTTGAAATTATAGATAACGGTAGTGGTATGTCAATTGATGATTTATCTAAGAAATATGCAATGATAGGTCGAAATAAGCGTCTTTCAGAAAGTGAATTATCTGAAAAAACTAAGGGAAGAAAAGGAATTGGTAAACTAGCTACTCTATATTTAACAAAAAAATATTATATAGTTACAAAAAAAAATGGGATTTCTACAGCCTGGGTCCTAGATTCTACTAATGCTTCAGAAAATGATATTCCCGAATTAATTAGTGTGGATATTAATGAAGTAAATATAGAGAATAAAAAAATATGGGATAAATATGACTCTGGTACTCTATTAAAGTTGGTTGATGTTAATATGTCTGGTTTTGCAGAGACTAGGTTAAAATCTTTAAAACATTCTTTAGCAAAATTCTATATTCTAGAAAATTTAGGTGCAACAATAGAGGTTGCTTTTACTGATGATAAGAGTAAGGAAGTTAAATATGAGCCAGTTGAAAAAAATATAGCGTTTAAAAATTTTTATTCTTTCTTTGCAAATAATGTTGACGATATAGTTAAAAATTTATCAAGTGAAGTTTATATACAGAATAGTAGATATAAAGAGTTTAGGGATAGAAAAAGAGATGTCAAAATACATGAGGCAACTGAATTTCCACAAATAAAAGGTAAGAAAGAATTTATTACTCAAAATGGTGAAAAAAAAGAATTTGATTATGAATTAACTGGTTGGATAGGTGTACATACTACAATTGACACTCAAGAAGCTCGGAAAAATGATAACAAATTTCTAAAGAATGATGTATATAATCCAAGTGCTATTCGCTTGTATGTACGTGATAAATTAGCTGTAGATAATTTTTATGAATATTTAGGAAATAATTCGGCCATGAGACCTTATATTGAAGGAGAAATTACATTTGATATTTTAGATAATAATGAATTAGAGGATATATCAACACCATCACGTGAAGGATTTCCAAAAGAGGATGACCGTGTTAAATTATTGAAAGATATTTTGAACCCCATTGTTAATAAACTTATTAATGATAGGAATGCAATATCTACAGTGATTAGAATAGAGGATAGCGAAGAAGAGGAACGCCGTTTAGAAGTAGAACGCGCAGAGAGAAGGAGGGAAAGACGAGAAAGAGAAAGAGAGGCACAGGAAAAAAGGGAGGCTATCAGACAAGTTGCAGATCTTACTCGAGAAAATAAAGACTTGAAAATTGAAAACAATCAACTTGAAAGTACAAATGCTATTCAAAAAGTACTATTAGAGGAAAAAGACCCGGAGAAGCAAGAATTATTTGTGCATGAATTGAATACAGTTAGTGACAGTTTAATGTATACGATCAGCGATTTGTCAAAAGATTTTCATAGGACTAATGAATACGAAAGAATCAGTGAATATGTTATTGACTTTAAAAGAAGTGCTGATAGATTGAGCACCATCAAACGTCAGTTTTTAAAATTGGGTTCTTATGATTTAATTGGCAAGCAAGTCATTGATATGAAAACATATGTTAAAAGCTATCTAAAAGTGAGTCCTCATAGAGACAAAATAATTACTGAAATAAGTGGTGATGAGTTTGGAATAGAGGTAGATGTTTTTGAATTTGCGGTACTATTAGATAATCTTATTACAAATGCAGCGGATAATGGTGCAAATCAAATTGCAGTTGGATTTGAGGAACTAAATAATACGCTTTATATTTCTTCAGATACCTCTCCAATTTCAAAAAAAAATGCCCCAGTTGAAAAAATTTTTGATCTAGGTGTGTCGTCGAAAGAATATGGAACAGGTGTAGGATTGTTTATAGTAAAGGAAATTTGTGATGACTACGGATGGGCTATTCGGGTAGATGACGATGGAGAGTTTGTGAGTTTTAGTATTAATATGAAAGAGGTTAACAGTGAGAAGCAAAGTTAATATTATTTGGTTAGAAGATAAAATAACCGGCTCCAATAAACGTCCTCATGAAAGTAGAGTTAAAGCTGTTAAGGAGCGTATTATAGAAAAAGGCTATTCTCCTAATATTAATGTGGTGAGTGATATCGCTGAAGCAAGGAAAAAGTTATTATTTAGAGGTGGAGAACAGAGATATGATTTTTTTATTTCAGATTTTGATTTAGGTGGTGGAATCGAAGCTGAAAAAGGTCTGGACTATTTGGTTGATGTTCGAAAGTCAGAAAATTATAGACGTTTTTTTGTGTTGTATTCTAGGAATGAATATAGCACAATTTCAGAGAAGGTCATTGAAAAATTGAAATTTGAAAAAAATATAAATTTATTCACAAATTTTTCTTTTATTTCAATTGCTGCAGACGACAATTATACTATAGATGATATCGAAAATAAATTTAAAGAATGTATAGATATTGGTCTATCGAGGTGGGATGAATTGAATGCGCTTCGAGGAATGTATATGAGTGAGCATGCTGAAATCGAACAAAAGCTTGATAATAAAAGTATTTACGGAAATTACGAGCAAAAAATTGATACTTTTTGTAAAATGTATGACATACCAGAAGAAACCAAAGAGAGATGGGAAGAACAACGAAAATTAAGAAATGCCTTAGCCCATGTAAAAGAGGCATTTGATTCAAGACCAGGTAAGAATTGTTTCTTTATTAGGTCTGAATCTCATCCTGGGGTAATTATTTATGAAGATGAATTGGATGCATATAGAAAAAAATTGATTGATTTTAAGGATGAAGTGTATCAATATCTAATTTGAAGGAAATATTTTTTGTGAACAGAAAATCCATTTTGAAATTTCACTTAAAGTTCCTTTTATTCATTTGTTTGAGTTGGTAGATATAAATATTGAATAACAGTTTGAGATTTAAGTGAATTTTAGTGGGGTAAAACTAGGTAATATTCAACTAGAGCTCATTCAAGTGGTTATGCCTGATGCGCGTCAAGGAAAGTTGTTACTATTACAAGATCTATCTGAATACATCGCTTCAAGTCCAGTTGATTTCAATGATGACAAGTATCAAGGTTTGACTGATTTGTCTGACATCAAGGACATTGAGGAGTTTGGTATTGTACCACGCGTAGCTATTCAGAAACAAGGATAGTTGCATTAGAAAGGGATGTTCCATGTTTAATGGTCATATTTTGGAGGAGATGCGCTTATTAAATGGACTGAGTCGCTCTGAATTGGCAGAAAAATTGCAGGTGAGCGAGCAGGCAATCTGGCAGTTTGAAAACAATCAAACGTCGCCGAAAATGAAGCACCTGATGACTTTATCGCATCTTTTCCATATATCAATTGATTATTTTAACGAAGAAGAGCAGCTACCTCAATTTGATTTGAGTCAAATTGCTTTTCGAAATGCTGATTTGGAAACAAAAAAGGCGATTCGTATCCAGAGTATTTACCTTGAAAAATTAAATCAGATGATTGATTATCTCGAACAGTTTGTAGAGATTCCTCATCAAACGATTTATGAATTGTGCCATCAGACCAATCAGCTTTTTCAAGATGGTGTGGCAATTCATGAGATTGCGATGATTGCTCGTGATGTATTAGAAATCACTCCTGATAACAGTAATCTTCTCTATCGCTTAGAAAAATCAGGGATCTATATTTCAGAAAGATTAATTAATGGGCAAGCAGATGCCTACAGTGCCTGGTCAAAGAAGGGGCGCCCCTTTATTATACTAGGAGTAGGAAAATCGTCCGTGCGTAGAAATTTTGATTTGGCACATGAGTTAGGGCATTTGCTATTGCATCAAAGAGTTGATTTTGAGGAGCTTTCGACAACTAAATTAGATGAAAAAGAAAGAGAAGCCAATCAATTTGCTTCCTATTTCCTGTTGCCAGAAAAACCATTCCTGCATGATTTTCAGGCCTTGGTTGGAACACGGACCAGTAATCCTGATCAGTATGTTTTATTGAAGCAAAAATATAATGTATCGATTCAAGCTTTAGAATATAGAGCTTATAAATTAGGATTGCTGACACCTCAGCAAAATGCATATTTCTATAGACAAATTTCCAAAAAAGACTATAAAGTGGTCGAACCTTTGGATCTAGATATTCCTCTCAGGCATCCAAGTAAAATTAGAAGTATTCTAGATGTTATCTTATCTCATCATTTACTGACTTTAGCTGATTTAACAAGATACTCTAAGGTTTCGACTAAGTACATCAGCCAACTATTTGGATTTGATGACCAATTTTTTGATCCTTACCGAGAGAGTATCTCTAAGTTTGAGAATGTCATTCCCTTGTTTCCTCAAAAACAGGGTTAGTGAAATGATAGCTTGCTAAGGGCAGAGTTGTAACTGTATCGGTATCCTGTTGTTTATGAATGAAAAACGAGCACGAGGATTTTTATATCAGAAACGATCATACGATTGGCGAGTCAAGGCTGTGTTGAAAGAGAATGGGGGTAAACAGCTAGACAACCCAATCAAGGATGTGGCACTTATCACTCGGATTGAAGAGTGAAGCTGTTATAATCAAGGAAACCAGCACCCAATCGGGCGCTGGTTCTTTCGTTTACGACAATAATTGATTGATGGCAGTGGCGGTTTCTGTGAGTTGTTCTTCGAGGTAGTCAAAGCCTTTGAAGGCTAGGCGACTGCTTGGACCAGAGCAACCAATTGCGGCAATGACTTTGCCATTTTGGAATAAGCCTGTCGCAAGGCAGGTTAGGCCGTACTCATATTCTTCCCGATCATAGGCAATGCCAGTTGTTAAGATACTGGTCTTTTCAGCTTGAAAGTCTTCATAGTTGGTAATAGAATGATGTGTCCTTGCTGTTAGTTCTTGAGAGTAATAGTCTCTTAGTTCGTTGTCACTCATCTGACTGAGGAATATTTTTCCGATAGAAGAACAATAAAGCTTCGCAGAAGGAGTCAGAGAAAATTGTAAGAGGTACTGTTCCCCGATTTCCGTATGAATAATATAAACAGTTTGGTCATAGTGAACTGCAAGATTGATGGTTTCCCCAGTCTTTTCAGTAAATCGTCTCATGTGCGGCTTGACTAGGTCAATCAACTGACGATTATGAATTATTGGAGGTTGATATTTTAAGGTACCGTAGCCTAACGCATATTCTTCTTGGTCCAATTGAATGACAAAATGATGATATTCAAGAGCCTTGAGTAGTCGAAAAACAGTCGTTTTAGAAAGACCGGTCTGTCTCGCAATTTCAGAGACACCAAGTGGAGCCTGCTCTGCCAAACTATCTAGAATGAGAACAGCACTGTCTAAGGTTTTGATACGATGGTCAGTCATAAAGCCTCCTTTGTTTTACTATTATATCATGAAAAAGGTTTCTGTTATCAAAAAATGAAATCATTTTCAAAAAAAGATTGACAAAAAATTCACAAAGTTTTATAATAAAATGGAACGGTGTTCCAAAAACGAAAAAGGAGTTTTGTCATGAACCAAGCAATTTCCCAAAATAGACTAATGGGTCTATTCAAATTTATTAGCTGTACGCTTTTCGGTGTACTTTTTGTCTTGTTCCCTTTTAACTTTGGAGGGAAAATTGATACCATTCTCTTTTACTACTTAAAACAATTTGTAGCAAACTTTAATGCTCCGTTGACAGTTATCGTCATCTTCTTTATTGTATTGAGTGCAGCTTTAGCAGTGGTAGATCAGATTAAGCCAGACACAATCATCCGTAAACAACGCTTGTTGAAAAAGTTCTTTTCAACAACTCCGTTTTACACTTTGAATCGTGTCATCGGTGCGGTCATCGCTCTCATGGTATACTTTAAAGTAGGTCCAGACTTTATCACCTCACCAGATACGGGAGGGGCGATGCTGTCGTTGGCTACGCAATTGTCTGTGTTGGTGCCTGTGATGCTCCTATTTCAGACCTTTATCTTGGAATTTGGTGCAATGGAATTCATCGGTGAGCTAGTCGGAATTGTAATGAAGCCCTTATTTAAAGTATCTGAAATTTGTGCAGTAAACATTATTAGCGCTTGGATTGGCCCTGGTAATGCGGCTATCATGGCAACAGAAGAATTGTTTGAAAAAGGCTATTTTACAGTGAAAGAAATGGCTATCATCGGGTCACAATTTGCGACTGGAAGTGTCGGATGGGTTGTGCTAGTGAGTTCAGTTCTCGGTGTTATTGATCATTTTGGTCTAATTTTCATGGGTCTGACAGTTATTGGAGCCCTTGTAGCCTTTATCGGTGTGCGTATTCCACCTATTTCAAATTATCCGAATACCTATGCGAATGGTTCAACCGAGATGACAGTTGATTTGCATAAAGAAGGGAATGTATTTGCTAGAGGTTTGGATAAGGCTATCTTTCGTGCCAACTCGGCTAGTCTATCCAATTTCACTGCGAAAGTAGACAATATGGGCTTCTACGTCTTCTGGTTAACCCCAATTATCGTCTGCTGGGGAACCTTGGCCTTGGTTGTGTCTCTCTACACTCCACTCTTGAAATGGATTTCTCTTCCAGTAGAAGGAATTTTAGCCCTCTTTGGAGTAGAAGAAGCCAAGCAAACAGCGAGTGCGATTATGTCTGGCTTTGCGGACAACTATCTACCGGTTATTCTAGGACAATCCATCCAGTCAGATGTCAGCCGTGTCATCATTGCTACAATGAGTATTATGCAGATTATCTATTTGTCAGAAACTGCGACTTTGCTCACCTCGACCAACAAAAAAATGTCCTTCATTGATGTGGTGGTTATCTTTTTAGAAAGAACCTTTATTTCACTGATTTTCATTATTTTAATGGCGAAATGGTTTGTGTAAGAGAAAGGGCTCTTTATGAAAATTGTTAGACTATTTGAAGATCATATGCTGGATTATGAACAGGAAGTGATAGGTGAACTGGGACTTGATGTGACAATCGAGGTCAAGGTAAGCCAGACAGAAGAGGAGATAATCGCAAATGCCAAGGATGCGGATGTGGTGATTGCGGTCTATGAACCCCTGACACAGCGTGTTCTAGAAAATCTCCCCAATCTGAAGTTGGTTCTTTATCGCTCTATTGGTTTTAATAGTATTGATCTAGGCTACGCGACCAAGAAGAAGCTGCCCGTGTCTCATCTTGCCAGTTACTGTACAGATGAAGTGGCCAATTATGTTGTTGCAGCCATTTTGATGCACAACCGTCGTTTGCATGATTTTAACCAATCGATTAAAGTTGATAAAAAATGGGACTATGAGCTTTTTCCAGATATGCGCCGCTTGTCTTCTCTGACCGTGGGTCTAATCGGATTTGGTAATATTCCAAGGCTGATTACGGAGCGGCTGCGGGCTTTTGGCTGTCGCGTCATTGCCTACGATCCTTTTGTGGCTGAAAAAGTCTTTGCTCAAACAGGAGTAGAGGCAGTCTCTCTTGAGACGGTTTTTACAGAGAGTGACTATATCTCGAGTCATCTGCCATTAAATGATAAGACGAAGGAGTTGCTCAATCAATCCTTGTTTAGTTTGGCCACAAAAGCTCCAGTCTTTATCAATTCATCTCGTGGAGGCGTTGTAAAGGAAGAAGACTTGGTTACAGCCCTGTCAGACGGTACGCTTTCCTATGCCATTTTAGATGTGGTCTCGAGTGAGGATCCTGATTTGACCGCCTTGCCGTTTATGGCAATGGATAATGTCCTTTTGACACCCCATATTGCCTTTTATTCCCAAGAAGCTTTTCTGCATGGTGTCAGAGAAAATATGGAAAACATTCAAGCCTTTCTACGGAAAGATTATGCGAATGCAGGTATTGTCAATCTGAAAGGGATTTCCTTGAATCAGTGAAAAAAGAGAAGGTTTTCAGAAAGTCGAACGGTTGAGTTTCTCTGAAAACTCTGTTATACTGGGTATAAATAAATCGAAAAAAGTGCTGTCTAGTGCTTTTTTCTTGTTATGTGAAGGAGGAGAAATGAACTACATCTGGTCTTATTTGAAAAAATATCCCAAATGGTTGGTCTTGGACTTTATCGGTGCCATTTTTTTCGTGGTTGTTAACCTTGGTCTACCAACCGTTTTAGCCCGAATGATTGATGAGGGTGTCAATAGCCGAGATACAGAGCGTCTGTATTTCTGGGCGATGATGATGCTCGTGGTGATTGTTCTTGGAACAATGGGGCGGATTGTGTTGTCGTATGGGGCTAGTAAATTGACCACTAGCATGGTCCGCGATATGCGAAATGACCTCTATGCTAAGTTGCAGGAATATTCTCATCATGAATATGAACAAATCGGGGTTTCATCCTTGGTGACACGGATGACGAGTGACGCCTTTGTTTTGATGCAGTTTGCAGAACAGGTTTTGAAATTAGGTATCATCACCCCTTTGATGATGATTTCAAGTGTGATGATGATTTTCTTGACTAGTCCCTCTATGGCTTGGATTGTGGCTTTTGCCATGCCATTTTTAGCCATGGTGGTCTGGTATGTGGCCGTAAAAACCCGCCCCCTATCTGAAAAACAACAGAAAACCTTGGATAAAATCAACCAGTATGCACGGGAAAATCTGACAGGATTACGGGTGATTCGTGCCTTTGCTAGAGAGGGATTTCAAGAAGAACGCTTTGCAGAGCAAAATGATCTGTATGCGCAAAATTCCAATCGTTTGTTCAAGTTAACAGGCTTGACAGAGCCCTTGTTTGTCCAAATTATCATTGCTATGATTGTATCTATCGTCTGGTTTGCCCTAGCGCCACTTGGTCGCGGGGAGTTGCAGATTGGGGACTTGGTGGCCTTTATTGAGTACAGTTTCCATGCGCTCTTGTCATTTCTTCTGTTATCAAATCTCTTTACCATGTATCCTCGGACGGCTGTGTCAAGCGAGCGTTTGAAAGAGGTCATGGATATGCCAATTTCGATTAGCCCAAATGAAGATGGGATTACGGAGACAGAGACTAAGGGTTATCTAGAGTTTGACAATGTGACCTTTGCCTATCCAGGAGAGACAGAAAGTCCAGTCTTGCACAATATTTCCTTTAAAGCAAAACCAGGGGAGACCATTGCCTTTATCGGCTCAACAGGTTCTGGAAAATCCTCTTTGGTGCAGTTGATTCCACGTTTTTATGATGTCACTCTTGGAAAAATTCTAGTTGACGGAGTTGATGTGCGTGCATATAATCTCAAGGCGCTCCGTCAAAAAATTGGCTTTATTCCGCAGAAGGCACTACTCTTTACAGGAACGATTGCAGAAAATCTCCGTTACGGAAAAGAAGATGCCAGTCATGAGGAATTGCATCAGGCTGCCGATGTGGCGCAGGCACGTGAGTTTATCGAAAGCAAGGAAGAGCAGTTTGATACTCACTTGGCAGAAGGAGGCAGTAACCTATCTGGTGGGCAAAAGCAACGCTTGTCGATTGCTCGTGCGGTGGTCAAAGAACCAGACATTTATATTTTTGACGATTCCTTTTCAGCCTTGGACTATAAGACAGATGCGATTTTGCGTCGCCGTTTGAAAGAAGTAACGGAAAATGCGACTGTGCTGATTGTAGCACAGCGTGTGGGAACTATTATGGATGCTGATCAAATTATCGTACTTGATAAGGGGGAAATCATCGGTCGCGGTACGCATGAGGAGCTCATGGAAAGTAATGATATCTACCGTGAAATTGCCAATTCTCAGCTGAACAGCCAATCATTGACAGAAGAATAGGAGGAGACATGAAACCATCATCTAGTTTTGCTCGTTTATGGAGCTATTTGAAAGTGTATAAACTGGCGCTTTTTGTAGCCATTTTCCTCAAGATTATGAGTGTCGTGATGAGTGTCTTAGAGCCCTTTGTCTTAGGGCTTGCGATTACCGAATTGACCAAAAATCTCATGGACATGGCAAGAGGTGTGGCAGGTGCAGGAATCAATGTGACCTATATTTTCTGGATTTTGCTGCTGTATGTTGTCCGTGCGCTCTTTTATGAAATCGGGGCTTATTATTCCAACTATTTCATGACCAATGCAGTTCAGCAGACGGTGGCGGATTTGCGCAATGATTTGAGTCGCAAAATCAACCGTATCCCGGTGTCTTATTTTGACAAGCAGCAGTTTGGAGATGTTCTGGGACGTTTCACGAGCGATGTCGAGACAGTATCAAATGCTCTCCAGCAAAGTGTGCTTCAGTTGGTGAATGCGGTATTTACCATTACCCTTGTAGTAGCCATGATGCTCTTTTTGAATTTTAAATTGGCCTTGATTGTCATGGTCAGCATTCCTCTGACTTACTTTGGTGCTCAATTTATCCTTAAAAAATCGCAACCCTATTTCAAGGAGCAAGCAGCTATCTTGGGACGGCTCAATGGGTTTGTGCAGGAGAACTTGTCTGGCTTCAATGTTCTTAAGCTTTATGGTCGTGAGGAAGCATCAACGGAAGATTTTCAAGAAATTACGCATACTTTACAGAATGTAGGATTTAAGGCGAGCTTTATTTCAGGTTTGATGATGCCTGTCCTACATGCGGTGTCTGATTTGACTTATTTGATTGTTGCCGTTGTCGGTGGTCTGCAGGTCATCGCAGGACGTTTGACAATCGGAAATATGCAAGCTTTTGTCCAATACGTGTGGCAGGTTAGTCAGCCCATTCAGAATTTGACACAGTTAGCGGGGCCTTTGCAGAGTGCTCAGTCATCGCTTGAGCGGATTTTCCAAGTCTTAGATGAGACAGATGAGGCAATGGAAGAGAAAGAAGAGTTGACGCAGGATTTGACAGGCCAAGTCAGCTTCAAGCATGTGGATTTCCAATATGTAGAAAACAAACCCTTGATTCGAGATTTTAATCTAGAAGTGAAACCGGGGGAGATGGTTGCGATTGTTGGACCAACAGGAGCTGGAAAGACGACGCTTATCAATCTCTTGATGCGCTTTTATGATGTGACCAGTGGAGCGATTACTGTGGACGGACATGATATTCGCCATCTTTCTCGTCAGAAATACCGCCAGCAATTTGGCATGGTCTTGCAGGATGCTTGGCTCTATGAGGGAACGATCAAGGAAAATCTTCGTTTTGGAAATTTAGCGGCAACAGATGAGGAAATCATCGCAGCAGCCAAGGCCGCAAATGTTGACCACTTCATTCGGACGCTTCCTGGTGGTTACAACATGGAGATGAACCAAGAATCGAGCAATATCTCGCTGGGGCAAAAGCAACTATTGACCATTGCACGGGCTCTTCTAGCAGATCCAAAAATCTTAATTTTAGATGAGGCGACTAGCTCGGTTGATACCCGTCTTGAGCTTTTGATTCAAAAGGCAATGAAACATCTGATGAAAGGTCGAACAAGCTTTGTCATTGCCCACCGCTTATCAACGATTCAAGAAGCGGATAAGATTTTGGTCTTGAAAGACGGGCAAATCATCGAGCAGGGAAATCATGAAAGTCTTCTAGCTGATAGAGGCTTCTATTATGACCTCTACACTAGTCAATTCGCAAAAAAAGAAGAAAGTGCATAACAAAAAGAGCTGTTTGGCTCTTTTTTGTTATGCACTTAATCTGAAGTGGTATGATTCACAATACTTATATTGTTACGAATAAGGGAAATTTTGAGACCGTAACCTTAACATTTAGCAATAAAACTCCTAAGGAGATTGCTTGTGTCTGCACTATCTAATAAAGTATCGAAAAATGCTAATTTTGATAGTAATGGAGTTATGTTATCATTCATCGACCTAGAAAAGACTGGAAATACTCGCAAACAGAAATCGTTCTCACGAGAACTTTTTTCTTGACATCTGATTGGAAAGTGCTAAAATTGTTCTCGTGATAACGAATTTTGAAAGGAAGATGATCATGACAACAGATCCACTTCAAGAATTTAAAAGACTAGCCCATAAGATGGGATCTGCGATTCATTCTGTCGCGCGAGATGCCGACATGGAATTGCTAGGAGGCCCGCAAGGGCATGTTCTCCATTATCTTGCGATGCACCAAGATGAAGAGATTTTTATAAAAGATATTGAACATCATCTGAAAATTTCCAAGTCTGTGACGAGCAACCTCATCAAGCGTATGGAAAAAAATGGCTTTATCGTAGTTGAGTCGTCCAAGGTGGACAAGCGCAAGAAAATCGTGCGCTTGTCTGATAGTGCAAAGGAAAAGAGTCAGAAAATGAGTGATTTTTGGGGCAATGTGCGCAAGCAACTTATCGCGGGAATTGCAACAGAAGATCTAGCAGTCTTTTCTAACGTTATCCAACAACTTCATCATAATTTAGAGAAAATTGAGCAGAAGGAGAAAGAATGAGTAAACTATTTAAACGCTTAAATAGCAAAGAGTGGTTGATGATTCTAGCTAGTATTGCCTTTGTCTGTCTGACAGTGTGGTTGGAGTTAGAAGTGCCAAGCTACATGTCAGAAATCACCAAGCTCTTGCAATTACCAGATACGACGACTTCAGATCTCTGGTCGCCTGGACTTAAAATGCTGGGCTTATCGTTAGCCAGTTTTGGTGCTTCCGTCATGGTCGGTTTTATGGCTTCGCGCTTAGCAGCGAGTTTTACGACCCGTTTGCGGAAGGACATTTTTCATCGTGTCTTAGATTACTCGGATGCGGAGGTCAAACGCTTTAGCGTTCCTAGTTTGTTGACGAGAACGACCAATGATTTGACCCAGATTCAGCTCTTGTTTACCATGGGTCTGCAGGTAGCGACTCGTGGGCCGATTATGGCCGTTTGGGCGTTGAGCAAGATTGTTGGGAAGTCGGACCACTGGTTGTGGGCAGTCATTGCGGCTGTCTTGATTAACCTTGTCATGATGACCATTTTGGTGACATTAGCCTTTCCAAAGCAAACCATTGTCCAAAAATTGACCGATCGTTTGAACAGTGTGACGCGTGAGGGTTTGACCGGTATCCGTGTCGTTCGTGCCTATAATGCTGAAGACTATCAGGACGGCAAGTTTGCTCAGGCCAATGAAGAATTAACAGCGCTTAACTTGTTTGTCAGTCGCTTAATGGCTATTATGAATCCAGTTATGATGACGATTTCAAGTGGGTTGAGTTTGGCTATTTATTGGATTGGGGCCTATCTTATCAACGAAGCTGAGCTAACAGATAAGCTGCCAATTTTCAGTGATATGGTGGTCTTTACGTCCTATGCCATGCAGGTTGTCATGGGCTTTATGATGATGAGTGCCTTATTTATCATTTTGCCTCGTGTTTTAGTGTCGACCAAGCGGATCAACGAGGTCTTGGATTTGACCTCTTCCATTACTTCGCCTCAAGTGTCGCAAGTTGGACAAGGAAATGTAGATCAAATCGTCTTTGATGATGTGACTTTCCGTTATTCAGACGCCTCAGAGGCAGTCATTGAACATATTAACTTTACCGCCAAAGCAGGCGATACTGTTGCCTTCATTGGCTCAACAGGTTCTGGGAAATCTACCTTGGTCAATTTGATTCCACGTTTTTACGATGTGAGTGAGGGGCGCATTCTGTTGGACGGTGTCGATGTGAGAGATTACAGTGAGGCGGATTTACATGCCAAAGTCGGCTATATTCCGCAAAAAGCGGTTTTATTTTCTGGGGATATCCGTAGCAATATCGACTTTGGGGAAAGCAAGGAAAGTCCACTCAATGACGAAGCCATTTGGGAGGCGTTAGATTTAGCGCAGGCCAAAAGCTTTGTCGAGGAAAAAGAGGACGGCCTATCTTCCCACGTTGCCCAGTCTGGAAGCAATTTCTCAGGTGGGCAGCGCCAGCGTCTCGCGATTGCCCGTGCCCTTGCTCGTAAGCCTGAAATTTTGATTTTTGATGACTCCTTCTCAGCTCTTGATTATCGTACGGATCGTACTCTTCGGGAGGAACTCGCAAAGCGTACTGCTGGTATGACCAAGTTGATTGTTGCACAGCGGATTTCAACTATTATGGATGCGGATCAAATCTTGGTGCTTGACAACGGAAAAGTAGTCGGTCAGGGAACGCATCAGGAATTACTTGCACAGAACGAAGTTTATCAAGAAATTGCTTATTCACAATTATCGAAGGAGGAATTGGAAAATGGAAAATAAAAAATCTTCTTTATTTAGCCAGATGAAGCCCTATATCAAAGGCTTCCAAGTTCCTTTTGTCGTTGCGGTGATTGGAGCGATTATCTCAGGCATTATCACGGTGATTGGTCCTGATAAACTCAGCGAGATTACAGACTTGATTACTAAGGGTTTGATGACGGGGATTGATACTGATAAAGTTTCTGAAATCGCGATGACCCTAGCTATTCTTTATGGAATTGGTGCGGTGGTCAACTACGCTCAGTCCTTTACGATTTCAACGATTGTTCAGCATTTTTCAAAACGCTTGCGGACAGCTATTGCAGAAAAAATCAACAAGCTTCCTCTAGGCTATTTTGATAGTCATTCCCAAGGGGATACCTTATCTCGTGTGACTAATGACGTGGATACGGCTAGCCAATCCCTCAACCAAAGTTTGGGGACAGTCCTTTTTTCTAGTATTCTCTTGATTGCTGCGCTCATTATGATGTTTAAAACCAATGTGACTCTGTCCTTTGTAGCAATTGGATCGGTCTTGTTTGGCTTTGTCTTTGTTGGCATTATCATGGGGCGTGCTAAGGGCTTTTTCAAGAGCCAGCAGGCAAATCTTGCCAAAGTCAATGGCTACGTTGAAGAAATGTACTCTGGTCATCAGGTAGTGATGAGTTATCATGCGGGAGGAGAAGTAAAAGGGCAGTTTGAAATGCTCAACCAAGCACTCTACGGCAGCATGTGGAAATCACAGTTTATTTCTGGGATTATGATGCCCATGATGATGTTTATCGGAAACTTCGGCTATGTCATGGTTGTGGTGACTGGTGCTGCTTTGACTCTAAATGGTCATGCGACCATGGGGACGATTGTGGCCTTTATGGTCTATGTGCGGATCTTCTCTCAACCCCTTTCTCAGATTGCCCAGGGCTTGACCGTTTTACAATCAGCCAGTGCAGCGATGGGACGTGTCTTTGAGTTCTTGGGTGAACAAGAAATGGAAGATGACCAAGCAAGACCGCAACAGTTGTCTTCTGTAAAAGGAGATGTGACCTTTGACCATGTGTCCTTTGGGTATTTGCCTGATCAGACCATTATCCATGACTTCTCCGCAACAGCTAAGGCTGGGCAAAAAATTGCCATTGTGGGACCAACAGGAGCTGGAAAGACGACCATTGTCAATCTCTTGATGAAGTTCTATGACATTAATCAAGGTCGTATTTTGATTGACGGGATTGATATTAAAAGCATGAAACGATCTGAAGTCCACGCTGCCTTTAGTATGGTCTTACAAGATACCTGGCTCTTTGAAGGAACGATTAAGGAAAATCTGATTTACAACCAAAGCAATGTTTCAGATGAAGCGGTTATCGAAGCTGCCAAAGCAGTTGGAGTTCACCATTTTATCATGACCTTGCCTAAAGGATATGATACCCTGCTAGATGATACGGTAACTTTATCTGTTGGGCAAAAACAATTGTTAACCATTGCGCGTGCCTTGTTGAAAAATGCTCCTCTCCTTATCCTTGATGAGGCAACCAGCTCTGTTGACACAAGGACGGAGGAATTACTCCAGAAGGCCATGGATAAACTGATGGAAGGCCGTACTTCCTTTGTCATCGCTCACCGTCTATCCACTATCCGAAATGCGGATCTCATCTTAGTTATGAAAGACGGCAATATCATCGAACAAGGCAACCACGATACTCTGATGACTCAGCAGGGCTTCTATGCGAATCTATACAACAGCCAGTTTGTCGAGGAGTAAAACAGTCCAGTGGACTGTTTTAGCCTCGTGCCTAAAAACAGGAAAGCGCGAGTAATGTCCAGTGGACTGTTTTAGCCCCGAGCCCAGAAACCCGAAAGCGAGGGTAGTTCAGTGAACCATTTTAGCCTCGTGCCTAAAAATAGGAAAGCGCGAGTAATGTCCAGTGGACTGTTTTAGCCTCGTGCCTAAAAATAGGAAAGCGCGAGTAATGTCCAGTGGACTGTTTTAGCCCCGAGTCCAGAAACCCGAAAGCGAGGGCAGTTCAGTGAACCATTTTAGCTTCGTGCCTATAAGTATTAGTACTCTAGTAACTTGGTGAGGTGCTTTAGCTCCGAGCCTAGAAATGGGAAAATGAGCGCATTAGGTTGAACGATTTTAGCTTCATGTTGCCAAGAGTGGACAATGTGAATGGTAATTAAAGGGTTTGAAGTTGACAGAAAATCTGTTGATTTCAGGCCTTTTATTTTTGCAAAATGTGAGGGTTTTCATGATATAATAAAGAAAAAGGAGGAAGTACCATGTACGAATTTCAAAATCCAACAGATGAACAAGTGAAGAGTTATCTAGCTAATAGCAAGACCATTGCAGTGGTAGGCCTGTCCAATCGCGAAGAAACGGTTAGCAACCGCATTGCGAAATTTATGCAGGACATGGGGTATCAGATTATCCCAATCAATCCTCGTCTAGCTGCTAGCGAGATTTTAGGAGAGACAGTCTATGCGACTCTGGCGGATGTTCCTGTAGCGATTGATATCGTGAATGTATTTCGTAGAAGTGAGTTTTTGCCAGATGTGGCGCGTGAGTTTGTTGAAACAAATGCCAAGATTTTCTGGGCCCAATTAGAGCTTCAAAACGAAGAGGCAGCAGCTATTTTAGAAGTCGCAGGTCGTGACGATGTGGTGATGAATCGTTGTATCAAGCGAGAATACGTTCGCTTGATGACAGGAGTAAGCTAGTGGCAACTTTAGTCATTATCCGCGGCAATTCTGGTTCAGGAAAGACGAGCCTGGCAGAGGCCTTGCAACATCACTATGGCCGTAAAACCTTGGTGGTTTCTCAAGATAATGTTAGAAGAACCATGTTGAAAGAAAAGGTTGAACCAGGGAATTTATCCATTGGGCTAACAGAAACCATTGCACGCTTCGGGCATGCAGAGGATTTGCTGGTCATTGTTGAAGGCTTTTATGAAGCTGATATTTATGGGGAGATGCTAGCGCAATTGCATCAGCTGTTTGCTCCTCGTGTCTATGCCTATTACTATGACATCCCCTTTGAAGAAACGGTTAAGCGGCATGCTACTCGTTCCAAAAGGGCTGATTTTACACCGGAGGATATGAAACGGTGGTGGATTGATAAGGACTATCTTGGCTGGGAAGAAGAAGTCTTGCTATCAGCTGAGCTGAGTTTAGAGGCGGCTGTTCAACTGATTTGTCAGCAGATAGAGGAAATCCAATTCTCTTCTTTTCGGTAAAGGAACCAAATAAATAGTAGTTTTTATTGTTTTTTTCTTTATGAACAATCGTATAGAAAGTGAGCATCTCCTAATGGGTTTTGCTCATTTTTTGGAGTTTTTTTGTTCAGATGGAGCAAATCATGGAAAGGATTACAAAAAACGCTTTTAAAAATTCAGGGGGATAATTAAAGTTGAATAATCAATGTTTTACATACCCCGTCAAATATGATATAATAATATAAGAAGGTGTCAAAAAATAAAAGAAAAGCTAGGTTTTGTGCGGTATCATGAAGTCTAGCTTTTGTCGCAGACACTAAACGGGAATAAGATGATGCAAAAATACAGGGAGAAAGGGGACTGTATTAGATATAAAAAAGTAAATATAGTTTTGAAAAAATCACTCAGTCTTTTTGAGGCTGAAGAAAGTGATAGATTGTCATTCGAGCTGTATGTAGCTTGAACACTCTAAATTATTGGAGCATTGATTAAGATGAGCTGATGATTCAAATAAGGTATTTCATTTCATGTAAGAATGGTGGAAAACTCTTTAGTTATCCCGTACAATCAAGCCTAGTTGGGGAGATATGGCTAATTGATTTTTACAAGAACTGAAAAAGTAGGGATACACTGCCCTTCTTGGGGGAGAATGTGTCTATAGGCTAAATGATAAGGATTGTGAACAATATGAAAAAGTTTTTTAAAAAGTTCGTATACCTTGGTGCCACACTAGGATTGCTAGCCAGTAATGTTGCTAGTGTAGGCCAGGTATTCGCAGTAGATGCATCAGAATCAGATACGAATATTAGCTATGTTTATGGTGATTCCTGTAAAGTTGGTAGAAATGTGAATAATGACTTTACGGATGTTTCGATTCGCCATTATAAGTATAACGGTGGTGGTAAATGGGCAGGACCAGGTGAAGATTATTCTGCCAATGCCTTCCAAAATATCCAGACTCATTTTGATGGGACTTTGAAGAATGAAAATCTTTCCTTGAAAAAAGGAGACTTCTTCACAGTACAGTTGCCACAAGAGACTCGTTTTAATGACTTGATGCAACAAAATATTGCTCGGGCAAAAGATATTTATACGACTGATAATGGCGGAGAACTGGTGGCAACAGCTCACTATGATCCAGCGACTAAGGCCATTACCTACGTCTTCACTGATTACGTAGAAAAGCACCAAGACATTCGTATTCATACAGAGTATATTGAAACACTGGATCAGGATAAATTATCACAGAATGGGGTTCATACATTTACAGGAACTTATGCTGGTCGAGAATACTCCTATACCTATAATGTAGTTTTCTGGAGTCAGAAAGACATCGCTTCAATCAATAGTGTGACTCCGGACAACCCTGTTGAGCTTCTCTCAAAATTGACAGAAATCAACCCTATCAACAGGTCGTTTAAAACCGTAACAAATGTTAGGGTATCAGGTACTGGAAGTGAGTTAACATTCCGCTATCCAAACGATCGAACTGTTCCGATTAATGATGATACTCACTTAGAAATCTATGCAGTTCCAGAAGATGAAGAACTTGCAGGCTATCGTTCTCACAGCGATACATGGCAAGATGTGACACATTTATTTGAAAAAACTGTCAAGAGCGATGGTATTGAATATACCACTCAAAACAATACCCATACGAAGTATGTGTTCATCTCACATGGAAATTATCTAGTAGATACAGGGATTTGGTATGTTCCAGAAGCAATTTACAAAGATAAAACTTCAGGAAAAAGCAAGAAGTCAGGGATTATTGTTTTATTAGAAAAAGAAGATACTCAAGAGTGGGCAAAAGCCTTGGATAGTTATGCCCAAAAAGAAGTCTGTGTCCCTCATAAAGATATTCAAATTGAAAAAGTTGATAGTAAGAATAAATCTCTACATTTAGGTGGTGCTGTCTTTCAAGTTTCCGATGCAGATGGACAAGAAGTAAAACGTGTAACCACTGATCGTGATGGGAAAGCTACTGTGAGCAACCTACCTCTAGGGGTCTATACTGTTACAGAAATTGAAGCGCCAGATGGCTATAAGCTTCCTGAAAATCCTACGCAGACGATTGATTTGAATCAAGAGGCTGTGCAAACAGCTCACTATCAGGTTGCAAATAAGAAACTCATCACAGGTGTAATAGAATTTAGGAAAGTTTCAGATGTTCCATGTCCTCCAGGCTCTCATTCTAGTATAATCACTCCTCCGATTTATAATCATGGTGGTGTTGTCGATCGTTCTGCTGCCTCTCTACGGGCGGATCAAGAAGGCGAAGCTGCACCAAAAGGTTGTTATATTTCATCTTCTATTGTGTATCAAGAGTCGCCTTCTGGTGGTGGTGTTGTCGATCGCGCGGCTACGGTCGTAAATGAACGGAGTTCTTCTACGCCAGTATATGCTTTAGCTGGAGTTGAGTTTGCTTTAAAACAAGGCGATAAGGAATTATATACTGCAACATCAGATACAAATGGTATTGTACAGTTTGAAGGAATCCCAGAAGGAACCTATACCCTTGTTGAAAAATCAACTGTTGATGGTTATGCTCTTAATTTTGAACCAAGAGAAGTGACAATCGATGAGGATCATCAGGTGATTTCTTTAGGCAACATTGTGAACAAACAAATTAAAGGCAGTATTAAAGTTACTAAAGTGGACGCAGACGATAAAGCAAAACGATTGTCAGGTGTTGTTTTTGCCTTGAAACAAGGTGATAAAGAAATTGCAAGAAAGAAAACCGATGCAAACGGAGAAGCTCGTTTTGATGATCTTACGAAGGGAGCCTATACATTAGTTGAGGTATCAACTATTGATGGGTATATCTTGAGCGATGAAAAACGTGAAGTGATGATTTCAGAATTGGATCAAGTGGTAGAAGTTTCTGATTTTGAAAATCGTCCAATTAAAGGCAGTGTCAAAGTAACCAAAGTCGATGCAGATGATAAAACAAAATTATTGCCAGGCGTTGTCTTTGCTTTGAAACAAGATGATAAAGAAGTTGCAACAGCAAAAACAAATGAAAACGGAGAAGCTATTTTTGAAGCTGTCCCATATGGTGAGTATACCCTTGTTGAGAAATCAACACTAGATGGTTATGTCTTGAGTACAGAAACACGTGAAGTGAAGATTGCTAAAGATGGACAAGTGGTTGATCTAAAAACATTTGAGAACCATCTAATCAAGGGTAGTGTGACTGTCACTAAAGTTGATGCAGACGATGAATTTAAAGTCTTGCCAGGTGTTGTCTTTGTCTTGAAACAGGGTGATACAGTTGTTGCTCGAGAAACGACGGATTCAAAAGGAACTGCGACCTTTAAGTCAATTCCTTATGGAACGTATACGCTTGCAGAAGAAAAAACAATTTCTGGTTACGATTTGAGTACAGAAACACGTGAAGTGACGGTTTCAGAAGATGGTCAGACAGTTGACCTTGGTAAGTTTGCAAATAAGAAAACGCAAACACCTCCGCCATCATCAACGGAGCCAAGTTCATCATCGACTGAACCAAGTTCGTCAACAGAGCCTTCAAGCAGTTCATCCACTCCGATGTCATCTAGTCAAACACCACCTCCAAGTGGAAGAGTACCTGTCAGACCAAAAACCATTCTTCCACGTACAGGTGAAGCTGCCTCTATCTGGATGGGTGTAGTGGGTCTTGCCTTAGTAGGACTTGCAGGATTTGTATATCGTGCCAAAAAAGATTAATTTCGCCTAGCGGATGATAAAAGGAGTAAAAGGATAGGAGATGATTCCTATCCTTTTTTGAATGCCATGTATTCTTCTTTTAGACGAGAGGTTCGTACTTTTCGTACGAATATCTGTCGATAAACTGTGCGAGTACAGACAGGATAATGTTGATTAGTATCATTCTAATCAGCATTAAAATTGTCAGATAATTGTTCAAAAATGAGAAAAGCTATGCTATAATAGAGAAAGGTTTTTAAGGAAAGGGAATGAAGATGAAAAAACTTGGTATTGTTCTATTATCATCAGCGCTTTTATTGACAGCGTGTGGAACGGCAACATCGACACAGGAGACAACGCAAGAAAGCACAACGATGCAGGTCGACCAAAAAGCATTGGACAAAGCAACGACTGATTACAAAGTATTTGTAGAAGCACAAATCGGACAATTGTTGACCGATACGGAAAATTTTGCCCAATTACTCAAAGATGGCAAATTAGAAGAAGCGAAAACAGTCTATCCAGTTATTCGGATGGCCTATGAGCGTTCAGAGCCGATTGCAGAAAGCTTTGGCGAATCAGATGTGAAAATTGACTTCCGATTGGTAGACTATATGGAAGAAAACAAAACAGAAGACGGTTGGTCAGGTTTCCACCGCATTGAAAAAATTCTTTGGGAAGAAAATACCACAACAGGTACGGAACAGTATGCGGATCAATTAGTCAATGACATCAAGGAATTAAAAGCGAAAATTGCAACTGTAGAAGTGACACCTGAGATCATGTTGACAGGGGCGGTTGATTTGCTAAATGAAGTAGCCACAAGCAAGATTACTGGGGAAGAAGAAGTGTATTCCCACACAGACCTGTATGACTTCAGAGCCAACATCGAAGGAGCAGAGAAGATTTTTGAACTCTTTAAGCCAGTCTTGGAGAACAAAGATTCTAGCCTTGTTACGACTCTTGAAAAAGAATTTAAGAATGTGAATGGTCTGCTGGATCAATACATGACAGATGACACGCACTATAAACTCTATACAGATTTGAGCAAGGAAGATACGAAAGCCCTGGCTGAAGCAGTAACCAAGTTAGGTGAGCCACTTTCTCAAATGGGGATTATCTTGGACGGGAAATAAACAATGACAAAAGACGAAAAATGGTTTGATAAAAAAATGGATCGTCGCGAATTTTTAAAAAAAGCAGGTATAGGAGGAGCTGGGCTTGCGCTTGGAGCCTCTGGTGCGTCTGCTTTTTTCGCGCATAAGGTGACTGGCGAAACTGCAAAGGTAGAAGGAAATGAAGCTATTTCTTTTTATGGGGAACACCAGGCAGGAATCGTGACTCCGACCCAGAAAAATGTGTATTTCGTTGTACTTGACCTGCATTCAACAGACAAGGATGAAGTCATTCAGATGTTCAAAGATTGGACAAATTACAGTGAGAAATTAGTGGCTGGAAAGCTGGTAAAAGAAGATGGGGACAACGGGTATCTTCCACCATTCGACACAGGAGAGACGGTTGGTCTGAATCCCCACCGCCTGACCCTTACTTTTGGGATTTCACCTGCTTTTTTGACTAAGCTAGGTTTGGAAAGTAAGAAACCAAAAGAGTTTCGAGATTTACCAGTCTTTCCAAGGGACCAGCTCAAGGAAGCCTATACTGGAGGAGATATTGTCATTCAGGCCTGTGCTGACGATGCGCAAGTTGCTTTTCATGCTGTCCGAAACCTAGTCCGAAAAGGTCGCAGTCTCGTAACCATGAAATGGAGTCAAGCTGGTTTTGCAGCGATTGGCAATCGCAAGGAAACGCCACGCAACCTTTTTGGGTTTAAAGACGGCACGGCAAATGGGAAGACGGAAGAAGAGTTTAAGGAAGTCATCTGGTGTGATGAGGCTAACTGGATGCGGGGTGGTACCTATATGGCGGTCCGCAGGATTCAGATGTTCCTAGAAACGTGGGATAGGACGAGTTTGAAAGAGCAGGAAAACACCTTCGGTCGCTACAAGGAAAACGGTGCAGCCTTTGGGCAAAAAGATGAATTTGACGAGGTGGACTTGGACTTAAAAGACGATAAGGGTGAGCCAGTTGTGCCTGTTGATTCCCATGTTCGTCTGGCTAAGGAAACAGGCATTGAAATTTATCGTAGGGCCTTTTCCTATTCAGATGGAATTGATGAGAAAACGGGGCAATTTGACTCAGGCCTACTCTTTATTTCTTTCCAAAAAGATCCAGAACAGTTTATCACCATTCAGAACAATCTCGGAAATCTGGACAAGTTAAATGAGTATATCACACATGTCGGAAGTGGCTTATTTGCCTGCTTTGCTGGCGTAAAAAAAGGAGAGTACATTGGTCAAGCCTTATTTGAATAAACTCGTGCTGGCTGCCGTATTGGTGCTTACTGTATTTACCAGCCCAGTATTTGCAAAAGAATCCTATAGCCATCTCTTTATCATGATTACAGATGCGACCACGGCCTTGAACAAAGGGGACAAGGAAAGAGTGGAGCAGCTGATTACTCAATTGCAGGCAGATTTCACACAGGTCGACAACCACGATTCTAAAGCGGGTCAGTTAGTGATAAAACGTCTTTCGGAATTAGAAAAGACACCGTCAGAAGAAAATTTAGTTGCTGTTTCAAAAGCTCTCTTGGATTTTGATGCCGAGCAACACCCAGTTGATGTTGCTGCCGAAAAAGAGAAGTTGATGAATAAGCTCGTACCTTACTACGAGCAGTTGCAGGTGGCTCTTGATAGCAAGGACATCGCAGTAATCAAGGAGCGGTACAAAAAACTCAACAATACGTGGACGGTCAATGAAGGTATTGTCCGCGATACCAGCACGGGTCACTATGGGAAAATTGAAACAGCTATTTCTTTCTTGCGCAGCAGCATTGAGACCGAGCCAATTGACTATGCCGCTATCCAAACCTCCTTTGATGACTTAAAAGATGCGATTCAGGCATTTAAGGATGGAAAGGAAGTGGCGCAAGTTACGACCAACCTGACCTTGAAAGATGGAATTGACTTGCTAGAGCAGGCAAAGACAGCCTTTGAGACAGGAGATAAGACCAAAGGAGCTTCCTTGATGAAGGAATTTATCACCATTTGGCCGACAATTGAAGGAGATGTCAGCACGCGAAATCCTAGCCTTTATACTCGTGTCGAGAGTGAATCACCCGTTATCATGGTGCGGGGGGAGGAAGTAGCCTATCAAGAAAAATTGGCTCAGCTGATTGCAAATTTGTCGAGCATTGATACTACTGCAAGCTATAATGCTGTTGACGCCATGTTGATTTTGCTTCGCGAAGGGGTTGAAGCCCTCCTTATTGTCATGGCCCTAGTGTCCACTTTAAAAGCTAGCAAGCAGAAAAAAGGGCTTGTCTGGGTCTATGGCGGAGCAGTCGTAGGACTTTTAGCTAGTACGATTTTAGCCATTGCCTTGCAACAATTTTTCCCTGCCCTTTCATCGGGGACCAATCGTGAAATGATTGAGGGGATAGTTGGAATTGTGGCAGTTATCATGATGATTGTCGTTGGAATTTGGCTTCATAGCAAGTCTTCGGTCAAGAAATGGAATGCTTACATGGAAGAACAAATGCGGGTCGTGACGGCAAGCGGTAGCTTCATTTCCATGTTTGCGCTCAGCTTTCTAGCGGTCTTTCGTGAGGGTGCAGAAACCATTCTTTTTTATGCGGGGATTTTGCCGAAAATCAGTCTCAATGAATTTCTCTTAGGGATTGCCCTAGCCTTTCTAATCTTGCTGCTTTTAGCCGTTGTTATGCTGAAAACAACCAGCACTGTCAAGCCGCACAAGGTCTTTTACTATCTGACTTGGCTGCTGTATGCCCTAGCCTTTAAGATGCTTGGAGTGAGTATCCATGCTCTGCAGTTGACCAATATCTTGCCTAGTCATGTGATAAAAGGCGTCCCAACGGTGGATCTTATCGGCCTTTATCCAAGTCAGGAAGTTCTCCTACCACAAGTTCTACTCATCGCATTGATTGGCTATTTAACATGGAAGAATCAGGAAACATCATGAAGACCAAGCAAGAATTAACCATTGTCGAGCATTTGACTGAGTTTCGGAGTCGCTTTATCTGGACCCTTTCCTTCTTCTTTCTCAGTTTCTTGATTAGTCTTTACTTTTCAAGCAGTATCTACCAATTTCTGACCCAAGGATTTTCTCAGAAGTTGATTGTCCTAGGACCTAATGACATTTTATGGATTTATATCAATCTGGCAAGCCTTGTGGCCTTTACCCTGACCCTGCCTTTTATGACCTATCAAGTCTGGTCCTTTGTTGTCCCAGCGCTTGAGAAAGCTGAGGCAAGGAGCGTTTTTTGGTATATTCCAGCTGTCTTTCTATGTTTTGTGGCGGGGTTGGCATTTGGTTTTTATCTGGTCAGTCCAGCTCTCTTACAGGTTCTCTTGTCCTTTGGAGAGGGGCTCTTTGATACCCAGTTAACTGCACAGAACTATCTGGCTTTCCTGTTACATACGACTCTACCCATGGCAGTCGTCTTTGAAATTCCAGTTTTAGTGGCTTTTTTGACCTCCATTGGTATCCTTAGTCCGCGATTTTTGATACAATATAGAAGATATGCCTACTTTAGTTTGTTGGTAATTGCAGTTGTCATTACACCAGCTGATTTTACAAGTGATTTAGCTATGACAGTGCCGCTTCTTCTCATTTATGAAGTTAGTGTTGCTATCAGTAAATGGCTCTATTATAGAAAAGAAAAAAGGAGAACCTAATATGGGAATCTTACGTGATATTGGAGCACCGGGAATGATTATCTTGGTCCTTGGTGCCCTCTTGATTTTTGGACCAAAACGCCTGCCTGAGTTGGGAGAATCCATTGGCAAGATGATTTCATCCTTTAAAAAAGCCATGGATCAAGGAGAGCAGACAGATAAAGATGATACAGCTAACTAGTGCAGCGTTACATAGACCCTAAAAGAGTGAGGAATGTCGATTTTGAAGCGACTCCACACTCTTTTTTAAACAGAAGAGGGGAGGATAAGATGTTGTTTGAAGAACCTTTTTTCAAGGATAGAATTTGGCAGAAAGAGCGCCTGTTGGACTACGGTTTTAAGGAAGAAAATGGAAACTTAACCTTTTACCAGCTGTTTATGGAGGGGCATTTTGAAGCACGGATTCAGGTAATCTTGCCAGACAAGGCTACTAGTCAAGTCTGGGATTTGGACATGGATGAGGAATATCATGCCTTTCGTATCCAGCGTGCGGTTGGCTCTTTTGTCGGTGAGGTACGGGAACGCTATGCGGAGATTCTGCATCAAGTGGTGCAGCATTGTACCGAAACGGAACCCTTTCATTCTGCCCAAGGAAATCGTCTGGTCCGCTATATAGAAAAGAGCTTTCAAGAAGATCCTGACTATCCCTTTACCAAGGCGCCAGAGATTGCGACTCTGCGGCATGCGGCCAATCAAAAATGGTATGGCTTGGTGACCCAAGTGCCGTGGACAGCTCTAGGGGTTGCGAACAAGGAGGGAGTGGTTGAAATCATCAATATCAAAGTAGAAGCTGGGCAGATGAAGAATTTACTTTCAACAGTGGGTATTTATCCCGCCTACCACATGTCTAAGAAAACCTGGGTTTCGATAAGCTTGGACGGCAGTTTGATAGATGAGGTCTTGTTTGAGCTCGTCAGTAAGAGTCGTGATTTGGTCGCTCCGAAAATGAAGCACGTCTCATCTGGTCCTTGTTGCTGGCTTATCCCTGCCAACCCCAAAGTTTATGATATTGATACTGAGTTGCGTAGTAAAGGTACGATTCTCTGGGCTCAGAAGCCTAAAATCAAGGCAGGAGACATAATCTGTATTTACATGACTGCACCGATTCAGGCGATTCGCTATCTTTGTCGTGTGACCAGGTCCTTTATACTTGAGGCAGACAAGGAATATATGCAGCTAGAGCTCTTACGCGAGCTTGCTGACAACGATTTTCCCTTGTCACGGATGAAGGAGCTAGGAGTAAAAGCAGTTCGGGGGCCACGGCTTGCGACGCCTGAGTGTTGTGAGGCTCTTGAAAACTTGCTGAAAGAGTAATGTTAGTAGGTACATGAAATTATCAGAAAATTTAATATTTTGCTTTACATATCCCTTAAAAAAGCTATAATAGGAGTATAGTTTTGGAGGTTATAAAGTATGAAGAAGAGTTTTATCCACCAGCAAGAAGAAATTTCCTTTGTCAAAAATACCTTTACCCAATATTTAAAGGACAAGTTGGAAATTGTAGAAGTACAAGGGCCGATTTTGAGTCGTGTTGGAGACGGGATGCAGGACAATCTTTCAGGGGTTGAAAACGCGGTGACCGTCAATGTCAAGTTGATTCCCGATGCGACCTATGAGGTGGTCCATTCCTTAGCCAAATGGAAACGCCATACCTTGGCTCGTTTTGGCTTCAATGAAGGGGAGGGCTTGTTTGTCCACATGAAGGCGCTTCGTCCAGATGAAGACTCGCTTGACCCGATTCACTCAGTCTATGTAGACCAATGGGACTGGGAAAAGGTGATTCCAGACGGCAGACGCAATCTCGCCTATTTGAAAGAGACGGTCGAGCTGATTTATAAGGCCATTCGATTAACTGAACTAGCTGTTGAAGCTCGCTATGATATTGAAGCGGTACTGCCTAAGCAAATTACCTTTATTCATTCGGAAGAATTGGCAGAGCACTATCCAGATTTGACACCAAAAGAGCGAGAAAACGCCATTGCAAAAGAGTATGGAGCTGTTTTCCTGATTGGAATTGGTGGAGAGTTACCAGACGGCAAACCACATGACGGCAGAGCGCCGGACTACGATGACTGGACAACGCCGTCTGAAAATGGCTTTAAGGGACTGAATGGTGACATTCTAGTTTGGAATGAGCAGTTGCAATCCGCCTTTGAATTGTCCTCTATGGGGATTCGGGTTGATGAAGAAGCCCTAAAACGTCAGGTAGCTATTACAGGTGATGAAGATCGACTGGAATTTGAATGGCATAAGGCCCTCCTAAACGGTCTCTTCCCGCTTTCAATCGGTGGGGGAATTGGCCAATCACGCCTTGCCATGTTCCTGCTCCGCAAAAAGCACATCGGCGAAGTCCAATCCAGCGTCTGGCCACAAGACGTCCGTGATACCTTTGAGAATATCTTGTAAGAAAAGTGAAAAAAACGAGCCTAGGCAAAAAGTGCCTAGGCTCGTTTCTTTGATAGTTTGACGTATATTAGGCTGAGACAAAAGTCCGTGGCCCCATATTTTGTAGTTTTAACAGTTTGACATATGACATATATAGTGGATTGAGAAAGAAATAGACAAGGTAAGGAATTGCAGCTAGAACTAGCGTTCATCAAAGTGACTTAACGATGTCCTAACCTTTATTCAATTCACTATATCAATAGTCAGGGGAGTGACTATTGGTACCGAACCTAGAAATGAGCCAGTAAAATTGACAAAATCGATTTCTATACAATGGCGATCGAGCTTTACTCCCTTTTTAGTTATTGCTGATTTTACTCGTAGGCAACACCGTCTCCGTCTCGATCTAGATGGGGTCCGTAACCGGGTTGACCTTTATAAATAGGGGCTTTACCAGCGGCTCTGACTGCTGCACAATTTGGATAGTAAGACGCGTTTGCGCCTGTTCCTGCGCTTGGCCGTTTTGGCGTTGGTGCTGGTGTAGCATATTGAGTTTGGAGTGGTGCTCCTAAGGAATT
Source organism: Streptococcus respiraculi (assembly GCF_003595525.1). Taxonomy (NCBI): domain Bacteria; kingdom Bacillati; phylum Bacillota; class Bacilli; order Lactobacillales; family Streptococcaceae; genus Streptococcus; species Streptococcus respiraculi. The sequence goes on along the minus strand of NZ_CP022680.1, from coordinate 1,977,718 downwards.
GGCGTAGAACTTAACCCCTTCTTGTTGCCAGCCATGTCTCGGGAGGATAGAGTACTCATTAGCGTCGGTTGTCCAATGATGTAGGCCTCTTAATTTAAAGTTGTAGACCCGGTAGATTGGCGCAGAACCACCAGAGTAAAAGACGGGCTGACCATTATTATCAGCAGTCCAACCATGCTTACGGATTAGGGTCTGTACTTCATTGACATCTGAAGTATAGAGATGATTTTGTAAACCAGCGTTGTAAAGGCGATAAACAGGAGTTCCAGAATCAGGAGCATTCCAAGCAATACCTTCATATCCCCAACCATGTTGTTTAAATAAAACATCTTTTTCGTTTTCAGATGTCGTATAGAGGAGCTCCCCCATTCGTACGGTTATAAAGACGATAGATAGGAGTATCTGCTTTTACATGAGTAAAACCAAATAATGCAAGGCTACTGCAGACAGCGACTAGAAATAAAGACAGTCTCTTTTTCATCAGGTTCTCCTTTTTTCTTTCTCATTTATGAGATTAGTATAGCATAAAAATAAACTGAATAAAAGCGTTTTCCAAACTGCAAAAGAAGACAGGAATGGATGTACTATTTTCAAATCCCTATCTGAAAACATTTACAATCAGCTTATCAGTGCTTTTTATGGAAATCTGTGATATACTTTTTTAGTTAAACTAAACAAAGTAGAGGCAGATATGACAAATTTAAGAAATGATATTCGTAATGTCGCGATCATCGCTCACGTTGACCACGGGAAAACGACCTTGGTGGATGAGTTGCTCAAGCAATCTCAAACGCTTGATGAGCGTACACAGTTAGATGAGCGCGCAATGGATTCAAACGATATTGAAAAAGAGCGTGGAATTACCATCCTTGCAAAAAATACAGCGGTTGCCTATAACGGAACTCGGATCAACATCATGGACACACCAGGACATGCGGACTTCGGTGGAGAAGTAGAGCGGATTATGAAAATGGTTGACGGGGTTGTCCTTGTGGTCGATGCCTATGAAGGAACCATGCCACAAACGCGTTTTGTATTGAAAAAAGCCTTGGAGCAAAACTTGACCCCAATCGTCGTGGTCAACAAAATCGACAAACCGTCAGCTCGTCCAGCAGAAGTTGTGGACGAAGTCTTAGAACTCTTTATCGAGTTGGGTGCAGATGATGACCAGTTGGAATTCCCAGTAGTCTACGCATCGGCTATCAATGGAACATCGTCTCTTTCTGATAATCCAGCAGATCAAGAAGAAACCATGGCTCCAATTTTTGATACCATTATCGAGCATATTCCAGCTCCAGTGGACAACTCAGATGAGCCATTGCAATTCCAAGTGTCGCTTTTGGACTATAATGATTTCGTCGGCCGTATTGGTATTGGGCGTGTATTCCGTGGAACAGTGAAAGTTGGTGACCAAGTAACCCTTTCAAAATTAGACGGGACAACGAAAAACTTCCGCGTCACAAAACTCTTTGGTTTCTTCGGTCTTGAACGTAAGGAAATCCAAGAAGCAAAAGCAGGAGACTTGATTGCTGTTTCTGGTATGGAAGACATCTTCGTTGGAGAAACTGTGACACCTACAGATGTCATTGAGCCGCTACCAGTGCTTCGTATCGATGAGCCAACCCTTCAAATGACCTTCCTTGTGAATAACTCACCATTTGCAGGTCGTGAAGGGAAATGGATCACCTCTCGTAAGGTCGAAGAACGTCTTTTAGCAGAGTTGCAAACAGACGTATCGCTTCGGGTTGATGCAACAGACTCACCAGATAAATGGACGGTATCAGGCCGTGGTGAATTGCACTTGTCTATCTTGATTGAAACTATGCGTCGTGAAGGTTATGAGCTTCAAGTATCACGTCCAGAAGTTATCATCAAGGAAGTAGACGGTGTGAAAATGGAGCCATTTGAGCGCGTACAAATTGACACTCCTGAAGAATATCAAGGCTCTGTTATCCAAAGTCTTTCTGAGCGTAAGGGTGAAATGCTTGATATGCAGGCAACGGGAAATGGTCAGACACGTTTGGTCTTTCTTGTACCAGCTCGTGGTTTGATTGGCTATTCAACCGAATTCCTTTCAATGACTCGTGGTTATGGAATCATGAATCATACCTTTGACCAATACCTTCCAGTCGTTCCAGGTGAAATTGGTGGTCGTCACCGTGGCGCCTTGGTTTCAATTGATGCAGGAAAAGCAACCACTTACTCTATCATGCGGATTGAAGAACGTGGAACGATTTTCGTTAACCCAGGTACAGAAGTATATGAGGGAATGATTATCGGGGAAAATTCTCGTGAAAACGACTTGACAGTGAACATCACGACAGCCAAAGCTATGACCAACGTGCGTTCAGCAACCAAGGACCAAACAGCCGTGATTAAAACACCGCGCATCTTGACTTTGGAAGAATCGCTTGAATTCTTGAATGACGATGAGTACATGGAAGTTACACCAGAATCTATCCGTCTACGCAAACAAATTTTAAATAAAGCGGAACGTGACAAAGCCGCTAAGAAGAAAAAATTAGCAGCCGAAGAGGGCTAAGCCTATGTTTTATCTGATTGTTGCCATTATGTTGGTACTATTCTATATTTTCGCCGCACCGAGCAATATCAAGGGCACTATGAATGTGGTGGCGGCAGTCTTTATTGTGGTTGGACTCTTGATTGCTTTACTACTGGGCTTTTTGAAAGTGTTACAATCTCCACCAGAGATGTGGCTCGTTATCGGAATGGTTGTGGTTGGGCTATGGGCCATGCGCGATATTTATTTCTTGGATAGGCCAGATAAAACAGTAGGTCCAAAGAGAAGGCCCTATCGGTATCGGTAGACAAGGTGTATGAAGTTCTTTAAACAAGAGAACAAAGAGGCTAGGGAAATTTTCTCTAGCCTCTTTACTTTCGCTTGAAAAAGGAGCGCATTCAAGGTAAAATAGATAGGCTAGGTATAGAAAGTATGGTATCAAGATGAAGCACGTAAAACAATTTGAAAACAAAAAAGTATTGGTTCTAGGCCTTGCCAAGTCAGGTGAGGCAGCGGCGCGTCTGCTCGATCGCTTGGGCGCTATTGTCACGGTTAATGACGGAAAACCTTTTGAGGAAAATCCAACAGCCCAAGCTCTCTTAGAAGCAGGAATCCGTGTGATATGCGGTAGCCATCCCTTGGAATTATTAGATGAAGACTTTGCTCTTTTGGTGAAAAATCCAGGAATTCGATATGATAATCCTATGGTTGAAAAAGCACTTCAAAAAGGCATTCCTGTCTGGACAGAGGTGGAGTTGGCTTATCTGATTTCAGAAGCACCAATCATTGGTATTACTGGTTCAAATGGAAAAACAACGACCACAACCATGATTGCTGAAGTCCTCAATCAGGGGCAACGACCAGCTAAGCTCTGTGGAAACATTGGCTTTCCAGCCTCATCTGTTGCCCAAGAAGCGACTAAAGAGGATGTTCTCGTTATGGAATTGTCCTCTTTCCAACTCATGGGAACAGAAACCTTTCGTCCCCATATCGCAGTCATTACCAATCTGATGCCGACTCATATCGACTACCATGGCTCTTTTGAAGAATACGTGGCAGCCAAGTGGCGGATTCAAGAAGAGATGACAGCAGATGATATGGTTATCCTCAATATGAATCAGGAAATTGCGGCTTCGTTGGCTAGTAAGACCAAGGCCCAAGTGATACCTATTTCAACACAAGAAACGGTTGATGGAGCCTATCTTTTAGACGGCCAGCTCTACTTTAAAGGGGAGCGTATCATGGCGGCAAGCGAGATCGGTGTACCAGGTAGCCACAATGTTGAAAATGCGCTTGCGACAATTGCGGTTGCAAAGATTATGGGAGTGGACAATCAAGCTATTCAAGAAGCCCTGTCAACCTTTGGCGGAGTGAAGCACCGTCTGCAACACGCAGGTCAGCTAGAGGGAGTGACTTTCTACAATGACAGCAAGTCAACCAATATTTTAGCAACCCAAAAAGCCCTGTCTGGTTTCGACAATAGCAAGGTCATCTTGATTGCGGGTGGACTTGACCGTGGCAATGAATTTGACGAGTTAGTACCAGATTTAGTAGGCTTAAAACACATGGTTGTTCTAGGTGAGTCTGCCCCTCGTGTGAAACGTGCAGCGGATAAGGCTGGAGTGTCGTATATAGATGCCCAAGATGTCGCAGACGCAACGAGAAAAGCCTATCAACTGGCTACCGCAGGAAATATTGTTTTACTAAGCCCTGCCAATGCCAGCTGGGATATGTATGCCAACTTTGAGGTCCGTGGTGATAGTTTCCTTAAGACCATTGAGGAATTGAAGAGAAAGAGATAATGTATGAAAAAAATAGTCTTTACAGGGGGTGGAACAGTCGGTCATGTAACCTTGAATCTCCTGTTGATTCCACGATTTCTCAAGGACGGATGGGAAGTACACTATATCGGTGATCGCAAGGGAATTGAATACCAACAGCTCATCCAGTCAGGACTAGATGTTCAGTTTCATGGGATTGCAACGGGGAAATTGCGTCGTTATTTTTCCTGGCAAAATCTCCTAGACGTTTTTAAGGTAGTCTGGGGCATTGTCCAATCGATTGCTATTTTATTATCTATCCGCCCACAAGCCCTCTTTTCAAAAGGTGGCTTTGTGTCGGTGCCACCTGTCATTGCCTCGCGTGTATTAGGCATTCCTGTCTTTATCCATGAGTCGGACTTGTCCATGGGCTTGGCCAATAAAATCGCCTACAAATTTGCGACCACCATGTACAGTACTTTTGAGCAAAGTAGTGACTTAGTAAAAGTCAAGCATGTGGGGGCCGTGACCAAAGTAGCAACAGCCAAAAACGTAACTCTGATTCAGCTCCCTGAAATTATCAGCCAGCTCGATGAAAACCTGCCAACCTTGCTCTTTGTGGGGGGATCAGGTGGGGCTAAGGTCTTTAATGACCTGATTAGCCAGTATCAAACAGCATTGACGGAGCGATTTAATATCATCAATCTAACAGGAGATAGTAGTCTCAATCACTTATCGCCGAGACTATACCGTGTAGATTACGTAACAGATTTGTATCAACCCTTGATGAATGAGGCTGATGTGGTCATCACTCGTGGTGGCTCCAATACTATTTTTGAGCTGGTTGCTATGCAAAAACTGCATCTGATTGTTCCTCTAGGTCGTAAGGCCAGTCGTGGCGATCAGCTGGAAAATGCCCGTTATTTTGAAGAAAAAGGCTATGCCAAGCAGTTAGATGAAGACGAGCTTGCCTTTGATACTTTAGTGGCGACAGTAGAGCAGTTATTGGCAGAAAAAGAAGGCTATATCGAGAACATGGCACATTCGACTGAGATTCAAACACTGGATCATTTTTATCAATTGCTGAAAGAAGATATAGAAAGAAAGGCGTAGAATGACGGAAAAGGACTCCTTGGAAGAAGTCACACAGGAACCGCAAGACCTACAAGAAGAAGCGGAAAGCCAAGTAGAAGAACAAGCACCTGAGACCAAGATGGAACCAGAAGCAGAAAGCGATTTTCTTGCTCAATGGAAGGAACGGCATCAGGCTTATTTGGCGAGCCAACAAGAGGTAGAATCAGAACAAGAAGAAGTAAAGCCAGAAGAAAAAGCCCCGGCGCATTCTCCTAAGTTGAGTCAGAAAGTAAAAACCAAGAAGGTAAAGGACGCAAATAGTATCAGGCATTCTCAGGATCTAGAAGTAAAGCCAGTAGTAACGCGAACTCCGATTCCCCGCAAGGCCCTCTTACAAGCTGTTCCAATTATTGCGGTAGCCATGATGGGGATCTTGTTAGCTGTCTATTTCATCAGCCCTTTGAGTAAAGAAAAGAAAATTGAAGTTGTTGGAAATCAGCGGATCGATACAGAGACTGTTCTTCGTTACAGCAGAATTTCGAGTAAGGACTACGCCTTGACAACTTTACTTGAGACCAAAAACATTGAAGACAACATCAAACACAGCAGCAACGTTGTTAAATCAGATCAGATGACCTTCCAATTTCCTAATCGTTTCACGATTCATGTGGAAGAATTCACGGAAGTTGGCTATCTAAAAGATAAGGATGGATACCGCTTGGTGCTATCGAGTGGAAACATTTCTGAAACAGCCATGCCACTAGAGGCACTGCCAGAGCAACACACCTTGATTAACTTAACAAATAAAGATTTGGTTAAGGAACTTGCACTACAATTAGCAACGATTGATTCCGAAATAGTACGTAACATAGAGAGTATCGATTTGACCCCAAGCAAGGTAACTACGGATTTATTGACCATGACCATGCACGATGGGAACACCTTGATTATCCCTCTCAGTGAGATTGACACAAAACTTCCCTACTACCCTAACATAGCCAAGCGACTTTTTGTCCCTAGTGTCGTGGACATGGAGGTCGGTGCATTTAGCTATACAAAATAGAAAAAAATAACAGAAAAAAGCTTTTCTATCACCATTTTTTAATATTGTATGGTATAATGAAGAGTGAATAATTATATTTAAAACATTGAACTAAAAATTCTTAAAAAGTTTGAGAAGTAAGAGAGGACTGACAAGATGGCTAGAAATGGCTTTTTTACGGGATTAGATATCGGTACAAGCTCCGTTAAAGTCTTGGTTGCAGAGTATGTAGAAGGCGAAATGAATGTGATTGGCGTGAGCAATGTCAAAAGCTCAGGCGTGAAAGATGGAATTATTGTCAATATTGACGTCGCAGCAAAAGCGATTAAAACAGCGATTGCACAAGCTGAAGAAAAAGCTGGTATTCGGATTGATAAGGTAAATGTTGGCTTGCCAGCAAACCTCCTTCAAATCGAGCCTACGCAAGGGATGATTCCAGTAACAACAGATTCACAAGAAATTACAGACGTAGATGTGCAAAATGTTGTGAAATCAGCTCTAACAAAGAGCATGACTCCAGAACGTGAAGTGATTTCCTTTATACCAGAAGAGTTTGTGGTAGATGGGTTCCAAGGCATCAAAGACCCTCGTGGTATGATGGGGATTCGTTTAGAGATGCGTGGCATGCTCTATACTGGTCCGCGTACAATCTTGCACAACTTGCGTAAGACCGTTGAACGCGCAGGCGTTCAAGTAGAAAATGTTGTGATTTCTCCGCTTTCATTGGCTCGTTCAGTTCTCAACGAAGGTGAAAAAGAATTTGGTGCCATCGTCATTGACCTTGGTGGTGGACAGACAACTGTTGCAGTAATGCGTGGTCAAGAATTGCAATACACCAACATCTATCAAGAAGGTGGCGATTACATCACCAAAGATATTTCTAAGGTGCTGACAACTTCTCAAAGCATTGCTGAAAGCTTGAAATTCAATTACGGAATTGCTTACCCACAAGAAGCTAGTGAAAAAGAAAAATTCATGGTCGAAGTGATTGGAGAATCAGCTCCAGTCGAAGTGACAGAGCGCTACTTGTCAGAAGTGATTTCTGCCCGCCTTCGTCAGATTTTCACCCGTGTGAAGCAAGACTTGGAGCGAACACGTGCCTTGGATTTGCCAGGGGGTATCGTCTTGGTCGGTGGTGTAGCAGTATTGCCTGGTATTACAGAACTTGCCCAAGAGATTTTTGGGGTTAATACCAAACTATACGTACCAAATCAGATTGGTATCCGCAACCCAGCCTTTGCTCATGTCATTAGCTTAGTGGAATACGTTGGTAGCTTGGATGAAGTTGAAATGATTGCGCAAGCAGCTGTGAACGGTGAAGCTACACTTCGACAAAAACCAATCGACATTCCATTGAGTGCACCGAAAGTTCGTCCAGCTATTCAGCCAGTTCAATCAGAAGCACCAACGGAAGTTGTTACTGAATCTGTTGAAGAACGGCCTTATGTTCCTTACTCAGAGTCAGAAGAGGACGAGTCAAAAGTGAAGATCACAGATCGCATTCGTGGATTGTTTGGAAGCATGTTTGAATAAGAAAAGAAAAAAGGTGATAAAACTATGACATTTTCATTTGAAGCAGCAGCAGCTCATGGCGCTGTCATTAAAGTTATTGGTGTTGGCGGTGGCGGAGGAAACGCTATTAACCGCATGATTGAAGAAGGCGTTTCTGGTGTTGAATTTATTGCAGCGAACACTGATGTTCAAGCGCTTAGCAGCTCAAAAGCGGAAACCGTTATTCAATTAGGTCCAAAATTGACTCGTGGACTCGGTGCTGGAGGCCAACCTGAAGTTGGTCGTAAGGCAGCTGAAGAAAGCGAAGAGGCTCTTACCAATGTATTGACAGGCGCAGATATGGTCTTCATTACTGCTGGCATGGGTGGTGGATCTGGTACAGGTGCTGCGCCAGTCATCGCCCGTATTGCAAAAGGCTTGGGAGCCTTGACAGTTGCCGTTGTTACTCGTCCATTTGGATTTGAAGGAAACAAACGTGGAAACTTTGCAATTGAAGGAATCGAAGGCCTTCGTGAGCAGGTTGATACCTTGTTGATTATCTCAAATAACAACCTTCTTGAAATCGTTGATAAGAAAACTCCGCTTCTAGAAGCACTTAGCGAAGCAGATAACGTCCTTCGTCAAGGTGTTCAAGGAATTACAGACTTGATTACCAACCCTGGTTTGATTAACTTGGACTTCGCAGACGTGAAGACGGTTATGGAAAACAAGGGTAATGCCCTCATGGGAATCGGTATCGGCTCTGGTGAAGAGCGTGTCGTAGAAGCAGCTCGTAAGGCTATCTACTCACCCCTTCTTGAAACAACTATCGATGGTGCAAATGATGTCATTGTCAATGTAACAGGTGGTTACGACATGACCTTGACAGAAGCAGAAGAAGCATCTGAAATCGTTCATCAAGCAGCTGGCCAAGGTGTCAATATCTGGCTTGGAACTTCTATTGATGAGACGATGAAAGACGAAATCCGTGTGACTGTTGTCGCAACAGGCGTTCGTCAAGAAACAGGTGAAAAACCAGTACGTCAACGTGTAGATTATGCACATGCACCAATCGGTCGCCCTGTTTCACAACCAGTAGCGCAGACAGAAGCTCCAGCTTCAAAGGCGTCAGCCTTTGGTGAATGGGATTTGCGTCGCGAAAACATTCTTCGTCCAGCTGAAAATACAAATCATTCAACCGTTTCAGTTGAGAAGTTTGCGATGGATGAAGAAGAGGATGAGCTAGACACTCCGCCATTCTTTAGAAATCGTTAAGATGAATTTACAACAGAATAAAGATGCTGTATTTGTTGCTATTGAACAAGCTAAGAAACATGCACATCGTTCTCAAGAGTTAGTCAATGTAATAGCTGTCACCAAGTATGTTGACAGCTCTATTACTAAAGACTTGGTTGCTACTGGAATTCAGCATATTGGCGAAAATCGAGTAGATAAATTTTTAGAGAAGTACCAAGCCTTGTCAGACCAAGGACTCACCTGGCACTTAATTGGCAGCTTACAAAGAAGAAAAGTAAAAGATGTGATCAATTATGTCGATTATTTTCATGCTTTGGATTCGGTCAAACTGGCACAGGAAATCCAAAAACGAGCTGAAAAACCCATGAAGTGCTTCCTGCAAGTCAATATTTCTAAGGAAGAAAGCAAACACGGCTTTCTTGTGGAAGAGCTAGATGAGGTCTTGGAACAATTGTCGTCCCTTGATAAGGTGGAAATTGTCGGCTTGATGACCATGGCCCCTTTTGAAGCCAGTCATACAGAACTCATGACTATTTTCTCAGAGGCAAAGTCAATAAGAGAGCAATTGCAGGCTAGAAATCTACCCCATATGCCCTTTACGGAACTCAGTATGGGAATGAGTGGTGATTTTGCAGAGGCCATTTCTTGCGGAGCAACCTTTATCCGTATCGGGACAGCATTTTTTAAATAAGGAAGAAAAACGTGGCTTTTAAAGATACATTTAAAAATATAATTAATTACTTTGAAATAGACGACGACAGAGAGCAAGAAGCGTACGCATTAGAAAACGAGGGACCTAAGATGAGAGTAGCTCCTACGCCAACACCGACAGAACCAGCTAAGTTTACGCGTTCTCAAGCAAGTGCAAGACCAGTTACCAGACAGCTAGAAGAACAATCCGTTGTGAAGACGGCTACTGGAAACTCAACGATTGATATTAAGTACCCTAAAAAGTACGAAGATGCACCAGAGATTGTCCAATTGTTAATCGATGATGCTAGTATCTTAATTGACTTCCAGCACATGTCTGAAACACAAGCTCGTCGCTGTCTCGATTATCTTGATGGAGCCCGTTCAGTCCTTTCAGGCAATTTGAAAAAGGTGTCAAATACCATGTGGCTCTTGACTCCAGCAAAAGTAACAGTCAATATGGAAGAACTTCGCTCAAGTGCTCCTCATTATACATCAGAGGCAGCTTTTGACTTTGATATGAAACGGTAGGAACGAATGGCGTTTGTTATTTTTATCCTATTGAGAGCTTTGAAGATTTATTCCTATGTTTTGGTTGCTTACGCCTTGCTTTCCTGGATTCCAAGTGCTTATGATAGCTCGATTGGCCGTTTCATTACCAGTCTGGTCAGACCAGTTTTGGAACCTTTTAGACGCTTGAAGTTGCAATTTTTTGGATTAGATTTCACCATCTTTTTGCTATACTTTTTGATTCAGCTCTTGTCGAGAATCTTAATCAATTTGTTGTAGAGCTAAGCTATGAATCAAACCTATCAGCACTTATTCCAGCATTTTCCAAAAGAAGAAAAAGCATTTATTGAAAAGGTCATCGATCTCTGTCAGCAGGTGGACATGACCTATTCTTATCGACTGACTCCTTTTTTGAATCCCAAGCAGGATGAGATGGCACAGTCTATCGCTGCTCATTTTCAGCTTAGCTATTGGAGTAGTCGCAGCCTGATTGTGACAGAATACTCACGTGGCATCATCGCACCAGACTACTACGTCTTGGATGAAAATGATTTTGAAATGGCCATGGTCGAGGTTCTCTATCCACGAAAATATGCGACCTTGACCCATTCTCAGATTTTAGGAACCCTGGTCAATCGCTTGGGTGTGAAACGTGAGTATATCGGCGATATTCTGCTAGAAGAAGAACATACCTATGTCCTCTTAGACAAGCGCTTTGTTCCGATTCTGATGAGCGATATTGAAAAGATTAGTCGGACACCAGTCAACTTCCAGGAACGAGACATCCAATCGGTGACAGTCGGTTCTCTTTCAGACGCCAGTCTGGAGCAGATTCTTGTGTCGAGTTTACGGCTCGATAAAGTCGTCTCAGCAGTCTTTCGGATGGGGCGCTTGAAGGCCAGTCAATTGGTTGAAACAAAGCAAGTCAAGGTCGATTATTCTCCTGTTACACAAGTCGGGAAAAACCTAGAAGTAGGACAGTTAGTCAGTGTCAGGGGTTTTGGCAGAATTCGTCTCAAAGAAATCATCGGATACACCAAACACGGTAAAGTAAAATTAGAATTAGAAGTTATTAGAAAGTAGGGAACTATGGCACTTACATCATTAGAGCTCAAAGATAAAACATTTGGCACTAAATTTAGAGGATATGATCCAGAAGAAGTAGACGAATTTTTGGACATTGTCACCGATGATTATGAAGAACTCGTTCGGAAAAATCATGAGCAAGAAATCGAAATCAAATCTTTGAAAGATCGTCTTGCTTACTTTGACGAATTGAAAGAATCACTCAGTCAATCTGTTATTTTGGCCCAGGATACAGCTGAGAAAGTGAAGGTTGCTGCGAAAGAACAAGCAGCTAACATTATCAAGCAAGCAGAATACGACAGCCAATCCTTGCTCAATGTGTCGAAGGACAAGGCTAATGAAATTCTACGTACTGCAACGGATAATGCCAAAAAAGTGGCCGTTGAGACAGAAGAGTTGAAGAACAAGACACGTGTCTTCCATCAACGTCTCAAATCAACTATTGAGAGCCAGTTGGCCTTGGTTGATTCGCCTGAATGGGAGGAAATTTTACGTCCAACAGCTTCTTACTTGCAAACGAGTGATGAAGCTTTCCGTGAAGTTCTAGAAGAAGCCTTGGCTGAGTCAGTGGATACACCTGAAGATGATTTGGATGTAACACGTCAAATGTCAGCAGAAGAAATGGCTGAATTAGCAAGACAGGCAGAAGCTCTTGAGCAAGAAGCAGCATCAGTTGAAGATTACGAAGCAACAACAGAAGAATAAAACAGATAATAGAAACACGAAAAGATAACAATATTTTCAGCGAGTAGGTGACGGTGGAAGACCTACATTCCCTAGCTATCTCATCATCATTCTATTTGATTTTTCCTGAAAGCAGTAAGGAAAAACGGTTTGCTTTCCGTTAACGAGCAATTGAGGGATAGGCAAAGTCTGCCTGTCTGAACTAAGGTGGTACCACGAACTTTCGTCCTTTCTGACGGAGGTTTTTTTATTGTTATAGTGATATGATAAAATTACAACTAGTAGATGAGACAACATTTGATGCAGTCCTTGGGCTGTCTGTCGCCCAAAAAGACGAGCGCCGTCTGGCTTCTAATCTCTACTCGCTAGCACAAGCCTGGCTCTATCGTGAAAAGGACGAGCTTGAGCCCTTGGCGATTCTAGCAGGAAATCAGGTGGTGGGCTTTCTGCTCTTGATGAAACAGCAAGAGGAGGAAAGTTATCTGATTTGGCGCTTGATGATTGACCAAGCCTATCAAAATCGTGGTTATGGTACAGAAGCCTTGAAGTGGGTCATTCGCTATGCAAAGAATGATTCTACTTGCAAGCGTCTAGTCACCAGCTATGTGGTCGGAAATCACAAGATGCGTGGGATTTTAGACAGTCTAGGCTTTCAATCGACAGGCCTAGCCACCAATGAAATCGTAATGACATTAGAATTTTAAAAAGGAGAACTTATGAAACTAAAAGAAACCCTTAATCTTGGAAAAACAGCCTTTCCAATGCGTGCTGGCTTGCCAACCAAAGAACCAGTTTGGCAAAAGGAATGGGAAGAGGCAAAGCTCTACCAAAAACGTCAGGAATTAAACGAAGGCAAACCGCACTTTATCTTGCATGACGGCCCTCCGTACGCCAATGGGAATATCCACGTTGGACACGCTATGAACAAGATTTCAAAAGACATCATCGTGCGTTCTAAGTCTATGTCAGGCTTCTATGCGCCTTATATTCCAGGTTGGGATACGCATGGTCTACCAATCGAGCAAGTCTTGTCTAAGCAAGGTGTGAAACGCAAGGAGATGGACTTGGTGGAATACCTCAAACTCTGCCGTGATTATGCTCTTAGCCAAGTAGACAAGCAGCGTGAGGATTTCAAACGCCTCGGTGTGTCTGGTGACTGGGATAATCCTTATGTGACCTTGACACCAGACTTTGAAGCGGCTCAAATCCGTGTCTTTGGTGAAATGGCTAAAAAAGGCTATATCTACCGTGGTGCAAAGCCAGTCTACTGGTCATGGTCATCTGAGTCAGCTCTTGCAGAAGCTGAAATCGAATACCATGACTTGGTTTCAACCTCTCTTTACTATGCCAACCGTGTCAAAGACGGTAAAGGAATCTTAGATACCAATACCTATATCGTTGTCTGGACGACAACACCATTTACCATTACCGCTTCTCGTGGATTGACTGTGGGGCCTGACTTTGAGTATGTGGTTGTGAAACCTGAAAATGACAATCGTCAATTTGTCGTAGCAGGAGAATTATTGAACAGCCTCGCAGAGCGTTTCGGCTGGGAGAATCCACAAGTAGTCGCAAGCTATAAGGGTCAAGAATTGGACCGCATCGTGACTGCACACCCATGGGACGAAGCACAAGACGAATTGGTCATGAATGGTGACCATGTTACCCTTGACTCTGGTACAGGAATCGTCCATACCGCACCTGGGTTTGGTGAGGACGACTACAATGTCGGTGTTAAATATGGCTTGGAAGTCGCTGTTACTGTCAATGAACGCGGTATCATGATGGAAAATGCTGGAGTTGATTTTGAAGGACAATTCTATGATAAGGTTGTGCCAACCGTTATCGAAAAATTAGGCGACCTTCTCCTTGCCCAAGAAGAAATCTCTCACTCCTACCCATTTGACTGGCGAACTAAAAAACCAATCATCTGGCGTGCTGTGCCACAATGGTTTGCTTCCGTATCAAAATTCCGTCAGGATATTCTTGATGAAATCGAAAAAGTTAAATTCCATACCGAATGGGGGAAAGTTCGTCTTTACAACATGATTCGTGACCGTGGTGACTGGGTCATCTCTCGTCAGCGTGCGTGGGGTGTGCCACTTCCAATTTTCTATGCAGAAGATGGAACACCAATTATGACAGAAGAAACGATTGAACATGTCGCAGAACTCTTTGCAGAGCATGGTTCCATCATCTGGTGGGAACGAGATGCCAAGGATCTCTTGCCATCAGGCTTTACTCACCCAGGATCTCCAAACGGCGCATTTACCAAGGAAACTGACATCATGGACGTATGGTTTGATTCAGGTTCGTCATGGAATGGTGTCTTGAATACCCGTCCAGAACTCAGCTATCCAGCAGACCTCTACTTGGAAGGCTCTGACCAGTACCGCGGTTGGTTCAACTCATCACTCATCACCTCTGTTGCCTCAAACGGAGTTGCTCCTTACAAGCAGATTCTTTCGCAAGGGTTTGCCTTGGATGGAAAAGGGGAGAAGATGTCTAAGTCTCTTGGAAATACCATCTTGCCAAGTGATGTGGAAAAACAATTTGGTGCGGAAATCTTGCGCCTTTGGGTAACCAGTGTTGATTCAAGCAATGATGTACGGATTTCGATGGATATTTTAAGTCAAGTTTCAGAAACCTACCGGAAAATCCGCAATACCCTTCGTTTCTTGATTGCCAATACCTCAGACTTTGTCCCAGCAACAGATAGCGTAGCTTATGAGGACTTGCGTCCTGTGGACAAATATATGACTATCCGCTTCAATCAAGTGGTCGCAAGCATTCGCGAAGCCTATGCGGATTTCAAATTCTTGGATATTTATAAGACTATTGTGAACTTTGTTACGGTTGACTTGTCAGCCTTCTACCTAGACTTTGCCAAAGACGTTGTCTATATTGAAGGGGCAAAATCGCTGGAGCGCCGTCAAATGCAGACCGTATTCTATGACATGTTGGTCAAATTGACCAAGCTCTTGACTCCAATCCTGCCGCATACAGCAGAGGAAATCTGGTCTTACTTGGAGCATGAAGCAGAAGACTTCGTCCAACTAGCAGAATTGCCAGCCGCAGAAACCTTTGCTAACCAAGACGAAATCTTGGACACTTGGGCAGCCTTTATGGAATTCCGAACTAAAGCGCAAAAAGCCTTGGAAGAAGCACGTACTGAAAAAGTCATCGGTAAATCTCTTGAGGCACATTTGACAGTTTATCCAAACGAAGAGACCAAGGTGCTACTAAACGCGATTGGTAGTGATGTGGCGCAGCTTCTTATCGTGTCAGACTTGACAATTGCAGACGGAGAAGCACCAGAGGGTAGCGTAACCTTTGAAGATGTAGCCTTTAGCGTTGAACGTGCAGCAGGAGAAGTCTGTGAGCGTTGCCGCCGCCTTGATACAAGTGTCGGAACGAATAGTAATCCACATCTTGCAACCGTCTGTGACCACTGTGCCTCAGTCCTTGAAGCAAACTTCTCAGAAGCGGTTGCAGAAGGATTTGAAGCGAAATAGATAATCAATGTGATTACCTTTTCTAGGTCGTGTCCAACTAACGGAAAATGAAAAACGATACAGCAAAAACCGAGATTTCTCGGTTTTTTTGCTTTCTCTTGGTTCCAAGTCTGACGATTTTCGTTGTAACTAATCTCCCTCGATTTGAATTCTGCTATTTTTCATTGAAGATTTGCTTCCGAATGTTTACGTTTGATTATTTTTTGAAGGAAGTTACGAATAGATAAAGCGAACCATAAAAAATATAAAGGAGAGTTTTATGATTTATACGTATGGTATTAAACATTTGGCAGTAAGAGGGTTAGATAGCGCTAGCTTTCTTCAATTGATGATCGAAAGTAGAGAAGCGATTGCAAGTTTTATTAAAGAGTATAAGGTGGAGGCTGTCTATTCCAAAAAGCTAGAGGAATTTTCGACTGTACTTGACACCTTTCAAAAAGTCTCCCTCATCAAAACTAGCAGTAAAACGGCCCAGTCTTTGGAGACGGCAGATAGAGCACGAGATGCTACAGTCTTAACCCTGTCAAACTTGATTCGAGCCTTTTCTCGTGTCACAGAACCTGCAACTAAGTCTGCCTATGACACCTTATCGACGGTCTTCAAAGAGTACAAGGTGAGTGTTACAGATAGCTATGAGAAAGAAAGTGTCAAAATCACTCAACTGCTCAAGGTTCTCGCAAGGAAAGACTGCCAACAAGCCTTGTCGAGCCTCTATTTAACCACCTATCTGGAACAGTTGGTTGCGGCACAAGCGACATTTGACCGTATCTATAAGCTGCATTTGGAAGAAGAAAAAGGGCAAATGCCTAGTCAGGTGAAGATTTTGCGGGCACAACTATTTGAACTCTATAACTTCTTTGTCGATTTTACAGCAATCATGACTTCTGCCTATCCCGATAGGCGAGAGCTCAGCGATCTTCTCAAGGAGCTCAATGTCATCCGCCAACGCTACACAAAACGTAAGTCTTTACAGGTGGGCGAGGAGGAAAAAATCCCCGCACTAGATGTCTAGTTGATAATGAGAAAAGCCGAGAAGTCTCGGCTTTTTGCTTGCTCTGAAATACTGCTTTATGTAAAACGGGCATGAGACAAAAATCGTTATGTCGTAGAAATCGATTTTGTCATCTTCGCTTTCTAGTTTTTAGGCTCGGGTATCAATAGTCACTCCCCTGACTATTGATATACGTCAAACTGTTCAAACTATAAAAGAAGCGAGGCTGGACATTTTTGTCTCAGCCTCGTTCATCTTATTTCACAATCGGAATCGACATTTCAATCAAGCGGTCAGTATGAATGGTTTGGATACCTGCTTGATTAATAATCTTGGTATCAATCTTGCGTTTGAGGAAGAAGTCCCGAATTTGTTCGATTTCTAGCATTTGAACAGCGCGGTATTTGTTGCTAATCAAGAGTTCGTAGTGAAGGGGTGCTTGGGTGAAGATGACATCTGTATTTCCAGCAGAGTAGGTCTCTACCAAAAAGGCATCTGTGTTTGCTAATTGGTTTTGCACGAGCTGTGCTTGACTGTTTGTCGTGTTGATGATTTTCATGCTTGACCTCCAATCATTCTTTGCATTTATTATAGCACTCTTAGGGGGATTTGACTAGCCGTATACTCGATAAAAATCAACATTTGACGAGTATTAGTTGTCTTGATGAGCCAATTTCCACTGCTCAATGCCCCATTTGTGGCTGCCGCGTTTGAGCTTTTCAATCGCTGTATCGATGTCAAACCAAGCTAGGTGGTTAAAGTCTTCGAGGGGCTGGCCAATTTCGTGGTAGCTGATCACTTCGTAGATATAGGCAGGATTGTAGTAGTGGGTGTCACGGTGACGGGAGTAGAAGTATTCATCAGCCTGACCGTAATATTCACCAATTTCTGCTGTAAAGCCCAGTTCTTCTATTAATTCACGCTTGAGAGCAGTCAAATGATTTTCTCCAGCTTCAATCTCCCCTCCTGGAAGGAACCAAGCGCCATTCGGAGCTTGCACGAGAATAATCTGCTCTTTTTTTGTATCGGGAATGACAGCGTAGACGCCGTAGCGATTCTGATAGGTCACTCCTGTTTCTTTTTTACCAAATGTAGCCTGTGTCATTGGTCTTCCTCAACTATGATTTTTTTCAATTATAACACAAATATAGGAAAAAGAAAGCCGATACTCTTCAAAAATCAAACGCTGGCGTTGTTAACTCACCTTGATGAACTCCAGTTCTATCTTCGGTTTCGTTGCCTAGCCAGTGTTTGATTTTTATTGAGTATCATTTTGCTTTGATAGAAATCGTACCCTTGCTGGTTAAAACAGCGCGAAGGTTCTTTTCTTCAGGATGTTCCAAATAGAAGTCAGTCAATGGGTCTTCAATGTACTCTTGAATGGTTCTGCGAAGCGGACGAGCACCCATTTTCGGATCGTAGCCTAAATCGACTAATTTTTCCTTGACTTTATCGGTCACGTGGAGAGTAAGTCCTGTTGTTTCCAAGCGTTTGTTCACATCAAGGAGCATAAGATCCACAATGTGAAGGAGGTTTTCCTTGTTGAGGGCGTGGAATTCGATAATGCCGTCAAAGCGGTTCATAAATTCTGGACTGAAGAAGTTGCTCAACTGACCGAGGACAGACTGGGTTCGTCCTTCAAGAGCAGCACCGAAACCGACACTGGCTTCGACCTTACCTGTTCCAGCGTTGGAGGTCATGATGATAATGGTATCTTTGAAGCTAACAGTGCGACCTTGTCCGTCTGTCAAGCGACCGTCATCAAGGACTTGGAGGAACATGTGCATGACATCTGGGTGGGCTTTTTCAATTTCATCAAGTAGGATAAGAGAGTATGGATTGCGGCGGACTTTTTCTGTCAATTGTCCAGCTTCTTCGTAGCCTACATAGCCTGGAGGCGCTCCGACTAATTTTGCGACGGCGTGTTTTTCCATGTACTCAGACATGTCAAAGCGAATCATGCTATCGGCAGAACCGAACAGTTCAATGGCTAGTTGTTTTGATAGCTCGGTTTTTCCGACCCCTGTTGGTCCAACGAAAAGGAAACTTCCGATTGGACGGTTCGGTGCGCCGAGACCGACCCGATTGCGACGAATAGCCTTAGAAATCTTATCAACAGCTTCATCTTGACCGATGACATGGGCTTTTAAGTCGCTGGCTAGGTTGATCAATTGTGACTGTTCTTTTTCTTTCAAATCTCCAACAGGAATATTGGTTTTTTGCTCGATAATGGCTTCGATTTCTTTTTCCGTAATGACGGGAATATCTTCTTCGCTAATCGTTGCTTTTTGCATTTCCTTGTATTTGGCGATTTGGTCGCGGTAGTAGGCTGCTTTTTCAAAGTCCTCATCACGAGTGGCCTGGGCCTTGCGATTTTCAGCGTCAATCAAGCGTTGGTCAATCTCTTTTGGATCAACGAAATTCAAGGTCAAGTTCATCTTAGAACCGGCTTCGTCCAGCAAGTCAATAGCCTTGTCTGGCAAGAAGCGATCTTGAATGTAGCGGTTGGACAAGATAGCAGCTGCTTCAATGGCTTCATCGGTGTATTTGACATGATGATAGTCTTGGTACTTACTTTGGATTCCTTTTAGAATAGTAATGGTCTCGTCCACACTTGGCTCATCGACCTTTACAGGCTGCATGCGCCGCTCCAAGGCTGCATCTTTTTCAATAATGCGGTATTCGTTGAGCGTAGTCGCACCGACCAGCTGCATTTCCCCACGAGCAAGAGCGGGTTTCAAAATATTCCCCGCATCCATGTTGCCATCACCAGCAGAGCCAGCACCTACAATCTCATGAATTTCATCAATAAAGAGAATGATTTCCTTGCGATTGCGGATTTCTTCCATGAGTTTTTGCATGCGTTCTTCAAATTGACCGCGGATACCAGTACCTTGAACGAGGCTGACTACATCAAGGCGGATGACTTCACGTCCTTGGAGTTTTTGTGGGACATCCCCGTCGACAATTTTTTGGGCTAGGCCTTCGACAACAGCTGTTTTTCCGACACCGGGTTCCCCGATAAGGACAGGATTGTTCTTAGTTCTGCGGTTGAGGATTTCGATGACACGCTTGATTTCCTCGTCGCGTCCGATGACAGGGTCGATGTCTCCACGGCGAGCAATTTCTGTCACGTTGATACCAAATTCGTCTAGCAAGCCTTTTGGTTGTTGTGGTGGAGGAGTTGGACCTCCGTTGTTTCCACGGTTGCCTCCCCCTGCTTGGGTTGGCGGAGTTTGGTTGCGCGGTTTTCCAGCAGGCGTGTGTCCTGGGATGCCTCCGATATTATTGAAAAATTCGCTAAAGGGATCCATGCTATTTGGATTGGCAAGGTCGCCCAAGCCTTTTAAAATAGCATTGTTAGGATCTGTTTTCATGATTTGGTAGCAGTTGTGGCAGAGGTCTACTTGTTGTTGTTTTCCGTTAAGATTTGTATAAAGATGAATGGTTGCATCATTGATATTACAGTTATGACAAAGCATGGGCAATCCTCTTTTCTATCGAAATGTAAGTCTTTATTGGTTTTTGACATCTCTACATCACTCATTGTTCAGTCATGGACAGCCAAATAGTCAATAAAGGTCAAATATAGGTTTATTATATCAAGATTCAGTGAAATTGCAAGAATTTGCTACCTAAATTGAACAGATGAAGGCAGAAATATAACGAGAGAATCAGTAGAAAGCAGAAGAAAAATGGATAAATCAAGACTTTTTGCAGGAAATATGGTAAAATACTTCTATAATAAGAAATTAGGAGAAGTGATATGGAATCACATTTAGTGCGAATTATTAACCGTTTGGAAGCTATGGCGACTGACGGTGGAACCTTAAAACGTAATTTTGAGCGTGACGGCGTTGTCGTTGCAGAGGTTGCTTATAGCTTCGATGAGGAAAATGGTTCGGTCTTTACGCTTCGCGATGTTCAAGCGCGTGAGACATACACATTTGACAGCATTGACTTGATTGCAATGGAAATTTATGAATTATTGTACTAATTCTGACTAAGAATGAAAAAAGCACTTCAAAGCACTTCGGTGCTTTTTTTATGGATTGAATATTTAGTCGTAACTATTGTATTTTTATTCAAAAATGATATAATATAACCCATACAGTTTGAAAAGAGGTAAACAAATGGATTTTTCATTCCTTCCTAAATATTGGGATTATTTTAATTATGGAGCGATTGTAACCTTAATGATTGCAGCCTTAGTGGTTTTTTTCGGAAGTATCTTGGGAATCATTTTGGCTTTTGCCCAACGCAGCAAATTTCGTCCCTTGGCTTGGTTGGCTAATATCTATGTTTGGATTTTCCGCGGAACCCCCATGGTGGTGCAAATCATGATTGCCTTTGCGGTTATGAATATCTCAGCACCGACCTTTGAGTTGGGGATTTTATCTGTGGATTTGTCACGCCTCTTACCAGGGATTATCGTGATTTCGATGAACAGCGGGGCTTACGTATCTGAGACTGTACGAGCAGGGATTAACGCTGTTCCCAAAGGGCAATTAGAAGCCGCCTATTCTCTCGGGATTCGCCCTTTTGAAGCCATGAAATCGGTCATCATGCCTCAAGCGGTGAAAAATATTTTGCCAGCCTTAGGAAATGAATTTGTGACCATTTTAAAAGACAGCTCGCTCTTATCTACTATTGGTGTCATCGAGCTTTGGAACAGTGCAACGACCGTTGCGTCAACGACTTACTTGACCTTGACTCCTCTCTTGTTTGCGGCGGCTTATTATTTGGTTATGACCAGTGTCTTGACCTTAGCGATTCAGGCATTTGAGAAACGGTTGAACAAAGGAGGACAGACACATGCGTGAGACCATTATTTCGATTAAAAATCTTCATAAATCATTCGGTAAAAATGAGGTCTTAAAGGGAATTGACCTCGAGATTGAAAAGGGGCAGGTGGTCGTGATTATCGGACCGTCTGGTAGTGGGAAGTCAACCTTCTTGCGCACCATGAATTTGCTTGAAGTGCCCACCAAGGGTACGGTGACCTTTGAGGGTGTGGATATTACCGACAAGTCGAATAATATTTTCAAAATGAGGGAAAAAATGGGCATGGTCTTTCAGCAATTCAATCTTTTCCCAAATATGTCCGTTTTAGACAATATCACCTTGTCACCGATTAAGACCAAGGGATTGGCAAAGAGTGAGGCAGAAAAAATTGCCTATGACTTACTTGAAAAAGTGGGATTGCCAGACAAGGCTCACGCTTATCCGCAGAGCTTATCAGGGGGGCAACAGCAGCGGATTGCTATTGCGCGTGGTCTTGCAATGGATCCTGACGTGTTACTCTTTGATGAGCCGACCTCTGCCCTTGACCCTGAAATGGTTGGTGAGGTGTTAGGTGTTATGAAGGACTTGGCCAAGTCAGGAATGACCATGGTTATTGTCACCCATGAAATGGGCTTTGCACGTGAGGTAGCCGACCGCGTCATCTTCATGGACGGTGGTGTTGTTGTAGAAGACGGTACACCGCAGCAGGTCTTTGAAGAAACTCAGGAAGAACGGACAAAAAATTTCTTGTCGAAGGTATTATAGTCATTTCGTTTTAATCTATTACGTCGTTAACTCGTCTTAGCTAACTTCAGTTATGCCTGCGACTCGTTGCCTAGTACTAAATCAAAACTAAACGACTATATAAAAATGACCGCTGGATTTATTCAGCGGTTTTTGCTGGTAAATGCGAACGATTGAAATTGGAAATAAAAAATTTCTAGGAGCAGGGCTGGGATTTTGGTATAATGGAAAAAACGTAAAGGAGATGAGCATGATACGAATGGATGGAAAAGCCTTAGCAGAAAAAATGCAGGGACAGTTGGCAGAAAAAACAGCGGCGCTAAAAGAAAAGACTGGTGTAGCACCGGGGCTTGTGGTGATTTTGGTTGGGGATAATCCTGCTAGTCAGGTCTATGTTCGCAACAAGGAACGCTCAGCTTTGGCAGCAGGTTTTCGTAGCGAAGTAGTGCGCTTGCCTGATACGACCACTCAAGAGGAACTTTTAGCGATGATTGCCCGCTATAATCAGGATGCGGCTTGGCACGGTATCCTAGTCCAGCTTCCCTTACCTACACATATCGATGAGGAAGTAATTTTACTTGCGATTAATCCGGATAAAGATGTAGACGGTTTTCATCCTATGAACATGGGGAAATTCTGGAGTGGACATCCTGTCATGATTCCTTCGACTCCAGCAGGAATTATGGAGCTCTTACGTGAGTATGGCATCAATCCAGAAGGTAAAAAAGCTGTTGTGATTGGTCGTAGCAACATTGTCGGAAAGCCCATGGCTCAACTCTTGCTGGATGCTAATGCAACGGTGACTATTGCTCATTCGCGGACGGAGAACCTACCAGCCCTTGCTCAAGAAGCGGATATTTTAGTGGTAGCTATCGGACGTGGACATTTTGTGACCAAGGATTTCGTCAAAGAAGGGGCTGTCGTCATTGATGTCGGCATGAACCGTGATGAGAATGGTAAGCTGATTGGCGATGTGGCCTTTGATGAGGTAAACAAAATCGCAAGCTATATCACACCCGTTCCTGGAGGTGTAGGTCCTATGACCATTACCATGCTCATGGAACAAACCTACTATGCTTGCAAAAGATTTCTTGATGCGCAAGCAAATCAGCCCTAAGACCGATGTCGGAAAGTTAAGAATAGGATATACTATTATCAATCCTAAATATTTTTCATAATCTCCAAAAACCCAACCAGCTTTTTGAAAAGCTGGTTGGGTTTTTCTATGGTGAGTGAAACAGCACAGCTCTAAAACATGATTGCTACATGGGGATTATTAGTGACCGTTTTGGAATCAGTTGAAACAGCACAGCTCTAAAACACTGGCCACCTATACATGACTCTGTAGCTTGTTTTGGAATCAGTTGAAACAGCACAGCTCTAAAACGCAAGACGAAAAGGAGGCGACACAAGGCGAGTTTTGGAATCAGTTGAAACAGCACAGCTCTAAAACACGCTGTCAAACCGACTAGACTGTCGATAAGTTTTGGAATCAGTTGAAACAGCACAGCTCTAAAACAACATCTTTAACTCTACCGTCTGCCGTCTGGTTTTGGAATCAGTTGAAACAGCACAGCTCTAAAACAATCCATCAGATACTTAGGGTCTTGCCTTGGTTTTGGAATCAGTTGAAACAGCACAGCTCTAAAACTGCTTTCCAGCAGGCTTAACCGTCCGATGTGTTTTGGAATCAGTTGAAACAGCACAGCTCTAAAACATTTCTGTCGCATCTCCTGCATACTTCCATGTTTTGGAATCAGTTGAAACAGCACAGCTCTAAAACTTAACAAGGAGACAGTATTTTGAATATCACGGTTTTGGAATCAGTTGAAACAGCACAGCTCTAAAACTTCACCATAACTACAACTGACCCTTATGGTGTTTTGGAATCAGTTGAAACAGCACAGCTCTAAAACTGGCTTTTCAACAACAAATCATAGGTATTGGTTTTGGAATCAGTTGAAACAGCACAGCTCTAAAACTCACCTCTTAAAACGGAAAATCATCTTCTGGTTTTGGAATCAGTTGAAACAGCACAGCTCTAAAACATTTTTCAAGCAATTCTAACCGTTCAACGAGTTTTGGAATCAGTTGAAACAGCACAGCTCTAAAACAAATCGAGCTTTTAGCTCCTCGTTGTAAATTGTTTTGGAATCAGTTGAAACAGCACAGCTCTAAAACATCTGCCTGTAAGATATAATCATCATAATAGTTTTGGAATCAGTTGAAACAGCACAGCTCTAAAACATGAACACGGCATTTTTAGACACATCTAGCGTTTTGGAATCAGTTGAAACAGCACAGCTCTAAAACAACAAGGTCGTGCTGAGCTCGCAGAACAAAGTTTTGGAATCAGTTGAAACAGCACAGCTCTAAAACTACTCGAAACATTTCCAAACAAACATCCGGGTTTTGGAATCAGTTGAAACAGCACAGCTCTAAAACCTCGCAGAATTTTTTTCTACAAGATTTCGTAATCGCGCCATTCGTCTCAGCTAGATTCTCGTTCCAACTGATTCCTTTTCTTAACCTATTATATCATATTTTAGTAGTGAAGAAACGATGTATTTGAGGAAATTGTATCATTTTCGAGGTTCTAAAATACAGTTTCTCTATGAGTGTACTTTCTATAGATAGTGGAAATAGTACAGTGCAAGTCAATCAAACCTTTTGTAGATAAGGTATACTGACAGCGGAAACAAAAAAAGCACCGAATCGGTGCCACCTCTTGCGAAGTTGAATACGGACAAAGCCTTATTTTAACATGCTGTGCTGTTTCAGCTAATTCCAATGACTATAGTATACAAGATTTTCTCAAATTTTGCAAGCGTTTTATCAGAGGATTGTTTAATTTTTCATGATTTAAAACGGTACAGCTCTAAAACTAAAATATAACCCACTTTTATCCTATCAAAATTATTGCCTTATTTCCATAAAAAAAGTTCAAATAATTAGTATTTATGGTATAATTATAAA
This sequence comes from Streptococcus respiraculi, assembly GCF_003595525.1. NCBI lineage: Bacteria > Bacillati > Bacillota > Bacilli > Lactobacillales > Streptococcaceae > Streptococcus > Streptococcus respiraculi. The sequence goes on along the minus strand of NZ_CP022680.1, from coordinate 1,952,592 downwards.
TAAATTATATTTTAAGGAATAACAATAAATAAGCGCTATAAATTAAAAAAAGATGATGTTCTTTTGCTAACCGAACTGTTAAAATATTTAAAAAGTTTCGCAGAGTTCATGAAAGTGTTTATAGGTTAATATTTTTGTTTACATTTTTAAAAATACATCTTACAGATGAAGGAGGAAATCAGATGAGCAAGAAATCATACTCTATCGGTTTAGACATTGGTACCAATAGTGTTGGATGGGCCGTGATCACAGATGATTATAAGGTTCCTGCTAAAAAGATGAAAGTGTTGGGAAACACTGACAAGCAGTCAATCAAGAAAAACATGCTCGGGGTCTTGTTGTTTGATAATGGAGAGACCGCTGAAGCGACACGTCTCAAAAGGACTGCTAGACGGCGGTATACTCGTCGAAAAAATCGTCTTCGCTACTTGCAGGAGATTTTCGTTGAGGAAATGAATAGAGTGGATAGTGCGTTTTTCCATCGATTAGAAGAGTCATTCTTCGTAGCTGAAGATAAGGAAGCAGATAGTCATCCAATTTTTGGCAATATAGCAGATGAAGTGAACTATCACCAAACTTACCCAACCATCTACCATTTGAGAAAGCACTTAGCTGATTCAACTGAAAAAGCGGACTTGCGCTTGGTTTATCTGGCCTTGGCCCATATGATGAAGTTTCGTGGGCATTTTTTGTTTGAGGATGATTTAGGGATAGAAAATATAGATATTCAGAGTTTGTATGTAGCGTTTGTCGCAGAATATGATAGAACTTTTGATAAAAGTCATTTATCAGAAATTCTCATTGATGCCAAGGAGCTGCTAACAGAAAAAGTGAGTAAATCTCGTCGTTTGGAAAATATAGTGGAGCATTATCCGACAGAGAAGAAAAACACGCTTTTTGGAAATCTGATTGCCCTATCCCTTGGTTTACAGCCTAATTTTAAATCTAACTTCCAATTGTCTGAAGATGCTAAGTTGCAGTTTTCAAAAGATACTTACGAAGAGGATTTGGAAGAGCTGCTAGGTAAAATTGGTGATGAGTACGCGGATCTATTTACAGCTGCTAAGAGCCTATATGACGCTATTTTATTGTCAGGAATTTTAACCGTAAATGATCTCTCCACCAAGGCACCTTTATCAGCTTCTATGGTCAAACGGTATGAAGAACATCAGAAGGACTTAGCTCAGTTGAAGGAATTCATCAAGAGTCATGCACCAGATAGCTATTCAGACATATTCAAAAATACTAGCAAAAATGGCTATGCAGGTTATATTGAAAATGGTGTGAAGCAGGAAGATTTCTATCGTTACCTCAAGAGCATCTTGTCCAAAATCAAAGGTAGTGAATGTTTTATCGATAAAATTGACCGTGAGGATTTTTTGCGAAAACAGCGTACATTTGATAATGGTTCTATTCCTCACCAAATTCATTTACGAGAAATGCAGGCGATTTTACGCCGTCAAGGTGCGTACTATCCATTTTTAGAGATACATAGGGAAAAAATTGAGAAAATCTTGACTTTTAGAATTCCTTATTATGTAGGACCTTTGGCACGCAAGGGAAGCCGCTTTGCATGGGCTTCTTACCATTCGGTTGATTCGATTACTCCGTGGAATTTTGAGGATGTGATTGATAAAGAAGAGTCCGCAGGGCAATTTATCACACGCATGACTTCAAATGATCTGTATTTACCAGCTGAAAAAGTGCTTCCAAAACACAGTCTTGTCTATGAAACTTTTGCAGTTTACAATGAATTAACCAAGGTTAAATATGTGAATGAGCAAGGCAAAACAGAGTTCTTTTGTCCAAATATGCGACAAGAAATTTTTGATCATGTTTTCAAAAAATATCGGAAAGTCAGCAAGCAGCAGTTGTTGAATTACTTACAGCAAGAGTTTGATGAATTTAGAATTGTGGATTTAACTGGTTTAGACAAGGAAAAAAATGCCTTTAATGCCTCTTTAGGAACCTATCATGACTTGAAGAAGATTCTAGACCAATCCTTTTTAGATGATGAAGCTAATCAAGATGTGATTGAAGATATTATCCATACCTTGACCTTGTTTGAAGATAGGGAGATGATTCGCAAGCGTCTTGAGAAGTATCGTGAGATGTTTACGCAAGACCAGCTGAAAAAGCTGGAACGCAGGCATTATACAGGCTGGGGGAAATTATCTCATAAGCTGATCAATGGTATTCGCTATAAAGCAACAAATCAAACGATTCTAGATTATCTTAAGTATGATCATGCTAATCGTAACTTTATGCAGTTGATTCATGACGATAGTTTGGATTTTAAAGAAATCATTGAAAAGGCACAAGTGATTGGCGAAGAAGATAGTTTAGCTCATACCGTGCGTGGATTAGCAGGTAGTCCAGCCATAAAAAAAGGCATTCTCCAAAGTATAAAAATTGTAGATGAGTTAGTTCGAGTGATGGGAGGGCATGCGCCAGAAAATATCGTCATTGAAATGGCGCGTGAGAATCAGACGACGAACAGGGGAAGACGAAATTCACAACTACGCTTGAAACGGTTGCAAGATGCAATGGGTAATTTTCGTGGAGAAAAAATCAGTATCAAGGATGTAGATAATCAAAGTCTTCAAAATGATCGTCTGTTCCTTTATTACATTCAAAATGGTCGTGATATGTATACGGGTAATCCGCTGGATCGTGATAAGTTGGGTGAATATGATATTGACCACATTATTCCACAAAGTTTTATCAAGGATGATTCGCTGGATAACCGAGTTTTGACAAGTTCTGCAGCAAATCGTGGAAAGTCAGATAATGTTCCAAGCATAGAAGTGGTTCGTGCAAGGGAATCTTATTGGTTACAACTGCAGAAAGCTGGTTTAATTTCGAAACGTAAGTTTGACAATTTAACAAAAGCAAAGCGTGGTAGTTTAACAGAAGCAGATAGAGCTGGTTTTATTGAACGCCAACTAGTAGAAACACGACAAATTATCAAACACGTTGCCCAAATCTTAGACAGTCGTTGGAATAAGGAAAAAGATGAGGCGGGTAAGGTTATTCGAACGACTAAAATCGTCACTTTGAAGTCTGAACTCGTATCACAATTCCGAAGGGACTTTCAGCTTTATAAGGTGCGGGAAATCAATGATTATCATCATGCTCACGATGCTTATTTAAATGCTGTTGTTGGTACAGCTCTCTTGAAAAAATATCCAAAATTAGCTCCAGAATTTGTCTATGGTGAATATAAAAAGTCTGATCTTCGGAAATTGGTTGCAAAAACGAATCATCAGGCTGAGCTTGGAAAAGCGACCGCCAAGAAATTATTTTACTCAAATCTGCTGAATTTCTTTAAAACGAAGATTAAGTTAGCAGATGGTAGTGAGATTAAACAAGCAACTGTTGAAGTTTATTCCGAAACAGGTGAGATTATTTGGAATAAGAAAAAAGACTTTGCAACTATTCGGAAGGTTCTCGCCTATCCGCAAGTAAATGTGGTGAAAAAGGTAGAGGTTCAAACGGGGGGCTTTTCTAAAGAATCCATTCTACCGAAGGGGGATTCTGACAAGCTCATTGCTAGAAAAACCAAGCATATTTTCCTTGATCCAAAGAAATACGGTGGTTTTGATAGTCCAACCATTGCTTATTCTGTCTTTGTAGTTGCAAATATTGAAAAAGGTAAGGCCAAGAAACTAAAAACCGTCAAAGAATTAGTTGGGATTACCATCATGGAGCGACTAGATTTTGAGCAAGATCCGATTGCTTTCTTGGAAAAGAAAGGATATCACAATATCCAAGCAGATACTATTTTGAAACTGCCGAAGTTTAGCTTATTTGAATTTGAGAATGGTCGCAGGCGCCTATTAGCTAGTGCAAAAGAACTGCAAAAAGGCAATCAAATGGTATTGCCGTCAGAACTGGTAGCCTTACTCTATCACGCCCAAAGAATTGAAAAGCACGATGATAAAGAAAATCATCTCGAGTATGTGACAGAGAACGTGGAACGCTTTAAAGACTTACTTGATTACATAGGTGATTTTGCAGGGAAATACGTTTTAGCAGAAGATAAATGGAGACAAATCCAGACTTTATATAATCAAGCTGATGGACAAGACCTTAAGACAATTGCTTCGTCTTTTAGCAATCTGTTAGCTTTTACAGCTTTTGGAGCGCCGGCAGCCTTTAAGTTTTTTGAGCAGACAGTTGATAGAAAGCGATACACTTCTACCAAAGAGTGCTTAGATGCGACTCTTATTCATCAGTCCGTTACAGGGCTTTATGAAACCCGTATTGATTTGAGAAAGTTGGGAGGAGAGTAATGGGTTGGCGAACGGTAGTAGTCAATACTCACTCGAAGTTGTCCTATCAGAATAATCACTTGATTTTTAAAGATGCATCTCGGACAGAGTTGATTCATCTGTCCGAGATTGACATTTTGTTGTTAGAAACAACAGATATTTTGTTATCAACGATGCTGATAAAGCGTTTGGTAGATGAGAATATTTTAGTGATTTTTTGCGATGATAAACGTTTACCAACAGCTATGCTCATGCCTTACTATGGCCGGCATGATTCGAGTTTGCAATTATCAAAGCAGGTTGCTTGGGACGAAGAAGTGAAGGCGTATGTGTGGACAGAGATTATTTCCCAGAAAATTCTAAATCAGAGTTATGTTTTAGGAGAATATGGTTTCTATGAGAAGTCAGAATCACTCATTAGATTGCATAGGGAGTTGGAAGTTTTTGATCCGACTAACCGAGAGGGACATGCGGCGAGAATTTATTTTAATCGCTTGTTTGGAAATAGTTTTTCGAGGGAAGAGGATAATGATATCAATGCAGCACTTGATTACGGCTATACCTTATTGTTAAGTTTATTTGCGCGTGAAGTGGTGGTGACAGGTTGTATGACCCAGTTTGGCTTGAAACACGCCAATCAATTTAACCAATTCAATTTTGCTAGCGATATTATGGAACCGTTTCGGCCCATTATTGATCGAATAGTTTATACGAATCGGACATTTTCATTTGTAAAAATAAAGCGGGAACTGTTTTCTATCTTTTCAGAAACCTATGCCTATATGGGAAAAGAGATGTATCTCTCCAATATTGTCAGTGATTATACGAAGAAAGTTGTAAAAGCATTGAATAGTGATGGGAAAGGAGTTCCTGAGTTTAGGATATGAGTTACCGATATATGCGGATGATATTAATGTTTGATATGCCAACAGATACTGCCGATGAGCGAAAGGCCTATCGTAAATTTCGAAAATTTTTGCTGAGAGAGGGATTCCTCATGCATCAGTTTTCAATTTATAGCAAACTTCTTCTAAATGGAACAGCTAATCAAGCGATGATTGGTCGGTTGCGAGAACATAATCCACAAAAGGGGCATATTACTTTATTGACAGTGACAGAAAAACAGTTTGCGAGAATGATTTACCTGCATGGAGAAAAGGATGGCAGTATTGCAAATACAGAAGATCGAATTGTTTTTCTAGGGGAGGATTATCATGGTGAAGATTAATCTGCCTATTTTTGATGCTGCTCTTTCTATTAAAAGTCCTACTATTCTAGCTGTTGAGGATACAGCGCTTTATGCGGCAATTACTAGAAATTTTTATCAGTATCCTGAAAATCATGATTTGAAGATTTTTGATGAGAGAAACAAGGCATTATCAGGAAATGAACTGATGCTTGTGACAGATATTTTAGGCTATGATATCAATTCTCCAGCCCTACTGAAATTAATTCATGCAACGATAGAAAATCAGTTAAATGAAAAGTCTGAAGTGAAATCCATGATTGAAAAATTGGCATCGACTATCACAGATTTAATTGTATTTGAATGTTTGGAAAATGAATTGGATTTAGAATATGATGAGATTACCATTTTAGAGCTAATCAAGGCTTTGGGGGTTCAGATTGAGACAAGAAGTGATACCATTTTTGAAAAAAGTTTTGAAATGTTACAAATCTACAAGTATCTACAGAAAAAACGTCTGCTCGTCTTTTTCAATATTGGCGCCTATTTAACGAGGAAAGAACTGGCACGGTTGGTAGAATATATTAGCTTATCGAATCAGACCGTCTTGTTTTTAGAACCACGAAAATTATACGATTTTCCCCAGTATATCCTCGACCAAGATTACTTTTTAACTACCGAACATATGGTATAATCAGATACAGACATAAGGAAGTAGCTGAGATGATTGTCACGATTACGAAATCTTGTAGAAAAAAATTTCTGCGTTTTAGAGCTGTATTGTTTCAACAGATTCCAAAACTGCGACTACTGAATCAGACATTGTGCAGAGTTTTAAACCTAGGTGATTCCATCTGCTTCCAATCATTAAATCATTATGAGAAAAAATTGAAAAAATCAGGAATTTTCAACCATATTACTTGACGCTTCTAGCTGCTTGCGCTATAATAATAACAAGATTTTCATTGATTTAAATCAAACCTGTTGTGATTTAAGTGAATGAAATCGTCATTCACCATGCTGTTTGCTGAGCTTGACTCCGGGCAGTGTGGCTATTTTTTTGCATTGAATGTATGACTTGAAAGAGTATGAGGAAAACTGATGAACATTGAAGAACTATCCTACCAAGAAGTAGAATCTCACAACCACGTGGTTTTGTTTGAACCACAAATACCGCAAAATACAGGGAATATCGCCCGGACCTGTGCAGCAACCAACAGTCCGCTTCATATTATCAAGCCCATGGGCTTTCCCATTGATGACCGCAAGATGAAACGGGCAGGTCTGGATTATTGGGATAAGCTCGATGTCCGTTTTTATGATAGCTTGGACGACTTCATGGCTCAGGTCGGAGAAGGCAAGGTGCATCTGATTTCTAAGTTTGCGGAAAAGACCTATTCAGACGAAGCCTACGATGACGGTTGCCACCATTACTTTATTTTTGGGCGTGAAGACAAGGGACTGCCAGAAGATTTTATGCGACGTCATCCCGAAAAAGCGTTGCGAATTCCGATGAATGACGAGCATGTCCGTAGCTTAAATGTCTCAAATACTGTCTGCATGATTATTTACGAAGCCCTACGCCAGCAGTCATTTGCAGGGTTAGAGCTAGTCCACCAGTATGAGGCTGATAAGCTGAAATAAGATGGGTAAATTGCTCACTTTCATAGCAGTGTACCTTTGTCAATGATGTGAGACCAAACTATTATTTTTAGAAACCATGATATGCTATTCTATCTCCAAGGAGCTAGCTCCTTGGAGAAATTTTCTTGTTTCAATAGGGGATTTCCAACCTAGGCTCTGCATGGGGAGTCTGTTAGAGGTGTAGAGGTATCGTTTCATCTGCCTGATGAGGTCATCGTAGGAGTAGAATCGCAAGTGTTGGTAAAAGCGTCTGTTATCGTTTCTGTGGCTGCGTTCCACTTTGCCGTTGTGTCTAGGTGTTCGCGGTCGAATGAGCTTGTGCACTATGCCCAGCTCTTTACAAAGCACATCCAAGGGGTGAATCTGCTTGGTTTCCTTGAAGTGAGTAAACTCAAATCCATTGTCGGTCTGAATAATTTGTGGCTTGTAGCGAAAGTGTTTGATGGCCATTTTGACAAACTGGACAGTGGAGTAAGAGGACTGTTCCTTGAAGGGATAGATAAATCGCTCTCTGCTTGCTTCGTCAATGACAGTGTACTGGTAAAATTTTTCAGGCATCGTGCCAGTGTAACAGTGCTTAGGGACGTACTTCACGTCCATTTGCCACTTGATTCCTAATTTCGTGGGTGTATCATAGGGTTTAGGAACATAGGCCTCTTTCTTGGTTTCAACCGCCTTGAAGAATCCCATTTTTCTCAAGACCCGAAAGAGAGAGCAAGGGTGTCTGTCGTATCCCTTGTTGGCTCTTAGCTTGTAGAAAATCTCGATGAGGGTTGCATTTGGATTTCTGCGGATACAGTTTTTAATCCACCTGATTTCTTGCTCAGTATGAGCTTTGGGGTGAGTTTTGTGTGGTCTGTGGGACTTATCTTTGAGAGAGTCCTTGGTTCCGTCAAATCGCTTATTCCAGCGCATGAGAGAGGCTTTTGAGACCTTATACCGCCTGCAGATGAAGGCGACAGAAGCCCCACCACGATACGTTTTCACCGCGTGGTAACGTGTGTCGAGCGTATGTGGCAAATAACGAAGGTTTTGTGGTATACTAGTCATGAGAAGATTCCTTTATGAGAAGTGTGGTTACTTTTATCATATCAGGTTTCTTCTTTTTTGTACTCAGGTCTCACATCTATTGTAAGGTAACAGGGTAAATTGCTCACTTTCATAGCAGAGACTTGCATGAGCAGGTCTTTTTTGGTATCATGAATAATGGTTAGTGTAAATATTCACTAACCATAGTTGTTCAATTTGTATTTATTACGTTGTTAACAGAACTTACCTAATGTTACAGTTAGATTTGTGATTCGTTACTGAGTATAAAATGAAAATGGAATAGCTATAAGAGTCTTCGGGGCAGGGTGCAATTCCCTACCGGCGGTGATAGTCCGCGAGCGCAAGCTGATGTGGTGCAATTCCACAACCGACAGTTATAGTCTGGATGGGAGAAGACGGAAAAAGATTGATTTGCAGCTGAGAACAGGGGGTGTATTCCAAGTGTTTTCCCATGTGGAGGTGTGCGATGACATCAATTTCCCACTTCTCTAATTTGTTAAAAATTGGAGGAAGAAGATGACAAATACACGTAAAATGGCTTGGATTGCCATTCTCTCAGCAGTTTCTTTTCTGCTCATGTACCTAAAATTTCCCTTGATTCCGGCAGCGAGTTTCTTGGAAATTGATTTTTCGATTGTTCCTATTTTAATCGGAATGTTAATGTTAGACCTAGGAGCAGCTTTTAGCATTCTCTTTTTGCGGACGGTTCTCAAGTTTTTATTAAACAATAATGGTCCGTCAACAGTGATTGGCTTGCCGATGAATATTGCAGCCCTCGCCGTCTTTATGCTGGCTCTGTATCTGATTTGGAGCAAGAAACAGACGCTTAAAACCTATTTCATTGGGTCTTTTGTGGGGACAATTGGTATGACCTTTGTGATGCTGGCTTTAAACTATGTTTATGCCATCCCAGTCTATGCAACTTTTGCGAATTTTGATATTAGACAGATTCTAGGGGTGAACAATTATTTGTTCGGTATGGTATTGCCTTTTAATCTCTTAGAAGGCGTGATTTTCTCACTCGTCTTTTATGTGATGTATCGTGCAGGTCGACCGATTTTAAAGAAACTATAAAAATCAGATTATACTGCTTGTATGAAAAATAGACAAATTTACTTTCGAAATGCTTCGTTTGCAGCCCTCTTCTTTGTCATTTTAGGATATATGGTAAAATTTTATCCTCAGCAATTGGTGGGCTTTGATAGCAACATTCAAACAGCCCTTCGTGGGGATTTTCCTGCGCTTGCAACGCTTTTTTGGACGACGATTACCCTACTTGGGAATGTGACGGTTCTCTTACCTATTTGTTTGGTTGTGGCATTTTTTTGCTACCAGAAGAAGTGGAAGATTGAAAGCTACTTTATCCTCTTTAGTTTTGTGGTGATGGGAGGCGTATCGACAGCCCTGAAATATGTCTACCAACGCCCAAGACCTCGTATCGAGTGGCTGATTCACACGACCGGCTATTCCTTTCCCAGCTGGCATGCCGCCTCTACCTTGATGATAGCAGGTGTCATGGTCATTTTGATTCAGCAACACATGAAGTCCTCTCCTATGAGGCGTTTGGTGCAGGTAGGATTGGTAGTTCTTGCCATGCTGGTAGGAATTTCACGAATTTACGTTGGGGTCCATTATCCAACAGATATTATCGGTGGTTGGTTACTAGCCACGGTCCTCTTACATCTCCTTTTCCCATTCTATGACCGCCTGCGGTTTCAATGGAGATTTCAAGGAAGACAGAAATAAGAATAGGAGAAACTGGATTCAATCCAGCTTCTCCTATTCTTATTTTGTCTTTACAGGTTGGTTATCTGCCTGTTCCAGAGCAGATTGAATAGTTTGAGCAAAAAGTGTTGCTCCACCTGTTGCAAGATTGAAATGAACAAGGTCTGTATTAGTCCAAATGTGTGGATTCTCTTTGGAGACCTGATACCAGTCTGCGATACTGATATAATCGTAATTCTTGGCTAATTGACGTTCGTACTGCCCAATTTGGTAAGTTAGAGCTTGTTCTGAAGCATGATTGCCGTCATAAGGTGTAACAAAAATCAAACGATGACCTTTTGGAAAGTTTTCAATAAACTCATTCAATAATTCTTGATAGTTTTCGCTCGTATTTGTTCCAAGTGCAATGACGACGTTTTCTTTTAAAGAATGACTCTTTTGATAAAGTTGTACAAGGTTATCTGCTTCGGATAGATTGCGACTAATAGCTCCATCCAAGTGGGCAGTAGGTAAGAGTGTTTGGATTCCCTCACTAGCTCGCACACTGACGGAATCACCGATGATAGTTGTCCCTTTTTCGACATTGTAATTCGTCGCTTGTGCATTTTCAGCTGCAGAACGGGTGGCAGTCATTTGGCGTTCCGCCTGATATAAATTATTTACTAGTGATTCTCGCTCAAAATTTCCTAAGCGTGGCGCAAAGAGGCTAATTCCGATGGTAGCGATAATCAGAGTAGCTGCAGTAGTCCAAATCCATTTTGCATAAGGTTTGAGATCCATCTCAAGTCCCAGTAATTTACCCGTTCTTCCAGCCAGATAGGGCTCGATGAGATAGAAGGAAAGAGTCGCAAAGACCGTAGAGAAGATAATGGTAAAAAGGACAGCTAAGGTATGGTTGAGTAACTGTGAAAAGATGGTGTAAAGTGGCCAGTGGAAGAGGTAAATTCCGTAGGAAATATTCGAGAAAAAGAGTAAAATAGCGGGTTCTTGAATGTTTTCTGTCTTTTCATGTAGGACGCGGGCGCCATAAATCATGACAGCTGTTGCTATGCTTGACAAGAGAAAACCAAAAAGATAGGTCCAGATGCTGTCAAATTTAAAAAAGAAAAGGAGAAGAAGTTCAACGACCAAGCCACCTGCAATGACAGCTAGGGTTTGTTTTACGTCCCATTTGGCCATCACTTTTTTAAACGGTCGAGTTAGGGTTTTCAAACCAGTCAAGCTAGCAAGCATACTTCCTAAGAAGAATGGAAAGATATGGGTCCATGTTGCAAAATAAATGGTTGAGAAACTCTTGACAAAGAAACTCGAGACGAACATAGTAAGAAAACTGATGAGAAAGAAACCGCTAGAGGTAAGAAAGACTGTTCCGCGGAGCTGACCAAGCGTTTTTATTCGTCTCGTTATGCCCCAGATGACCAATGCCCAGAGGATATAAAAATGCACTTCAATGGCAAGGCTCCAAGTGTGGAGAAAAAGGTGTGGTGTAAATTGATTTTCGTAAGAATTGCCTGACAGGATTTCAAAGAAGTTGGTCATGAACCCGAGTGCCGCCATGATTTGACGACCGATCCCAGCGATAAAATCATTACGGACTAGCAGGGCAAGCGGTGTCGTAACCAGTAGTGTCAAGACAACAGGTGGGAAAATCCGATAAAAACGCCGATTGAAAAACCGCTTGAAATCAATGGCTTGATGTGTGGCATATTCATCTAAAAACAAGGCGGTTGTCAGATAGCCAGATAGGGTGAAAAAGAGGTCTACTCCGACAAATCCACCGGGGAAAACCGCGATGTAGAAGTGATAGAGCAGGACAAAGAGCATTCCTAGTACTCGTATTGTTGAAAACCATTTAATTCTCATGTTGATAAATTCCTTGTTTGAATGTTCCTTCGTAGACGACTTTTGCTTCGGTGGTCAGTTTTCCCTTGCCGTCAGCAATCCCATTTTTAAATTCCCCTTCATAGGTCCAGCCACTAGTAGAGGTAAAGGTTCCCTTACCGTTAAAAATTCCATTTTGAAACTGGCCCTCATACTTGTCACCATTTTCAAAGGTTAGGCTCCCTTGACCAGACATTTTATTGGCAGTGACAGTACCATGGTAGGTCATTTTTCCATTATCTAGGCTCAGCGTCTGCTTGATTGGAATGCGACCGAGAAAGACGGATAGGGCGCAGACAACCATCAAGCCGATACAGGCTTTTTCGATAGTGGAACGTGTCAGGTAGGTTTTGAGATCTTTTAAGTTAATCGTTTGCAGATAATGAATTAATTTGTTCATCTTTTTCTCTTTTCTTGTAGTCCCTTTCATTTTATCATTTTTCCAGGGGGATGACAAAGATAGTTTCCTTAAAAATGGAAAGACTATAATAGACGATTTTTCCAGATAAGACAGCCCTCAGTGACCAGGCGATAGGTTTCTTCGAAGTCACCTGTATACCAAGGATCTGGCACGCTTTCTTCAGCAAAAGGATAGATTTTAGTATGGAGTCTGCTAGGCAACATCTTCTTCAAATCAGCCACATTCTGGCTATCCATGCCGATGATATAATCACATTCTTCAGCTGTCTCAAGGTTCATTTTCTGCGATGTTTTGCGGGGATTATAGGGAATCTGGTATTGCTGCAATATCTGCTGGGTACCTCGATGAATGGGATTGCCATGCTCCCACGAGGACGTTGCCCGACTTTCTACGATTAACTGGTCCGTTAGTCCTTTCATGACAAATTCAGCCATGGGACTACGACAGATATTTCCAAGACAAACAAAGACGACTTTTTTCATACGGTTCTCCTTATATCTTCTTCCCTACTATTATATCCTAATTTTGAGTAAAATGACCTTCTCATTTTATGTGAATGTTGAAACTTTTCTCATAAAATCCTAAAAACTTGCAATTTCCACCGCCTTTATTTATAATGATTATAAATAAGAGAAAGAAGGTAGCCCTTTATGATGAACAAATTTTATCAATCACCAGCAGAGATTGCGAGCTTTGCAAAAACTCAAGCAGAACCAGAAACAAAAGCACTTTTGAATCAGGCAGTTGCTGACTTGTCAGTTGCTCATTCCATTCTCCACCAAGTACACTGGTATATGCGTGGACGTGGCTTTCTTGTATGGCATCCAAAAATGGATGAGTACATGGAAGAATTGGACAGCTATCTTGACGAGATGAGCGAGCGCTTGATTACCTTGGGTGGAGCACCATTTTCTACCTTGAAAGAATTTAGTGATAATAGTCAATTAAAAGAAGTACCGGGTGATTATAGCTTGTCAATGGACGTGCAATTGGGTCGTGTCGTAGAAGTTTTTCGCTACCTTGTTGGCTTGTTCCAACAAGGGCTTGATGTGACCGATGTAGAAGGAGATGATGTGACAAATGATATTTTCAACGGAGCAAAAGCAAGTCTTGAAAAACACATCTGGATGCTTCAGGCTGAGCTAGGTCAAGCACCGGGCTTGTAATAGCGTCGTCTAGTCTCAGTTCTATCTGTGACGTAGTACCAAATGAAAACAGAAAGACGATATAATCTCTATCAACAATAAAATTCTGAAAAAGGCTGGGCAACCAGCCTTTTTCTTTGTCCTTTTGGATAGCCTAATCCATAGTCAGACTAAAACAGGAGACCGATAGTCTAGGGAACTCAGATTCACTGAAAAATGTCAGGCTGAGAAGCTCATCATGATTTGTCTCAACCCTTTTTACATGCCTCTAAATATGACATTTGTCATTTCTTCTAGTGACAAACCTATCTAGTGAGGGAAAGGGAGAAGGAGTATACTAGCAATAAAGAGAAAAGGAGCATATTATGAAACAGTGGATTGTAAAAGTGCTTGCCCTAACCCTTGCAGGAGTTGCTACTTATCACTTTGTAGGGCGACAATTTGAAGGAGGTTTCCCGTGGGCAGTCTATGCGGTTCTAGGATTTGGTATTGGTGTCTTAGGACAGGTGAGTCGGTTTATCGATAAACTCATAAAGGTACAAAAGGAGGTTCGCAGATGAGCATAATTGAAGTCAAAAACATGTCAAAAACGATAAAGGAAAAGCAGATTTTGCGAGATATTTCCTTTGAGATTGGTGAGGGTGAGTGTGTCGCTCTTATTGGGCCAAACGGTGCTGGAAAGACGACATTGCTATCTTGCTTATTGGGAGATTGGTTTGTGACAAGTGGTAGCATTTACATTCAGGGACGTCAGGTAGCAGATCTAGCTTTGAAAAAGGTAGTCGGTATTTTGCCACAGGAAAATGCTGTTCCGACCGATCTCAGGGTCAGCGAATTGATAGCCTTTTTTCAGGAAATTTATCCAAATTCCTTGTCGAATCAGGAAATTGATGCCCTATTACATTTTTCTCCTGAGCAGAAACAGCAGCTAGCTGAGAAATTATCTGGCGGTCAGAAGCGTTTATTGTCCTTTGTATTAGTCTTAATTGGTCGTCCGTCCATTCTCTTTTTAGATGAGCCAACAACGGCTATGGATACCTCAACCCGCCAGCGTTTCTGGGAAATTGTCCGTGACTTAAAAGAAAAGGGGGTGACCATTGTGTATTCTTCGCATTATATCGAAGAAGTTGAGCATACAGCAGACCGTATTTTAGTTTTACACCAAGGACAGCTTTTGCGGGATACGACTCCTTTTAAAATGCGCTCTGAGGAGCGGGAAAAGCAATTCACTATTCCAAAAGAGTATCGAGCGGTGGTGGAATCGTGGGAGAATGTCTATGGTATGGAAGAAAGTCATGATCGACTCCGTTTTATGACCAAGGAAGCAGATGTGGTCTGGAAAGCGCTACAGAAAGCCAACTGCCCAATCATGGAGATTGAAATGACCAATAAAACTCTACTCAATACCCTATTTGATACGACCAAGGAGGAAGCATAATGAAAGCTCTATTAAGAATTGAATACCTCTTAACCAAACGAAATGCCTTTGGCTTTATTATGGGAATTGGCATGCCTGTCCTCTTTTTCCTCTTGTTTTCTTCTATGTTTGACTCATCCTATGAAAATGCAGCAGCGTTGACGAGAAATTATTTGCTGACGATGACGGCTTTTAGCATGAGTAGTTTTGGATTATTTAGCTTTCCTAGTATGCTGGAAGAGGATGTGAGAAATCGTTGGCTTTTGCAGATTCAGCATTCTCCCGTCCCCCTTTCCCAGTATTACCTTGCCAAAGTGCTAAACGTTTTTGTTTCGTTTATTCTTTCCATTATTATCAATTTTACAGTTGGCTTTGTGTTTCGAGGGGTGACAATGACAGGAGGAGAGTGGTTTGTGTCTGCTATCCTACTCTTAGCAACGAGTGTGGTCTATCTGGCTATTGGTCTAGCCCTAACCTTGATTGATAATAAGCAGACGATGACGGTATTGGGCAATATTTTTTACTTCATATTGGCTATTTTTGGTGGTAGTTGGATGCCCTATGAAGCTCTTCCTGACTGGATGCAGTCGGTGGCTCATTTTACCCCATCTTACTATGCCAATCAACTAGTCCTACGCTATATCAAAGATCATCATCTGCAAGTCACCTCTTTACTAATGGTCTTGCTGTATACTATAATAATAGCAGGTCTAGCCTTAGTGCTAAAAAAGAAACAGGAAGTGAGATAAGGTGAGATTACTGCATAAGTTCAAACAAATCCATATCATGTACTATGTATCCTTACTGTACTTGGTTTTTCCCTTTTATTATTCGCTAAGCGGTGGCTATCCATTTTATATCTTTTGGTTGACGATTTTGTTTATTGTTGCTTATCTTGGTATTGTGATGATGGAACATCCGCTAGTAGTCAACCTCTTTTGGCTCTATCTCTGCTTTTATGTGGTTTTCGTTACCTTTAATGGAAGCCCCAATATTTCTATGTTCAATTTTTTCCTATCGAATATTTTGGTCTGGCGTTTTGGGGACGATAAGCTGATAGGGTTTCGCTATATGAGCTTTTATCTTGTATTGCTCGTCACCCTCTACCCTGTTCTGGCTGATACAGATGTTACCACACAAATTTTTCTCTTAATTATGGATATGGTCTGCCTAGGGATGTTGTATGCCATGAGGCAGATCATCAAGCAAACAAAGATTGAACAGGAATTAACAGCAAAAAATGCCTCTATCAACCTGCTTTTAGCAGAAAATGAACGCAATCGGATTGGGCAAGACTTACACGATACCTTGGGGCATGTCTTTGCCATGCTGAGTGTCAAGAGTGAGTTAGCCTTGACCCTTATGGAACATGGGGCCTATGAAAAGGCACAAAAAGAAGTACAGGACTTGCGGGATATTGCCAAAAATTCGATGCAGGAAGTCAGAGAGATTGTCCAAGCCGTAAAAGTACACAGTCTTGAAGAAGAATTGCAGATTTTAGGAAATATGCTTGAGCTGGCAGGAATTGACTTAACCATTGAGAAAGAAGAACTAATAATCGGTCGAGAACAAGAAGCTGCTTTGACCATGGCCCTGCGTGAATTGGGGAATAACCTTATCAAGCACAGTCAAGCAAGCAGTTGTCGCATTCAGTTGAGTGAAAAAGACGGCTGGGTGCGAGTTTTAGTAGAAGATAACGGGATTGGCTTTGAGCAGGTGACGGGTGAGGAGTTGCACTCCATTCGTGACCGGATCATTCGCTACCAAGGTAGGGTAGAGATTGTTTCTCTAAAACAGCCGACACAGATTCAGCTAGAGATTCCGAAAGGAGACAAAGATGAACATACTCGTTGCTGAAGACCAAAGCATGTTGCGGGACGCCCTCTGTCAGCTCTTGGAATTACAGGACGGTATAGCCCAAGTATTTCCAGCGAGAAATGGCTTAGAAGCGCAAGCTATTTTACAAAAGGAAAAGGTAGATGTTGCCATTTTAGACATTGAAATGCCTGAGATGACGGGTCTCGATGTCCTTGAATGGGCAAAAGAGGAGCTCCCGAGCTTAAAAGTGATTATGGTGACGACCTTTAAACGGCCGGGCTATTTTGAACGTGCAATTCGAGCAGATGTGGATGCCTATGTCTTGAAAGAACGGAGCATTGCTGAATTGATGCGGACCATTGAACGCGTGCTCCAAAGACAAAAAGAGTACTCGCCAGAGCTCATGGAGAGTTTTTTCACCATGAAAAATCCCCTGACCAAACAGGAACAAATCCTACTCCAAAAAGTCGCACAAGGCCTATCCAACAAAGAAATTGCCGACCAAATGTACCTTTCAAACGGAACCATTCGCAACTACATGACCACCATCCTCAGCAAATTAGGTGCCGAAAACCGCACCGAAGCCGCCAACACCGCCAAAGAAAATGGGTGGTTGTAGCAGTCTAGTAGACTGCTACAAGTTGGAAATAACGGAACCGTAGGGTTCTGTCCATGCAGTCTAGTAGACTGCTACAAGCTGGAAATAAAAGAACCGTAGCTTCTGTCAATGCAGCTGGGAGCTTATTGGAGGTGGGAGATAAAGAAAAAGGCTACTGCATTTTTGTCACTGCTCTCCAGATATAGTTTGACGTTTGCAGCCAATGCCTCGTATGAGGGCTTTTCGTGATTCGAAACACTTAGTGAACTAGGTGTTTTTTTGTTGAACAAAAAGGTGAAAAGATATTAGCTATGATTATCTTTCTTCTTGCTTGAAGTGCTTCTTGATTAGCGAGTTATAAAGGAACGAGATGTTGCTTTCCTAGTCTTTTTGCGCTCTTTTTGGTATAATAAAGGACGGAAAAGACAGAATCCTTGTATTACATTGTGCTGAGGATTGTGCCAGAAAAGGCCATGTTCGAATGAGTGAGGAGTGGTATGCCAAATTATTTGTCGGTGTCGTCGTTGACGAAGTACTTGAAGTTGAAGTTTGATCGAGATCCGTATTTAGAACGGGTTTATTTGACGGGTCAAGTCTCCAATTTTCGTAAGCGTCCGAGTCACCAGTATTTTTCGCTCAAGGATGAAAAAGCAGTGATTCAGGCGACGGTTTGGGCTGGAGTTTACAAGTCTTTAGGCTTTGAACTCGAAGAGGGGATGAAGGTCAATGTCATCGGACGGATTCAGATTTATGAGCCGAGTGGCAGTTACTCTATTATCATCGAAAAGGCTGAGCCAGACGGGATTGGGGCACTTGCGATTCAGTTTGAGCAGTTGAAAAAGAAATTGGGGGACGAGGGGCTTTTTCAGGATCGATTTAAACAGCCCTTGCCACAATTTGCGCAAAAAATTGGCGTGGTGACAAGCCCTAGTGGTGCGGTCATTCGTGATATTATCACAACAGTTAGCAGGCGTTTTCCGGGTCGAGAAGTCGTGCTCTATCCGACCAAGGTGCAGGGAGACGGTGCGGCACTTGAAATTGCACAAAATATCCGTCGTGCGAATGAGCGAGAAGATCTTGACGTGCTGATTATCGGTCGTGGAGGTGGCTCTATTGAGGATTTGTGGGCCTTTAATGAGGAAGAGGTGGTCCGCGCAATTTTTGAATCACGGATTCCAATTATTTCCAGTGTCGGGCACGAGACAGATACAACGCTAGCAGATTTTGTGGCAGACAGACGGGCAGCAACACCGACAGCTGCGGCAGAATTAGCAACACCTGTAACGAAATTAGATGTGCTGGCTCATCTCAAACAACAGGAAAATCGGATGAGTAAAGCTGTAGGCAATCGTCTGGTTTATCACCGTGAACGCTTAGAGAAGTTGACCCATTCCGTGATTTTTAGACAACCAGAACGGCTCTACGATGCTTATTTACAAAAATTAGACCAGCTGCAGTTGCGCATGAAACAATCCATTTCCGGATATAGAAATGAAGGGCAAAAACGTGCTCAGGTCTTGGAGCAGCGCTTACTTGCTTATTCGCCACTTCAAAAAATTGCCCTGTATCAAGAAAAGGTAGCCCAGCAAAAACGCCTGTTGCGCAACAACACCACAGTGATTTACGATCATAAGGTCGCTGAAGTCAAGCGCTTAGCAAATAGTCTCTTGCTACTCGATACCAGCCGTATTGTAGCGCGGGGCTATGCGATTGTGGAGCAAAATGGACAGGTGATTGACAGTATTCACAAGGTTCAAACAGAAGAAAATGTGACCATTCAGCTACGAGACGGTCACTTAGAAGTTGAGGTAAAAGATGTCAAAACAAAAGAAATTTGAGGAAAATTTAGCAGACTTGGAGCAGATTGTGCAACGCCTAGAGAGTGGTGATGTGGCTCTAGAAGATGCAATTGCCGAGTTTCAAAAGGGGATGAAACTTTCAAAAGAACTCCAAGAAACTCTCAATAAGGCAGAAAAGACCTTGGTCAAGGTCATGCAAGCAGACGGAACAGAAACGGACATGGAATGAAGCAAGTGGAACGATTGAATTGGATTGAGAACGTCTTTTTAGAGTTTTACGGTGAAAATCCTGTCGCGCCTCGTTTGGTCGAGACCATTCTCTACTCCATTCGAGCGGGTGGCAAGCGCCTGCGTCCACTCCTTTTGTTAGAGCTTTTGGAGGGATTTGGTGTCACTCTGATAGAAGCTCACGTTCAGGTGGCGGCTGCCCTTGAGATGATTCACACGGGTAGCTTGATTCACGATGATTTGCCTGCCATGGATAACGATGATTACCGCCGTGGTCAACTGACCAGCCATAAGAAATTTGGGGAGGACATGGCTATTTTGGCGGGAGATAGCCTCTTTCTGGATTCCTATGCCCTGGTGGCAATGGCAGAGCTTCCTAGCCAGATTCGGGTGGAATTGATAGCTGCCTTGTCTAAAGCTGCTGGAACTTTTGGTATGGTTGGCGGACAAGTGCTGGATATGGAAGGCGAAAAACGCAGTTTGAACCTTTCTGAATTGCAAACGATTCATGCCCATAAAACAGGAAAGCTCCTCGCCTATCCCTTTGTAGCAGCAGGAGTAATGGTTGAAGCAGACAGTACTGTTCAGGAAATCTTGCAAGAAACGGGTGAATGGCTCGGTCTTGCTTTTCAAGTGCGAGATGATATTTTAGATGTAACGGCTAGCTTTGAGGAAATCGGAAAAACACCCAATAAAGATCTTGTAGCAGACAAGTCCACCTATCCTGCCCTGCTTGGTTTAGAAGAAGCCAAAGCCTATTTAGCGATGAGCTTGGATAAGGTAGACGAGGGACTTGCAGCCTTGGAAGAACAATCCGCTTTTCAGGCAGACAAGATTCGAGAAATAGTAGAAAGTTTACGATTACATGGCTAAGGAAAGAGTAGATGTGTTGGCCTACAAGCAAGGCCTCTTTGATACACGAGAGCAGGCTAAGCGCGGCGTTATGGCAGGCCTAGTGGTTTCTGTCGTGAATGGCGAGCGCTATGATAAGCCGGGTGAAAAAATTGATGAGAACACCGAATTAAAATTAAAGGGTGAAAAGTTGAAATACGTCAGTCGTGGCGGTTTAAAACTGGAGAAGGCTCTTCAGGTATTTGACTTGTCTGTTGAAGGGAAAACGACCCTCGATATCGGGGCTTCAACAGGTGGATTTACCGATGTCATGCTGCAAAATGGGGCTGATTTGGTCTATGCAGTAGACGTTGGTACCAATCAATTAGCTTGGAAAATTCGTCAAGATGAGCGTGTGGTCAGCATGGAGCAGTTCAATTTCCGCTATGCGACCCCAAGTGATTTTGAACGAACACCGCAGTTTGCCAGTATCGATGTTAGCTTTATCTCGCTGAGTCTGATTTTGCCAGCTTTATCAAGCATTTTAGCAGATGAGGGAGAGGTTGTTGCCTTGATCAAGCCACAATTTGAGGCAGGTCGTGAGCAGATTGGCAAGAACGGTATCATTAAAGACAAGGCTGTTCATCGGATGGTCTTGGAAAAGGTAACTGCTTTTGCGGTGGAAGCAGGATTTACGGTCAAGTCGCTTGATTTTTCACCCATTCAAGGTGGGCATGGCAATGTGGAATTTTTAAGCTATTTGAAAAAGGAAAGTTCAGCTGAAAATCAAGTTGCAGCTGCTATTGAAACCATTGTAGAGCAAGCGCATAAGGAATTTAAGGATGAGTAAAAAAGAACGCTTAGAGAAAATTAGAAAATTTGTAACGGATTTTGAGATTGGTAGGCAGGAAGAAATTGTCGAGCATCTTCGGAAGTCTGGCTTGACGGCAACTCAGGCAACGGTTTCCCGAGACATCAAGGAATTAGGGATTGTGAAAACACCGTTGAAAGACAATAGTTATATTTATGAGCTACCAAAAACCAAGAGTGCGGGTCTAAAGTTGGTTGAAAAAAATGTCTTGTCATCTGAAATTTTGGACAATATGCTGAATTTAAAGTTGGTGCCAGGAAGCACAGCCTTTGTGAAGAATCAGATTGTTGAGGCTTTTTCAGAGGTTATTTTTAGCATTGTTTCAGATGATGATACGATTTTGATGATTGTACGGGATAAGGATAAGGCACCAGAGGTCTTAGAAACGATAAAAAATTGGTAGGTTGTCATGTTACTTGAAATTTCCATTAAAAATTTTGCCATTATTGAGGAAATTTCCCTTCATTTTGAGCAGGGAATGACCGTTCTTACAGGAGAAACAGGGGCTGGGAAATCAATTATTATTGATGCCATGAATATGATGTTGGGGAGCAGAGCGACCACTGACGTCATTCGACATGGGATGCAAAAGGCTGAGATTGAAGGCTTGTTTTCAATTGAGCAAAATCTGCACCTGCGGGAGCTCTTGGAAGAACAGGGCCTAGAAGTCTCAGATGAGCTGATTATTCGCCGTGAGATTCTGCAAAATGGGCGTAGTGTCAGCCGCCTCAATGGTCAGTTGGTTAATTTGTCTGTGTTAAAAGCTGTCGGTCAACATTTGGTCGATATTCATGGGCAACATGATCAGGAAGAGCTGATGCGACCGCAGCATCATATCGCCATGTTAGATGAGTTTGGAGACGATTCTTTTGGTCGCTTAAAAGTAGCCTACAAGGCAGCTTTTGAAGCCTATAAAGCCCTGCGTAAGCAAGTCTTAACCATTCAGAAAAATCAAGAAGAAAATAAGGCGCGTATCGAGATGCTGGAGTACCAAATGGCTGAGATTGAGGCGGCAGATTTGAAAGCAGGCGAGGACAAGGAGCTACATCAAGAACGAGAGCGCCTGCTCAATCACAAGCAGATTGCCGATACCTTGACCAATGCCTACGCTATGCTTGATAATGAAGACTTTTCTAGTCTAGGAAATGTCCGCTCAGCCATGCATGATTTGGAATCAATTGAAGAATTTGATCCGAGCTACAAGGATTTGGCATCTAGTCTTTCTGAGACCTACTATGTTTTAGAAGATGTGACCAAACGTCTTGAGGGGATTATTGATGGGCTTGATTTTGACGGTAATCGACTGTTGCAAGTAGAAAGTCGACTGGACTTGATTTATAGTATCACCCGAAAATACGGTGGCGCAGTTGATGATGTCTTGGATTATCTGGACCAAATCACTAAGGAATATCATCTCTTGACAGGCTCAGATATTTCGTCTGACAATCTTGAGATAGAACTAAAACATCGTGAAAAAGACCTGGTGCGCTTGGCAGGTGAATTGTCAACTGCTCGTCATCAGTTGGCAGAAGGCTTGGAGCAAGAAATCAAGCAGGAATTAAAAGACCTGTACATGGAAAAGGCTGATTTTCAGGTCCGCTTTAGCAAGGCCAAGTTCGGTCGTGAAGGAAATGAACAGGTGGAATTTTACATTTCAACCAACCCGGGTGAGAATTTCAAGCCTCTGGTCAAGGTAGCAAGTGGGGGAGAATTATCCCGCCTAATGCTCGCCATTAAGTCTGCATTTTCTCGCAAGGAAGGTAAGACCAGTATCGTCTTTGACGAGGTAGACACTGGAGTTTCTGGTCGTGTGGCGCAAGCTATAGCTCAGAAGATTTACAAAATTGGTTCTAACGGGCAGGTTTTAGCCATTTCTCATCTGCCGCAGGTGATTGCGGTTGCAGATTACCAGTTCTTCATTGAAAAAGTAAGCGATGATCACTCTACTGTTTCTCGTGTTCGACTCTTGACAACTGAGGAGCGAATTGAAGAAGTTGCGAAAATGTTAGCTGGGGAAAATGTGACAGAAGCAGCATTGACACAGGCTAGGGAATTATTAAAGAAGAAATGAGAAAGAAGATGTCCAATTACTTTGTCATCGGAGATGTCCATGGAAAGGCAGGCATGCTTGAAACGCTTCTCGAACATTGGAATGAAGAAGAACAGCTGATTTTTCTAGGTGATTTGATTGACCGTGGTGAAAATGGTCGCGCTGTTTTGGAACGGGTCAAAGATTTGGTAGAGCAAAAACAGGCTATTTGCTTATCTGGTAATCACGAATACATGTTTCTAGCCTGGCTAGACGACCCAGAAGCTCGATATGACCATTACAGACGAAATGGTGGCGATACAACGATTAACTCGATTTTGGGACGTCCCTTGAATGCTCCTGTGGACGGGATTCGTGATGCCAAACGAGTGCTGGCAGAAGCAGGCGACTTGGTTGCCTTTATCCGTCAAATGCCCTTTCATGTGGAGACAGAACAGTTGATTTTTGTCCATGCAGGGCTTGATTTAACTTTGAACAATTGGCAAGATACGACCGATTATCAAAAGGTTTGGCTGCGGTCACCTTTTCACGAAGCAGAAAATAAGACAGGAAAAGGCATTGTTTTTGGGCATACCCCTACGACCTATCTGACAGGAGAACCTATGGGAAGCTCAAAACTATGGCAGACAGCTGATGGGAAAATTGGCATGGACGGCGGTGCTGTTTACGGCGGTGTCTTACATGGTATTCGCTTTACAAATGGCGAAATCACAGCGCACTATGCGATTCCAAATGACGGTTTTATTGCTAGTGACGACTAAGAATGGATCGTTTAGACGAAAAGAATGTTCCACTAGGAGCATTTTTTTCTACCTCTTTCCGATAGATGAAAATGGAAAAATTTGGTATAATTGAAGGAATAAATGTGAAGGAATAGGAAGAGATATGAGTACGATAAAAATTGTTACAGATTCTAGTACAACGATTGAACCCTCACTCGTTGAAGAGCTAGGTATTACAGTGGTTCCCTTATCCGTTATGGTAGATGGGGTGGTCTATTCTGATAGTGATTTGAGAGAAGGGCAATTCCTGCAATTGATGCGGAATAGTAAAAAGTTGCCCAAAACCAGTCAGCCTCCGGTGGGATTATTTGCCGAAACCTTTGCCAATCTAGCCGCAGACGGTAGCCAAATTATCGCCATTCTCTTATCGCACGCCTTGTCAGGGACAGTTGAAGCAGCTCGTCAAGGAGCGACCTTGTCAGGAGTGGATGTGACCATTATTGATTCTAGTTTTACCGATCAGGCAGCGAAATTTCAAGTGGTTACTGCGGCTCGCCTTACCCAAGCTGGCGCAAGTAAGGAAGAAATCTTGGCGGCTATTGAAGACGTTCAGCAAAAGACAGAACTCTACATTGGAATTTCAACTTTAGAAAATCTAGTCAAGGGTGGCCGTATCGGTCGGGTGACAGGCTTACTCAGCTCGCTTCTGAATATCCGTGTAATTATGGAGATGACAGGCCATCAATTACATCCGATAACGAAAGGCCGTGGAGCTAAGACCTTTAAAAAATGGCTAGATGAATTTGCTGCAGGTTTAGTAGATAAAGAGGTGGCAGAAATTGGTATTTCCTATGCAGGGGCGCCTGATTTTGCTCAGGAAATGAAGGCAGCCTTACAGCCTTTTGTGGCAGAAGACATTTCTGTCTTGGAAACAGGATCCATTATTCAAACTCATACAGGAGAAGATGCCTGGGCCGTTCTAGTACGCTATGAATAGTCGAACATATTTACATCACTTATTATTCTTTTTTCTCAGCTTGCTGGGATTTCTATTTTTCTTTCAATTCCTGATTCCAACAGCCCAACCCCGTCTGGAACAGAGTAAGAATGGGACAGGAGAAGTTAGAAAATTTTACTATGTCGCGCTGGGCGATTCACTGACCCAAGGGGTAGGGGATAAGACAGAACAAGGTGGCTTTGTCCCTCTTCTTGCCCAAGGAATTGGGAATCAATATGGCTATCAAGTGACCTATGATAATTACGGGGTTTCTGGCAATACCAGTCAGCAGATTTTAAAGCGAATGGATGAGGCGGAAATTGTAACTAGCCTGAAAAAAGCTGACCTGATGACCTTAACAGTTGGGGGAAATGATCTTCGCTATACTATTTTGGACAATATTACCAGCCTTAATCTCTCCGTTTTTGATGAGCCTGCCCAAGCTTACAGCCAACGCTTGCTGAAGATTATTGATAAGGCACGGGCGGACAATCCTCATTTACCGATTTATGTTATTGGGATTTATAATCCTTTTTATCTCAATTTTCCTGAATTGACGGAAATGCAGACGGTGGTGGACAACTGGAATCAAGTGACAGCTTCTGCCATAGAGCAGGTAGACGGTGTCTACTTTGTGTCGATTAACGATTTGCTCTATAAGGGATTGGACGGAGAAGCAGGCATCAGCCAGTCAAACAGCACCCCGAGCAAGGTAGCGAATAATTTGCTGGCTGAAGAAGACAGTTTTCATCCCAACAATACAGGCTATGAAATCATAAACAAGGCAGTTATGGAGGCGATTCGTGAAACCAAAAAAGAATGGAACAATCAATAAATGGAAATGGGCTTTTCTAGCCTTGATTGCTGCTTTAGTGGCACTCAGTTTAGTTCTAGTGGAGCGAGTAACGACGAACCGTGAGGACATGACATCACTTGTTGCCTCAAATAATGCAAGAAGCGATGAACAACTAGGAACCTTTACGACCACTAAGGAACAATTAAATACGATGCTTGCGACTTATTTGAAAGACTACCAAACAGATACCTTTTCTTATAAGGTGACGGCAACCAATCAGTTTCTCCTATTTGAGGGAAGGTACAAGATTTGGGGGCTAGATATTCCTCTTTATGTTTATTTCCAACCCAACAAATTAAAAGACGGCAGTGTCTTGTTGACGGTATCAGAAATTTCAGCAGGTACCTTGTCTCTCCCTAAGGAAGAAATTTTGTCTTATATCAAGAAGCAGTCGCAGTTGCCAGCATTTGTAACGATTGATGCTTCAAAGGCTACCGTGACGATTCAGCTCACTGAAATTGAGAATGAGCAAAAGATTTACGTCAAGGCTAATACCATTGATTTGTACAATAATCAGCTCATTTTCGATATTTACAGAAAAAGCTAATAAATCGTACTAAAAGCTTGACCAAATGGATAAAATTAGGTACTATATTAGGGTGAGTAGTAACTCAGAAAATTAATTGGAGGATTTAGCAAAATGGCTAATAAACAAGATTTGATTGCAAAAGTTGCAGAAGCAACTTCATTGACTAAGAAAGATTCAGCAGCAGCAGTTGATGCAGTATTTGCAGCAGTAGCTGACTACCTTGCAGCTGGTGAAAAAGTTCAATTGATTGGTTTTGGTAACTTTGAAGTTCGTGAGCGTGCAGCACGTAAAGGTCGCAACCCACAAACTGGTAAAGAAATTACAATCGCAGCTTCTAAAGTTCCAGCATTCAAAGCTGGTAAAGCTCTTAAAGACGCTGTTAAATAAGCTTGACTTAAAAAGCCTACTGTATCAACGTTTCTGCGTTGTGCAGGGGGCTTTTTTGTGTCTGAGGGGCAAGCAAGGGGCAAAGCATTTTTCAAGTATGAGGATAACAAAGAGCACTCGCTGAATATCAACGAGTGCTCTTTGTTATTTGTCTGTATCTTCATCGATTGTTGCTTTTTGTAGCAATAGATTATAGTTGTCTTCGTCTTCTTGGTTGTCACGCACAACTTTTGAAATGGTAAACGATGAGGAAATCAAGCCAACAAATCCCATGAGGTAGTAGCCTTTTACCATGAGTGGCTCTTTCAAGGTGTACAAACCGATTAGAATCAAGGTCGCGAAGAAGGCAAATGAAGCCTGAGCCATGAGGGTGAAGGCAGGTGTGTTACGATAGATTTTCTTTTTCACTTTGTTCATAAGAGTTCCCTTAAATTTTATACTATTATACCATGGCAAGAATCAAAAAAATAATTGTAGAATAGGGAATACTTGTGACAGCTAAAAAAGGCTAGCTCTATCAAAGTATTGTCCGTTTTCCTTTTTATATTAATTGGGATAGTGTCTGAAGTTGGATTAGGATTGTGATATAATAGAAAAAATAGAGAGGAGATAGAGATGA
Organism: Streptococcus respiraculi; assembly: GCF_003595525.1. Lineage (NCBI taxonomy): Bacteria > Bacillati > Bacillota > Bacilli > Lactobacillales > Streptococcaceae > Streptococcus > Streptococcus respiraculi. The sequence continues at coordinate 1,925,544 of NZ_CP022680.1, read as the reverse complement.
TTCGACCAGCAACTGTAGCAGATATTCCAGCTTTAAATGATCTATTACAAGAAATTTTGAGCGTTCACCATGAGGTGCGACCAGATTTATTTAAGGCTAGGGGACAAAAATTTTCCGTTCTGGAATTGGAAGAATTGCTCCATAATCCCTGCAAGCCGATTTTTGTCTATGAACTAGAGGGACAGGTTGTCGGTCACTTATTCTGTGAATTAGTGGAAGAGGAACATGCTGTTTTACAAAAAGTAAAGACCTTATTTATCGATGATTTGTGTGTCAAGGAAGCTCTCAGAGGACAGTCTATCGGGCAGCAATTATATGCCTACGCTCTTGAATTTGCCAAGGAAAAGGGCTGCTACAATGTGAGCCTTGATGTCTGGAATGCTAACCAAGAAGCGCTTGCTTTTTATCAGCGCCTAGGCATGACTCCGCAGAAATTACGGATGGAACGTATTTTATAGGGCTATGATTACGAGAGAAAAAGAGAGTAGCTCGTCCCTTACAGATTGAAGAAAAAGTCTATTTTGATCCATTTTCTTCAATCTTTTTCTTTGTCTTTTCAATCAAAAAACTCTTAGAAAAGACATTATAGAGTGAGGCAATCCAAGTGGTTGCTTTCTAACGAGTTTCTAAATAGAAAGGCGAGTTAGCCTTTAATGGGCTATTTTTCAGGTTTGGTGTCCCTCTTTTCTGCTTCTTTTCGGAGGCTTGCTAGAATCGATTGGGCGTTTTCTAAATTGGTGTGCGGTGCTTGGCGCAGGAGAAGTGCGACCTGATCGATTTCCTGCTCACGAGCGCCTGCTAGCATAGCAAGAGACTTGGCATGGAGTTTCATGTGTCCTTGTTGGATTCCCGCAGTTACAAGGGCGCGGAGGGCCGCAAAGTTCTGGCAGAGCCCGACAGATACGATAATGCCTGCCAGTGTTCTGGCCTGGGGTTGACCCAGTATATCAAAGGCAACTTGAACCTTGGGATTGAGACCGATTGACCCGCCAACAGTTGCAATTGGAAGGGGCAGAGTCAGTTGTCCGACCAAGTCATTGTCAACGATTTCCCAAGTGGATAGACCTCGGTAGTGACCGTCCTGACTGGCATAGGCATGAGCCCCTGCTTCAATGGCGCGCCAATCGTTCCCAGTAGCAAGCACAATGGCATCAATTCCATTGAAAATCCCCTTGTTGTGGGTCGCAGCACGGTAGGGGTCTACCTGAGCAAGCTGGCTAGCTCTTACAAGATTTTGTGCGGTTTCTAGGGCAATATGGGGCTCAACGTGGAGCTGTTTGATTGGAATGCGGCAGTTGGCCATTACGAGGGATTCTGTTGCGTAGTTGGAAAGAATTCCCATAAGCGCTTTGCCCTTTGTCAATTCAGCTAACTCATCCTTAATGGCTTCTAGCATATTGTTGAGAATGTTTGCTCCCATTGCTTCTTGGACATCGACATGGAGGTAGACGATGAGGAACTCTTCTTTTTGTTCGACCGTCAGATGACGTGCTCCGCCCCCTCTTTTGACAATCGACGGGTGTGCGTTATTGGCATGCGCAAGAAGGCCATCCTGTTGAGCGAGAATAGCAGTTTGAGCTACAAGCATATCAGGAACATCGTAGAGGGCTACCTGTCCAATCATGAGGCGCTCTGAAATCTGGCTGGTAAATCCGCCAGCCTTTGCAATAATTTTAGCACCGAAAGAGCATGCCGCAACCACAGAGGGTTCTTCTGTCACCATGGGAATGCTGTATTCCACGCCATTCACGACTAGTTGGGGAACAAGAGAGAAGGGCAAGGCAAAGGTTCCAAGGTGATTTTCAGCCATTTTTCCCGCAATGGCTTCGGGGATATTCTGATCGGCTAAGAGGATATCCTTGCTTTCTTGGGACAGCTGACGAGTTTCAGCTGTAATAGTGATTCGTTCTTCCCTTGTTTTTTTATAAAATCCTGAAAAAAGAGACATGTCAACTCCTTATAAAAAAGACACCTCTTGGCCCTGCCAAGAGGATGCCTTTTCCTCTAATTTTTACGGTAAATACGTTTGTGCTGGTCAACCTGTTGAAGGGCAAACGGACAATCGTCTGCTGGTAAATCAATTGCGTTACCCGCTTCATCCAATGCAATTTCTTCAAAGAAAATGGCTTCGTATTCTGCAACGCTGAGACGTTTGCGTTTTTTTAGCTGGTCAAGGCGATTTTCTTCTAGTTGCTTGTGGTAGTCTTCAACCAGTGTCCCGCTGAAAATTTCACAAACAGCCCCGCTACCGTAGCTATAAAAGAGGATAGAATCTCCAGCTTTTAAAGCTTGGCTATTTTCCAAAAGCGATAGAAGAGACAAGAAAATTGATCCTGTATAGATGTTTCCGACCACTTGATTATAGACAATTGCCTCATGGAAGCGCTCCGTCAGACGATTTAAAGTTGCATCATCATTCTGGCAGATTGCTTGCAAGCCTTTCAACCCTTGTTTTGAAAAAGGAATATGGAGGCACATAGCAGCAAAATCTGCTAGCTTCTTACCAGTTTTTGTGACATAGTAGTCAAAGGTAGTGGTCAAGCACTCAGTGTATTGTTCTGTTGAGAATTTGCCGTCTACTCGTGGATATTTGTCGTAATTAGGACGCCAGAAATCCATGATATCACGGGTCTGGCAGACATTGTCATTGTTGAGTACCATGATACGTGGGTTTGCAGAGACGAGCATGGCAACAGCTCCTGCTCCTTGAGTTGGCTCACCACCTGAAGCAATGCCGTACTTGGCAATATCGCTTGCAATGACGAGAACTTTTGAGTTAGGGAACTGGGCGATGTGACTTTTAGCAAGGCTAAGGCCAGCAGTTGCCCCGTAACAGGCTTCCTTTATTTCAATCGAACGAGCAAAGGGTTGAATGTCCAACAGCTGGTGAATAAAGACCGCGGCAGCTTTACTTTGGTCAATGCTTGATTCGGTCCCTACAATGATCATGTCAATGGCAGCCTTATCATCGTCTGATAAGATAGCTGCGGCAGCTTGTGCTCCCAAGGTCACAATGTCTTGGGTAACAGGAGCGACAGCCATTTCACTTTGGAGCAATCCAATTTTAAATTTATTAGGATCGATTTGTCGCGCAAGCGCTAGGTCAGCTAGGTCTAGGACATAGCTAGGCGCTGCAAAACCGATTTTATCAATACCAATATTCATAGTTTATCCTTTTTGTGCAGTTGAAATAATTAGGGAAATTCCTTGTCCTCCTCCGATACAAAGAGAACAAAGTCCCAAGTGGTTACCACGTTTTTGCAGTTCGTGGATGAGGCTGACGAGAATGCGACTACCACTGGCTCCGATTGGATGACCAAGGGCAAGTGCACCTCCGTTGACGTTTACCTTGTCAGCATCAATCTCTAATTCTTGAATGACAGGAATGGATTGGGCAGCAAAGGCTTCGTTAAGCTCGAATAAGTCAATGTCAGCGATTGTTTTGTTTGCTCTAGCCAGAGCTTTTTGACTAGCTGGAATAGGACCAAGTCCCATGTAATCAGGGTCTAATCCGCTGGTCGCATAACTTTCAATGTAGGCAAGAGGCGTTACACCAAGTTCTTGCGCCTTGTCATCAGACATTAAGACCATCATGGCACATCCATCATTGATACCAGAGGCATTAGCGGCTGTCACCGTTCCGTCTTTTTTGAAAGAAGGGCGTAAGGCAGCCAATTTTTCAAGCGGGCTAAGACGTGGGTATTCATCGACATCAAAGATGACCTCACCCTTGCGCGTTTGCAGATGAATCGGTACAATCTCGTCTTTAAACCGTCCTGCTTTAATCGCAGCAGCAGCCTTTTCTTGACTGGAGAGCGCAAAACGGTCTTGTGCTTCACGGCTAATGCCGTATTTTTCAGCGATATTTTCAGCGGTGATGCCCATATGTTCTTGGCTAAAGGCATCTGTCAGACCGTCCATTAGAAGAGAATCTTCCAATTGCAGGTGTCCGAGTTTACCGCCAAACCGACTTCCTTTTGACAGGTATGGCGCCTGACTCATGATTTCAATGCCACCTGCGACAACGATGTCATTGTCACCAAGCAAGATTGATTGGGCTGCTAGGAGGACGGATTTGAGTCCAGAACCGCAGACCTTGTTGACTGTGTAGGCAGAAACCGTCTCTGGTAGACCGGTTCTAATAGCGATTTGACGGGCGATATTTTGCCCATGTCCGCTACTTAAAACATTTCCAATAATGACTTCATCAATTTGTTCATAGGGGATATTCGCGCTAGTCAGGGTGGTCTGTAAAACTTGCGCCCCTAAATCTGCAATGTGAATATCCTTTAGACTGCCTCCAAAACTACCGATAGCAGAACGGTAGGCAGATACGATTGCGACTTTTTTCATGCGAACTCCTATACATCTATAGTCTTTCATTAGGTTTAGCAATGAAGTGAGCCGCGCTCACATTGCCATAAACCAGCAATGAAACAGCTATACAACCGTGAATGTGTCGTATTCAGCCTTACTATTATACCATTTTTTAAGTTAAATAATAGCAATAAATCTCAGTCTTAGGCCCGATTTTTCGGCCTATAAAAATGTAAGCGTAAACAGATTTGGATGGGGCTAGCTTTTTTTCTGCTTTTTGTGTAGAATAGAAAGGTAAGAGAGGAAAACCTCGAAAATAAAAGGAGAAACAAACAATGGTAAAATTAGTGTTTGCTCGCCACGGTGAGTCTGAATGGAACAAAGCCAACCTTTTCACAGGCTGGGCAGATGTTGACTTGTCTGAAAAAGGAACACAACAAGCAATCGACGCTGGTAAATTAATCAAAGAAGCTGGTATCGAATTTGACCAAGCCTACACTTCAGTCTTGAAACGTGCGATTAAAACAACAAACCTTGCTCTTGAAGCCGCAGACCAATTGTGGGTTCCAGTTGAAAAATCATGGCGTTTGAACGAGCGTCACTATGGTGGTTTGACTGGTAAAAATAAAGCAGAAGCAGCTGAGCAATTCGGTGATGAGCAAGTACATATCTGGCGTCGTTCTTACGATGTATTGCCTCCAAATATGGCAAAAGACGATGAGTATTCAGCACACACTGACCGTCGTTACGCTTTGCTTGACGATTCAGTTGTTCCAGATGCTGAAAACTTGAAAGTAACGCTTGAGCGTGCTCTTCCATTCTGGGAAGATAAAATTGCGCCAGCACTTAAGTCAGGTCAAAACGTATTTGTTGGAGCACACGGGAACTCAATCCGCGCTCTTGTGAAACACATCAAAGGCTTGTCAGACGATGAAATCATGGACGTGGAAATTCCAAACTTCCCACCACTTGTCTTTGAATTTGATGAAAAATTGAACGTAGTAGCTGAATACTACCTTGGAAAATAAAGTTTAAAACGGCTGGACTTGTGTCTAGCCGTTTATTCGTATGTATATTGGCTAGAATGGTCTTGTCTTAAACGAGTATCTTATTGAAACAATAGACAAAAATAATGCAATTTGTAAAATGGTATAATAAACGAGCAACAAAGTTGAGATGGTTGCTGGTAGCCTAGTCTTGAGGTGGTGCTCATGTATGTAAGTCACGAAATCCAACGGAAAGGAGTCGGCAGGACTTGTCAGTTTATGAGGCGCTATCCTTTATGATTGCTTTTGGTGATCTGATTGTAGCCAGTATAAACCGCAGGGACAAATAAAAACGTCCCACACTTTAGCTAATACACTAAATAAATCGAAAAAAGCAACGGCTACCGTCTTAAACGGTGTTACCTTGGGGATTATTAGCGAAGTTCTTTTGGATATTTATTATGGTTCTTTTTTTGAAATTGTTAAATTGAAATGATATGAATTTTATACCATTTATAGAAGAAAAAAAGGAGAATTTATGGTATAATACTGATGATCTAGTAGGAAAAGGAGTTTGAAATGGCAAGTAAAAGAATGTTGCATGCTTGTTTGCGTGTTGAGAACTTAGAAGCATCTCAGGAGTTTTATGAAAAGGCGTTTGGTTTTAAAGAAACACGCCGTAAGGATTATCCAGAGCACAAGTTTACCTTGGTGTATCTAGCGCTTCCCGGAGACGAATTTGAGATTGAATTGACTTATAACTATGATCACGGACCGTATGTGGTTGGAGACGGTTTTTCACATTTGGCGCTTTCTTCGGATGATTTAGAAGGAGATAATGCTAAACATAAGGCGTTAGGCTATCCAACGACTGATTTATCAGGTCTACCAGGTAATCCAGGACGTTATTACTTTGTAACAGATCCAGACGGTTATAGGGTGGAAGTTATTCGCGCGGATTAGAAAGTATGGGCAAGAATCGAATAGAATGGATGAGACTTGCCTTTTTTTATCGAAAAATGCATGATTGAGAAAAGAAAAGTATGAGGTGAAACATGAAAAAGAGGATTGTTCTCGTTGTCGTTAATGTAGTCCTAATAGGACTTGCTATTATTTTAGGAGTCAAAGCATTTGCCTATTTTCAAGATCAAAAGGTCGCGAATTTTATTGCTGAAAAGCAGAGCCGATTATTTGATCAGCAAGCTCAGGTAGTCCAAACAGGAAATATTGGATCGACGCATGTTGAAGCAGGGATTCCTAAGGATAAAAACGGTCAAGGAAATGCTGTTTTTAAGGAAAAAATAGAAGCTTACATTGGGGAGAAGGTTGGTACTGAAAAGCCGAGTGGCAAAACCAAGGAACTCTTTTTTGTATCACTTAAGGATGGTGTAACCAACTTTTCAGGTGTTCATGCCAAGCAAATTCAGTCAGAACGCTATCAAGTAAAGACTTTTTCGATGTCTTCTGGTGAAAAAGAAACAGGAGCTACCTTGTTAGTCACTCAAGATGGGCAACCTTTTACACTTGAGATGTTTGTGGCAGATAGTAGTGCTTTGAAAGCAGCATTTGGCACACAGTTGAAGGCTGATTTGGCGGCTAAGCAAGTGGCAGATGCAGATATTGAAAAAATTGTCGGTCAATTTGAAGCGAGAAATCTAACAGACTACCCATTTGTGTATGAACAAGGGCAGTTAAAGATTGACATGCTAGAAAAAGAGTTTCAGCTCAAGCAGATTGCGATTCCAATCGCTTCGATTTTTGGAATTGTAAAAGCGGAATATCTAGCGAGTGGCGATCAGGAAGCCTATGCGGCTTATCAGGCGGAAGAAGAGGCGAAGAAAAATCAGAAGAGAATTGCTCTTACTTTTGATGATGGCCCAAGTGCAGCTACTACTCCGCAGGTTCTTGACCTTCTCAAAAAATACAATGTCAAAGCGACTTTCTTTATTTTAGGGCAAAATGTTCCAGGTAATGAAGCAATCTTAAAACGCATTGTCGCAGAAGGACACGAAGTGGCTAGCCATACTTGGGATCATGCCAACCTTGTTACCTTGTCAGCTGACCAAGTCAAACAAGAAATTGATAAAACACAAGAGGTTATTAAAAATGTGACCGGACAAGCCCCAACCATGATGCGACCACCATATGGCTCGGTTAATCAGTCCGTCATGTCCGTCATGCAGTTGCCAGTGATTTACTGGTCTGTCGATTCAAAAGACTGGCAAAGTCGCAATCCTGCAGCTATCTTGAACGAAGTCAAGACTTGCACCTACCCAGGTAGTATCATTTTGATGCACGATATTCATCAGCCAACGGTTGATTCTCTAACATCTGTCCTAGATTATCTCTTGGGACAAGGCTATCAGCCTGTCACCGTGAGTGATTTGCTCGGGAAAAATCTGGACCCACAATTGATTTACTATGATCATCAGTCAGCACGACCTGCACAATAAAAACATACTAAGATTAGTAGTGAGAAAATCTCCGACGGGAGATAGTACTCACTACTTTTTCTTTATGTTAAAGTAGAGGTGTCTTGTGAAGTCGTAGGGCTTTTTGACGCTAGACGTCGCATCAAAAACTGGCAAGACACCTGTTTTAGAGAGAATGTTATCAAAGTATGTGGGACGCTAGACGTCGAGTATTGAAAATGACATCACTAAAACAAGGAACCAAACAAGACAAAGAGGTAATATCATGCGTACAGTATTTGGGATTGATGTGAGTAAAACAAGTTCAGAAGTGGCAATTCTAGTCAACGGTGAGAAGGTTCATGGCTATACCATGCCTAGTGATGCCATCGGCTTTAATCGGTTGTTGGACGATTTGAAAACTGTCCACACCCCTGAGATTGTCTTTGAAGCGACAGGTGTCTATTCTCGTTGTCTTCAGGCTTTTCTTGAGGAAAATGGCTACGCCTATACTCGACTCAATCCGCTGGAAGCTAAGAAGCAACTGGACAGCCTACGTGTCCGTAAAACCGACAAAATTGACGCTGAAAAGTTAGCACAGTCTCAGTTTGTACTGAATCGAAAACCAACCTATATACAACAAGAAATCTATCAACATCTACGTGATTTAAGTCGCTTTTACCAGAATCTGACAGAAGATATTGTCCGTACAAAGAACCGTTTACACAAGGTATTGCAGGTCACTTTTCCAGAGTTAGAAAGCCTCTTATCAACACCAAGCGGTCAACAGTACTGGAACTTGGTGATCGCTTTTCCATGTAAAGAATTTGTCTTAGATCGAACGAACAGTGAGTTAAGGCATAGTATCTGTCAGTCGACTTCAAAACGTATCTCTGACAAGCGTGTCGCTTCCCTAACTGACAAACTTACTGAACTCGCTAAACAGTCCTACTGTGCGGTCAAAAAATCCTCTCCAATGATGGAAGAGGTCCGTTACTATGCACAAGAACTGTTCAGGCTATCTAATCGGAGACAAACGGTTTTGGATGAAATGGTCTCATTCGCTCAGCCATTGCCAGAATATGAGATCCTTCTCTCTATTCCTGGAATAGCGGAAACCACAGCGACAAGTATCATTGGCGAGCTTGGGGACATTCGCCGTTTTCAGTCTGCCAATCAAATCAACGCTTTTATTGGTATTGACCTGAGACATTATGAATCTGGGAACTTCCTTGCCAAGGAACACATCACCAAACGTGGCAATCCTTACGCAAGAAAGATTCTATTCAAGTGCATCCACAACATCGCTGCAGCTAGTCACACTAATCCCTGTCATATCGCAGACTTTTATGAGAAACGAAAAAGACAATCGCAGATGACTTCAACTAAGTCACATACGATTGCCTCTATACATCGCCTCATCAGGACAATGTATTACCTCATAACGCATAACAAACTTTACGATTATACTTCAACCCAAAATCAGTAAAGTCGTCTATGCCATACTATTCTAACACCTTATTTTTAAAAAGACTAGATAAGGTGTGCCTTTTGTGTGCACTTTTATCGCTCCTTAGCACAGAAAAAGAGGACAATAACCGACATTTAGCGACTGTCCTCAAAATATTTTCGCTTTAAAGCCTTGGTATACTTGACAAATGGTAGAAAAGAAGCCTATTTACAACGGAGCTTCCTTTTTGCTATAATTATTGATGTAAAGGAGGGATTCATGAAAAAGCTACTACAGCTGATGAGTGGCGTAGTTGTCCTCTTAGTGTTCATCTATGGTTTTCAGCTATTGTCGCAGTTTGAAGAAGATAGGCTCTATAATTTCTGTAGTGGGTAACTCCACTATGGAGATTATAGAGCTTTTTGAGTATCAAAAAAGTCCCATAAGACTTATAATGAAAAGCGACCAAACCCTCATTAGAAAGACTCTTATGGAACACCTCAATAATACCACATTACTCATCGGAATGAAAGATAAAAATATCACCTTGAATCATGCCATTCAACACGAGACCCATATCGAACTCATCGCTACACTTGATTATCACCCTCCCAAATGTAAATACTGCAAGGCGAAACAAATCAAATACGACTTCCAAAAACCTTCTAAAATCCCCTTCATTGAAATCGGTGGTTTCCCTAGTCTTATTCGCTTGAAAAAGAGACGGTTTCAATGTAAGTCCTGTCGTAAAGTGACTGTCTCTGAAACTAGTCTCGTTAAGAAAAACTGCCAAATCTCTGAACTAGTCTGGAAAAAGATTGCTCAACTATTACTCAATAGAGAAGCGCTATCTCACATCGCTTCTAAGCTCGCTATCTCCATCTCCACAGCCTATCGAAAACTCAAGCAATTCCAGTTCAAGGAGGACTATTCTTCTCTACCTGAAATTTTATCTTGGGACGAATTCTCCTATCAGAAGGGAAAACTAGCCTTTATTGCTCAAGATTTCAATACAAGGAAAATCATAACAATTCTCGATAATCGAAGACAAACGACCATCCGAAACCATTTCTTCAAGTATTCTAAAGAAGCTAGAAACAAGGTAAAAGTCGTTACGGTTGATATGTCTGGAAGTTATATTCCTCTCATTAAGAGCTTATTCCCAAAAGCTAAAATTGTTCTGGATCGTTTTCATATCGTTCAGCACATGAGTAGGGCTTTGAACCAAACGCGTATCCAACTCATGAACCAATATGATAAAAAATCTATTGAGTATCGTGCCCTCAAATACTACTGGAAACTAATTCAAAAAGATAGCCGAAAACTCTCTCTAAATGTTTTCTATTCCCGAACCTTTAGAGAAACCTTATCTCCTAGAGAATGTCTCCAGAAGTTGTTCAAACGGGTCCCTGAGTTAAAAGGCTATTACGACCTTTATCAGTTATTACTTTTTCACCTCCAAGAGAAGAATTCCGAGCATTTCTTTAACTTAATTCACGATGCCTTACCGCATCTCAATCACACCTTCAAGGTAGCTTTGAACACTTTCAGACGCTATCAGGAATATATCACCAATGCCATCGAACTTCCTTATTCTAATGCCAAGCTAGAAGCCACTAACAAACTCATCAAAGACATCAAGCGCAATGCATTCGGCTATCGGAACTTTGACAATTTCAAAAAACGCATCTACCTCGCTTTGAACATCGAAAAAGAGAAGACGAATTTCGTCTCCTCTCGTATGTAGCTATAAGTCACCCACTACAGTTGACAAAGAGCCAGAAGATATTAGCATATCTTCACGAGAGGTAAAAAAACAGCGACTCTTCCATCAAAATCCAGATGTGTATGCTTGGTTAAAGGTGGATGGTACGAAGATTGATTATCCTGTTGTCCAACACCCAAGGGATGATTCGTATTATTTATCTCATGATGTAAATGGGGCAGAGACTTATTATGGGGCTATCTTCACAGAATTAGTCAATACCAAGACCTTCAACGATGCTATCACCATCATCTATGGTCATGCGATGACGGATGGCACGATGTTTGGTTCGTTACAGGATTTATCAGACCCGTCATTTTTTAACGAACATAGAATGGTGACCATTTATACGGTCGATAAGGAGTATCACTATGAGATACTAGCAGCCCACAGCTATACAAATGACCATCTTTTCTCTACCTTTGAATTAGGGACTCAAACAGGTATTCATCACTATCTAGCTACTTTAGAAGAGCGAGCTCTGGCAAATGGTGGGGCTTACCGCCCCTTGCCAATTGAAAAAGACAAGGACAGGTTTTTAATACTTTCGACATGTGATGCTCTAGATGACAACCAGCGTTATGTGGTTACTGCTCGTTTAACAGATGTGAAAGAAAGGAAGAATGAATGATTAAAAAGTCGACTCTTTCCAAGTTTTGGAGACTAGCTCTTGGCTTATTGCTAGTTGGAGTGGGCCAACGTCTCCTACTGACGGGTGTGATTTCACCTTGGGCGACAGATACGACCCTATCTATCGTACTCCCCTTAGTGAGCCTTGCTTTTTGTGCAGTAGGACTATTCCTCTTTATTCCTATTGGCATTTGGTTTTATAAGGGCTACCAGTCTGACAAGCGCCTGTATCCTGTTTGTTTCAGTTATATAATAAGCACTCTCTTGTGTGGCCTCATCATTGGGGGAGTAGGACAAGTCCTCTATGATTATACCCCATTTTCCTACAGCAGTGTGAAAACGGGTATTTGGTTCTTTACCACTATTATACAAACGAATCTTAAAGTAATCTTAATCTATAGCCTTGCCCAGATTTATCGAGACTTACCGCTAAAAGAAGACTGGAGACAGATGATTCCACCACTTCTAATCGCAACTTGTTGTACTATGGTGGCCCTCGTCTTATCCTTATGGCTCCCCATTGTTGGGGGTGTACTGGTATCTGTCGTTGATTCCATCATCCTCATGGCAACGCTTTATTATTTTATGTATCGTGTCCGTTGAATGTTTGGGGACACGCCCGTATCATCTGTAAACAAAGGAGAAGATTTATGAAACGGCTTCATAAAGTCATCAACTGGCTGGCATTGAGTACCTTACTTCTTGCCAACAGTCCGTTGATTTATGCGGAAGACATTGCGGATGCCCTCCAGCAGAGTAAAGATGAACAGACCTACCAAGATGCCGTGACCAAGGCGAGTAGTCAGACTGTCGGCTCTGCTAATGTGAATACAGCATCTAGCTCAAGCTCTTCTGAAGACGTACCTCCGCCGTCTACGTCTACGAAAGAAGAAGGAGATGCCATCCAACAACCGAAGGTCTCGCAAACAACCGATGAGGCAGAAGTAGAATTAAAACGTCAATACGGAGAACCAGTTGTGGTCAGTGGACAGGAACAGCTTTTTCGTGTTGACGATACTCATTTTGTGACCTATATCGGTAGTGAGGTAAAGACCTATGTAGACCAGAATGGGACAGAAGTACCTGTTGATTTGTCTCTGTACTCTTATCATGCGGATGGCCAACATTACTATCTACCGAAAGAATCTCCAGTAGGAGTGGTCCTTCCAAGTGAGGTTAAGGAGGAGACCCCAATTGACATTACTCACAAGGATGAGAAGATTTCCCTCTACCCACTTGAAAAAACCTATGGCCAAGCCACTGTTGACCAAAATGCCGTCTTATATAACAACGTCGATGGAAAAACAGACGTTCAATATACGGTTCAAGCAAACGGTGTGAAAGAAGAAATCGTTCTAGCCGAGTGGGAAGGCAAACACACCTTTACTTATGGTCTTGATGCTGGAAAGTATGATGTTCGCTTAGAAGATAATCAGGTCCTCGTTCGTGCAAAGGGAGAGTCTAAGATTCTTTTTGTATTAACTGCTCCAATGATGGTGGATAGCGCTGGAGAAACGAGTCAAGATTTGACCTTGGGTTTGAAAGAGTCTCGTAAGGGTTATGAAGTCAGTGTAACGGCAAGTGAAGACTGGCTGAAGTCTTCTGACCGTCAGTACCCTGTTCGGATTGACCCTACGGTCACAATACCTCGTGAAAAGATTCTCGATGTGGTAACGAGCTCTGTTCGTGGTACTTTCCAAGGCTTGGCTTATGGATTTGTAGGCTATATTGAAGCGGCTAATATGGGGATGCCAGGTGTGGCAGACATCGGAAAGAGTCGTATGTATTTTAAAATCAATTATGATTTTAAAAAGAACATTCCTTCAGAAGCGAAAATTGATAGTGCAACGCTCAATTTGTATCAGTATTCGGACGGTCTAGGAACTGCTAATGCAACTTTTGGAGTATATTATCTCAAACAAGACTTTAACATCAATACGATCGATTGGCTGAGCTCCTCTCAACTACAAGATGAGATTGCTGGAGCCAATGCCTTTAGTCCGCAACACAATGGATTCCATCGATTTGATATTCGCGAGACGGTCAATAATTGGGTTCAAGGCTTAGCACCTAATTATGGTTTGGTTGTGAAGGCGACTCGCGAGAATGATAATGGTGCAGGTTTTTATACCACTGAAGCAGATGTCAATAGTGTTGCACAAGGTGGATTTACTCCTGATAAAGCACCAAGTTTGACGATTAATTGGTCTGTGCCAGATCCTGTGGATGTCAATTATCCGATTGGCAACACCACCATTAACCTTCGAACCATGGTAAAGACCGATAAGAAAGGAAAACTCCAGTTTCAGGGTGTCTTTGCGGATGGCTTGACGACACCAGGCGCTCAAGTGACCTATGGCTTGAGCGATGCGTCTAAGAACTATAAGGGAGATAGTCCCGCTAGCTTCTCTTATAAGTATCCTGACAGTAGTCCCTTTGACGCTGCGTTTGAAAAAGGCACGACACGGTATAAAGACAAATTAGCCAACTGGCAAAGCTTGACGCCTTTTACAGACCCAGAGTTGAACAAGGTCTATACCATTGATGCGGAAAGTCAAAAAGACAATCAAACCAGTGGAAAGAAATCAAGTGACACCTTCCTCATTTATAAGGTGACACAATACGATACGCTTCCAAAAATCGCTTCTTACTATGGTGTTCCCCTCAAGCAAATCGCCTTTGATAACCGCATTCAAGATATGTTGGTGGTGAAAAACAACACCCTCTTTATCCGCAATCCACGAAAAAATGCGACCAAACCCTACAATCCACCTGCTTTAAACAATAAGACCAAGGCAGATGTGGATATGCTTTTGATGGGGCGTGGTCTCCACTGTGAGTTTGGCTTTGAGCCGATTAACTTAAATACAGGGAACTTCTATTTGGAGCGAACCGATGTCTCTATTCATGACATCGATGGTGATTTTGAGATTGCTCGTTCCTATAACTCCAAGGTCGCAGGCATCAATAGTCTCTTTGGTCGTGGGTGGTCCTTTGGCTTTAACGAACAACTATCGAGTGATGAAGACCAAAATCTCTACTACACACGTGCAGATGGTTCTGTCATCCCCTTTACCAAAGACGGTGATACCTATCACTCTCCAGAAGGTTATGATCTCACGCTTGAGGTGAAAACCAAGGAGAAGAAGAAAGGTGACTTTGGCGGAGAGGAAAAAGAAGACTATGAGGTGAAAGAGTATCATATTACCGATACCGACAATCAAGAAAAGGTCTTCAACTTCCATGGACTGCTTATCAGTCAGACAGATGAAAAAGGCAATAAAACTCAGTTTGACTATAATGAGAACTATCAGCTGACAAAAATCACCTCTCCAACAGGTCTTGTCTATACGATTACTTATACTGAGGCAGGTTATATCGGTGCTGTGCAGATTCCAAATGGAGCCACACTCATTTATGAGTATGATGAGAATGGCAATCTAGTTACCTATACGGATGCGACAGGTGTGCCCACTCGCTATGAGTATGATGATAAGGGCTTGATGACGGCTTGGTATGATGGAAATGGCACAAAGGTTGTTCAAAATGAATACGATGACCAAGGTCGGGTCACCAAGCAGATGGATGGTGCAGGTGCGACCTCAACCCTTGCGTATAGCAAAGGTCAGACCGTCACAACGGACGCAAACGGCCATCAAACCGTCTATACCTACGATAGTCAGTATCGGACAACAGGGATTGCCTATCCAGATGGGACCAGTATCTCTAAGACCTACGATGAGAATAATCGCTTGGCAAGCGTCACTAATGAAGCTGGTCAAACGACAAGTTATGGCTATGATGAAAATGGCAATGTCGTAACTGAAACCCGCTTTGATGGTGCTGTGAAAACCTCTACCTATGACAAGAAGAACCATCTCTTGTCTAGCACGGACTTTGGTGGAGAAGAAACCAAGCACAGTTATGATGAGAAGGGAAATCTCACGCAGACAACTCTTCCAGATGGCACTAGTATTTCGTATGAAGTGGATGGGCAAGGTCGTATGTTATCTACTACGGATGCCTCGGGAAATCGAACAGCCTTTGCTTATGACGGGGCGAATCTCGTCAAGATGACCAATCCCCTCGGTGGAGAATCAACTTTCACTTATAACGCTCACAATCAGGTGACGAGCATCACGAATCCTCGTGGCGGAACCACCACCATCACCTATGATGCAGAAGGTCGGAAAGTAAGCGAAACAGATGCGGACGGTGTTGGCTCTACTTACAGCTTTGACCAAGCAGGTCAAGTGACAGCTATAACAGAAGGAAATGGCAATACCACGACCTTTACCTACGATGGCTTTGGTCATAAGATTGCGGCTTCAAATGGTGAAGGTGGAAACTATCGCTATACCTATGACGGTGTCGGGAATCAGCTTTCTGTGATAGACGCAGAAGGTAACACCACCACCTATACCTATGACAGTAGAGGTCGTCTCTTAACAGAGACAGATGCGGCAGGTCAAACCGTGACCTATACTCGTGATGCCCTCGGTCGTGTCGCGACACGAACCAATGCTTCAGGCAATACGAGTAGCTTGACCTATGACGACCGGAATCAAGCCGTACAAACGATCACAGATGCGCTCGGTCAAGTGACTGAGAATACCTATAATGATTCTGGCTATCGGACAGCTGTTTCTTATCCAATTGGTACGACTACGAAGACTGTTTATGACAAGATGGGGCGTGTCCTCTCTTATACCGATGAAGCTGGTCAAACGGTCTCTTATACCTATGACCCAGTTGGAAATAAGCTAACCGAGACGAAGGGAGATAAGACCACCAGCTATACCTATGATGCGGCAGGAAATGTCACCAGTATCACCTATCCAGATGACACGAAGGTGTTGTATACTCT
Organism: Streptococcus respiraculi; assembly: GCF_003595525.1. Classification (NCBI taxonomy): domain Bacteria; kingdom Bacillati; phylum Bacillota; class Bacilli; order Lactobacillales; family Streptococcaceae; genus Streptococcus; species Streptococcus respiraculi. The sequence continues at coordinate 1,909,118 of NZ_CP022680.1, read as the reverse complement.
TGATACGATGGGCAATATCCTGTCGATGACAGATGCGCTCGGTAAGGAAACCACCTATGAGTACAGCTCTGCAGGACGCTTGCTTGCTTCGACCAATGCTTTAGGTCAGCGCACAAGCATGACCTATGATGCGAACGGAAATCAAAATAGCGTGACAGATGCGGCAGGCTACACAGCTTCTAGTACCTTTACAGGCCAGAACCAAGTAAAATCTGTCACCGATGGCTTGGGCAATACAACCAACTTTGCCTACAACCAAATGGAGCAGTTGACGGAAAAAGTCGATGCCTTAGGTGGGAAAACAGCCTACACCTATGACGCGTTAGGCTACCCGATTGAAATGGTGGACGCCAATGGCAACACCACGAAGATGAGCTATACGCCGACTGCTCAGTTGAAAGATGTCACCTTACCAGATGGGACAACGGTTAGCCAAGAATATGATGCTTTAGACCGCCTTGTGAAACAAACTCATTCGAGTGGTCTGGTCACAGAGTATACCTATGATGCGGCCAATCGTGTCCTTACCAAGAAAGACAACCAAGACTTAAATGAGTCTTATACCTATGACAAGGCAGGCAATCGCTTAACGCTAACCAATAGTCTTGGGGAAGTGACCAAGTACAGCTATGACAGCGATAACCAACTGACCAAGGTTACGTACCCAGATGGAACCAGTGAAAGCTTCACCTATGACGTGATGGGCAATGTCGCAACCTCTACGGACCAAGAAGGCAAGACCAAAACCTATCAGTATGACGACAATGGAAATCTGACAAAGATTGTAGACCATTTGAAACGCGAGATAGGCTATCATTACGATGCTTTGAATCGTGTGGTAACCGAAACAGATGCGGATGGGAACCAGACTACCTATGAATATGATGTCTTGGGAAATCTAGCTAAAGTCACGGATGCGAATGGTCATTCCAGCAGTTATGGCTATGATGCCAACCAACAACTGGTCCTCTATACGGATCCGAACGGTCAAGCGACAGCCTTTAAATACGATCCGATCGGTCGTGTGGTAGAGTCACTTGCGCCAACAGGAGCCAAACAAAGCTTTAGCTACGATGCAGTAGGCAACCGCTTGAGCGAAACGACAGGTGAAGGCAATACAATAAGTTACACCTATGATAGTCTCAATCGTGTAGCGAGTATGAAACGTCCGACAGGTGGTGAAACGACTTATGCTTATGACGGTACAGGAAGTCTCGCGAAAGAAACAGATGCCAATGGCCATACCACCTCTTATGTCAATGATTTATATGGTCGTACGACCAGTCGGACCTTGCCAAATAAAGCGACCTATACCTATGCCTATGATGCGCTTGGACGCTTAGAAAAGCAAACAGGTCCTAAAGAGCTATCAAAAACCTATACCTACGATGTAGCTGGTAATCTCACAAAGGAAACAGACCAGTCTAATCGAAGCAATACCTACAGCTATGACAAGGTTGGTCGTCTCTTGACTGCTAAGAATGCCTTAGACCTTGAGACCAAGTATGCCTATGATGAAGCTGGGAACCTAGCGAAGGTAACACGTCCAACAGGCGCTACGACAAGCTTTGATTACACAACACTTGACCAGTTGAAAACCATCAAGACTCCTACTGGCCGTGAAATCACATCTAGCTATGACCCAGTCGGTCAAGTGACCAAGCGGACGATTAACGGCAAGCGTGACACCACGTATACCTACGACCCGAATGGCAATATCCTTGAAGAAAAGAATCCACTTGGACAAGTGATGAAGCGGACCTATGATTCTCTTAATCGTTTGACAGGCGAAAGCGATACAGCAGGCCAATGGACTATGTATCACTACGACCACGACAACCGCTTGACCAAGGTCACAAATGATGAGGGTGGAAAAGCAACCATGGCCTATGATGGCAATGGGAACTTAACCAGCGTCTTCTCAGGTAGTGAGCGAGTGAAGAGCTATATTTACGACCTTGAAAATCAGCTCTTAACAGCGACTCAAGGGACAGGTGAGAAAGCCTCTACCTCAACTTATACCTATGATAGTGTGGGGAATGTCACTTCTGTTACAAACGGAAATGGCAAGGTTATCAAGTACACCTATGACCAGCTCTCGAATGTCGTGAAACGCATGACGAGTCTCGGGGACGCGGAAACCTATACCTATAACATTAATAATCAGCTTGAGAAGGTCACAAAGGCAGATGGGAAGACCATCAGCTATGACTACAACAAACTGGACCAATTGCTTAAGGTGGACTATTCTGAAAAACAAGATGGTCAAGTTCTCTACACCTATGACCCAGATGGCCGTCGTGTGTCTATGAGTGATTTGACTGGAACGACCAATTATGTCTATAATGACGAAGGAGAAATCACAGGTGTCCGTCAGGGTGATGGTAGTCTCATCCAGTATGAGTATGACGACTTTGGCAATATCAGCCGAATGACTTATCCAGACGGTAGCACCGTTTCCTACACCTATGACGAACTCGATAGACTAACCTCTGTGACAGATGTCAAAGGACTTAAGACCACCTACACCTACAATGACGCAGGCGATATGACCGAAGTCAAACGTGGAGATGGTACAAAGAGCTTCTTGACCTATGACAAGGCACACCGTATTACAGAAATACGCCACTCTGATAAGAAAAACAAACTGATTTCAAGTTATGGCTATGAATACGATGATGGGAGCTATGTGACCAAAGAAACCATCACCCAAGATGGAGAAACCCTTGTCCATAGCTATACCTACGATAGCTTAGGGCAAGTAGAGACCATGATGGTATCTACTAAGGATGGCAAGGAACTCTCTCGTCTTTCTTACACCTATGACCTTGCAGGCAATAAACTCACAAGTACTGAAACGGTAGACGGGAAAGAAGAGAAAACCACCTTTAGCTACGATGACAATAATCGTTTAACCAAGCTAGAAGGTCCAGAAGGTACGATTACCTATACCTATGACAAGAATGGCAATCGCATCTCTCAAGAGACGAAGAATAAGAAGCTCCAGTATATCTATGATACAGAAAACCGCCTCCTTGCCGTGAAGGACAAGGAGGGGCTTCTCATGGCAGCCCTCTATGATGGGGATGATAACCGAGTGTTTACCGCAAGCCGTAAGGAAGGCAAGAACACCTATCAACTCTTTAGACGAAAAGAGAAGAAGAAATCGCCACAAACCTCTCCAAATGGGGAAGAGCCATCGCTCTTCTGGTATGGCTTTAGTCAAAACGTTCTTCAAGCTTTATCAAGCTTCCCACAAACGGTTGGCTCGATCTGGCATCGTATCTTTGACGATGTATCAAGTGCTTATCACCAAAAGGTGGCTAAAGATAAAGCGACGAAAGATGGTCTTGTCGTTAACCCGCCGTCACTTGGTAATTTACCAGGAGAGGGTGATGTGACCTACGCTTCACAAGTGAAGGATGTCTTGATTCCCTATACCACACGAGAGGACACCTACAAATACTACGAAGAGCGTAACTATGTCAATGATGTCAATCGAAAACATACAGAAGTCCTTCAAACCTACGACCATGACCTAAAAGCTCGCGAGACCTATAGCTATGGCCATGGTAGAAACTCTTACCTCAATCACCAAACAAATGAAACTTACCAGTATCTGACCAACCAGTCAGGTTCTGTCACAGGCTTGACGAAAGATGGTGAGGCAGTTGCTTCAAGTAGCTACAAGCTCTATGGATATACTAAGAAGAGCACAGATGAGACAGGTAACCCTTATGCCTATAATGGCGAAGCGAGAGACAGTACAGGGCTTGACTATTTACGGGCAAGGTATTATGATAGTCATGCGGGCACCTTCCTAACAGAAGACAGCTACCAAGGTGAGGCAACAGACCCACTTAGCCAGAACCGCTATGCCTATGTCCATAATAATCCAGTCAACTACACCGACCCAAGTGGGCATAGGCTTGTACTCACCACCATGGGAGGGGGACGCAAACAATCTCCGATTGCCTCTGCTTTCACAGCTAGCATAAAGAAATTCACCTCTATGCTTGTGACACCAATTAGGACAGCTGTTCAGTTTGCGTCAGTTAGTATCAAAGCAGCGACAGCCACTGTCCGCTATACGATGGTGAAAGCTCATCCACACCATTATACAGATGCGCAAAAAGCGAAGATTAGAAGTGAGTACATGCTAGCTGTTGGAGCAAAAGCTGCTTTCAAGATTCGTGAAGCAGCTAATCTCACAGTCAATTGGACAAAGGCTTTGGGTCACACGCTTCGTCATGTATGTAGTCCAAAGAGTACAAAAGGAAAAGACGATGGCAAGACGAAGAGACTCACGTCTCGTCAACTTCAAGACCTAGTCAATAAAGCTCATGCAGGGGATATGTCTGCGGTAAATGCTTTAGCAGGGAACTTTAATATCAGTGATGGGGTTGGAACCTCTAAACGGACGAAAGCTCAGATAGCCGCTGATAATCAACATGTTTGGGATAACACAGTTAGAGACTTTAAGATACTTGGTGGTGAAGTAACTGGTTGGTATAACGCCAAGCGTCTTTGGACAGGGAAAGATCCTGTTACAGGAGATAAGAGCAATAGGTTGGTAGCAGCTGTAGGACTTGCCTTTGATGTGGCAACCTATGCATTTTCAGTTGTCAAATTAGGGAAATTTGCCACAGTAACTAAAGCTATTGATACAGTAGACGATGTAAGTGATGCAACTAAAGCTTATAGAGCTTCTAAGGGTCTGAAAACTGCGGATACTGTTGATGATGTTGGGGATGTTCGGAGAGGGCTTGATGTAGGGGCTAATCCAAAAGTATATTCTCCACCTAAAGGAGGAGGCGGAGTAAGTGATGTGATTCTTAAGGGCGGAAACACTTTTACATTTGGGCATGGTGGTAGACATATTAATGGGACAACTTTACCAATAGAACAGGTTCAGAGAGCAATTGTCGAACATGCGAATAAGAATTTGCCTAGATTAGGAGAAGGTGCTGTTAGTCAATTTATTGAAATTGAAGGTAAGACTATAGAATATAGGATTTTTAATAGAGGGAACGGCAAATATAATATAGGGACGTATTTTATAAAGGGTGAATAGGAAGAAATACTAATGAGAAATTTCAATAAACTAGAACAAACTTGGCTCCATTTAATGCTTGATGTAGAATTTTTGGGAAGGGATATTTTGAAAAATCAATTATCCTCTGCTAAGGTAATAGATGAGGATATCAATTTTTCAAACTACTCTTTGATATTGAGGACAGACTCGCCTGAACCTTATCCGCTTAGTGAACGTGTGCCACTAATCATGCAAGCCTACCAGTTTAATGGTATTCCTATTGAATTTTTGCTTCATATGGTTGACGGATTTGTTGCTGAATTGGAACTATACAATGCTGCTGGAGATGCATTGGACATACATCAGATTAGCTTAGAAAATCTAAAATTTGAGATTAGAGTTTAGTGAACGGACCCTAAAGAAACAGATTTAACAACCCCAGGTTATTCCATTGAATTTCCATTACCTTGGGTTGGTTGGATTGAGGAGTATGCTACAAATGCTAGGGTCGTAAGGGGGAATTAATAATGGCTAGTCTAATTAATTTTCCGACTGAAATCATTTGTGGTGTACAATATAATGGTAAATTCTCGTGGTATGTATCAGATAGAGAGTTGTGGATTTTAGATTATACTATTTTAGACTCTCATCTGGTACAATATGGATATAATACAGAAGCCTTGTCAATTGATTCGAAGAGAAGTGACAGTGAGGTTCTTGTAAAAGAGAACGCTGGAAATTTTCTTAAAAAAATGACAGAGTTCGAGGTCAGTTCAGAAGATTTACAAACCTATTTATTAGAATCAATAGATGAATTAGATGATTCTTGGTATTATGATTTTCAACCTAGTTTATTTATAGATTTTGATGACAATAGTTTGTATAGTCAATACTCTGAATCAGAATCATTTGAGGATTATGTACCTTTAGGTTGGACTGGTATGTATCGTAGTTTTTGGGATTTAATCCCAGTTTCTCAAAGATTTTGGATACATAATGGAATGAATATATTTGAAAGGAATAAATAATGGATAAAATATCAATGCTAATCGAACAATTTGAAAATGAGATTACAGGTGATAAGATTGAGGGGATAACGATTTTGGTTGATGGAAAATTAAAAGATGTTATAGAGATATTAAAGAATAAACTTAACCAAGAGAAATATTCATGAAGCTCTATTAATAGGGCTAGAGGAACTTTCTCACAGATAGATGTAAATTAGTTTTGGAAAGTTTGAACAGTAAGATTTCGTTATTATTAGGCGCTTCAGTTCGAGCATCTAAAAATGGCTCTTCGTCAACTGTAGTGGGTAGATGAAAAGCTAACATCTAGAGAGGACCAGCTTGGTCTTCTCTTTTTCGATGTTCAAAGCGAGGTAGATGCATTTTTTGAAATTGTCAAAGTTCCGATAACCGAATGCATTACGTTTGATGTCTTTGATGAGTTTGTTAGTGGCTTCTAGCTTAGCGTTTGAATAAGGTGACTCAAGTGCATTGATGATGTATTGTCTGTATTTGAGAAAGGGTATAAAGACTATTTTGAAAGTAGTATTCACAGTAGGTAAATAATCCTTTATTAGCTCGAAAAATGCTTCGCTGTTCTTCTGCTGAAAATGGAAAAGCAAGAGCTGATACATGTTATAATAGTGCCTTAGTTCTCCTGACAAGTCTAAAGTCATTTGAACTACTTCTCTAAGAGTTACTGTTTGTCTAAAGGTTCGAGAATAAAAGGACTTGTTAGAGAGTTTCCGACTGTCCTTTTAGAGGATTCTCCAATGATGTTTCATAGCTTGATAAGGGAGAGCAGCGCGCTTGTCAAAGTTCTTCATAATGGCAATTCGAGAGGACATCATGGCTCGGCTAAGGTGCTGGATGATGTGGAAACGATTCAGGACAATCTTAGCCTTCGGGCATAAGAGGTTCATGATAGGAATGTAGTTTTTAATGATTGTTTAATGATTATTCTCAAGGATGGTGATAATTTTTGGTTTTGAAAATCTTGAGTGATAAAGGCAAGTTCTCCAATATTTCGTAAGGATTCATCCCAAGAAATGATTTTAAGCAATCGTGTGAACTGTTGCTTGAAGTTGGATATAGGATTTGAGCTTGTAAGCTGAAGTAATGGTGATTTTATTCCGATAAGATTTGTGGTATTATTAAGTGGTTCCATTACAAACGGAAATGGCAAGGTTACCAAGTACACCTATGACCAGCTCTCGAATGTCGTGAAACGCATGACGAGTCTCGGGGATACAGAAACCTATACCTATAACATCAATAATCAGCTTGAGAAGGTCACAAAGGCAGATGGGAAGACCATCAGCTATGACTACAACAAACTGGACCAATTGCTTAAGGTGGACTATTCTGAAAAACAAGATGGTCAAGTTCTCTACACCTATGACTCAGATGGCCGTCGTGTGTCTATGAGTGATTTGACTGGAACGACCAATTATGTCTATAATGACGAAGGAGAAACCCTTGTCCATAGCTACACTTACGATACATTGGGTCAAGTAGAGACCATGACGGTAGCTACTAAGGACGGTAAGGAGTTATCTCGTCTTTCTTACACCTATGACCTTGCGGGCAATAAACTAACCAGCACTGAAACGGTGGATGGGAAAGAAGAGAAGACCAGCTTTAGCTACGATGATCACAACCGCTTGACCAAGCTAGAAGGTCCAGAAGGTACGATTACCTATACCTATGACAAGAATGGCAATCGCATCTCTCAAGAGACGAAGAATGAGAAGCTCGCTTATATCTATGACACAGAGAATCGCCTTCTTGCCGTAAAAGACAAGGATGGGCTTCTCATGGCAGCCCTCTATGATGGGGATGATAACCGCGTCTTTACCGCGAGTCGTAAGGAAGGCAAGGACACCTATCAACTCTTTAGACGAAAAGAGAAGAAGAAATCGCCACAAACCTCTCCAAATGGGGAAGAGCCATCGCTCTTCTGGTATGGCTTTAGTCAAAACGTTCTTCAGGCTCTATCTAGCTTCCCACAAACGGTTGGCTCTATCTGGCATCATATCTTTGACGATGTGTCAAGTGCTTATCACCAAAAGGTGGCTAAAGATAAAGCGACGAAAGATGGTCTTGTCGTTAACCCACCATCACTTGGCAATCTACCGGGTGAGGGTGATGTGACCTACGCCTCCCAAGTCAAGGATGTCTTGATTCCCTACACCACACGGGAGGATACCTACAAATACTACGAAGAACGCAACTATGTCAACGATGTCAATCGAAAACATACAGAGGTTCTTCAAACCTATGACCATGACCTGAAAGCTCGGGAGACCTATAGCTATGGTCATGGACGAACCTCGTACCTGAACAACCAGACCAACAAATCTTACCAATATCTGACCAACCAGTCAGGGTCAGTGACAGGTCTAACTCAAGACGGTAAGGCCGTTGCTTCAAGTAGCTACAAGCTCTATGGATCTACGAATAAGAGCACAGATGATACAGGAAATCCTTATGCCTACAATGGCGAGGCGCGAGACAGTACAGGACTTGACTATTTACGGGCACGGTATTATGATAGTCATGCGGGCACCTTCCTCACAGAAGACAGCTACCAAGGTGAGGCAACAGATCCACTTAGCCAGAACCGCTATGCCTATGTCCATAATAATCCAGTTAACTACACCGACCCAAGTGGACATTTCTGGAAGAGTCTTAAGAAAGCAGCAAGCGCCGCATGGAATGGGGTTAAGAAAGCCGCAAGCAGTTCTTGGAATACAGTCAAGACAGTTGCGTCTAATACTTGGAATGCGGTTAAGAGTGCAGCCTCTCATGCGGTTAATTGGGTCAGCAATAAGGTAAGCCAAGCAGCTAACTGGGTTGGTACTCAGGTTAACAAGGCTAAAAATTGGGTCGTTCAGCAATGGAATAACTTCCAGCAAACGGCACATCAAACCTATCAAAGTGCTAGACAATATGTTGCACAGCAACAAGCGCAAGCACAAGCACAGGCTGAGGCTCGCCGTCAGCAGCATATTCGAGATGAATATACTCAAGCAACAGGTCTTAAGACAACACCTAAGACCCGCGAAGGAGGCAACCTCTTCCGTAACTGGGGTAAAGCACTCCAGAAGATGTACAAGCATGTTTGTACAACTGCGAAGCGGATAAAAAATGATACTGTTAAATTCCTGAAAAAAGTAGACTGGAAGAAAGTCGGTATTGCGGTAGTAGCCACCGTTGCAGCGGTAGCAGTCACTGTAGCAACCGCAGGGGCTGCAGGTCCGCTTATTGCGGCAGGAGTCAGTGGCCTTGGTTTGAGTGGTACCGCCGCAACTATTGCGACTGCGGCAGCCGTAGGAGCTGTATCAGGAGCAGCAGGTGGAGCAGTTAGCGGTTTCACCACAAGCGTTCTTTCAGGAGATAAACCAAAAGATATTCTTGCGAATACTTGGAATGGAGCAGTGAATGGTTTTGTTTCAGGAGGAGCAACAGGTGGTCTTCTTGGAGGGTTTGGTGCAGCAACTTCATCTGTGACAAACCCAGTAGCACGCTATGCGGTTGACACCCTTGGTGAAACTGCGGTTGATACAATCACTGATGTGGCACAAGGTGGCAAGATTACCCCAGCGAGTATTGCGACCAGCCTTGCCATTAATGCGGTCTCTGAGGGAGTTTCAGCCCGAGGAGTTAAAGGCGCCAAGGCAGATGTATCAGCTGGGACAGTAACGAAGCCTGTTTCTTCTGAAACAGCTGAAGATATTAGACGTAGGGTTCTTTCTAATGTTGAAGATAGCAGAAAAGCAAGAAATAGTTCAAACTTTGATGAACATCTTCGTCGTGAACAGACTATAAAAGCGATTCAAAATGTTGAGAATGGTACAACACCTCTGACAAATAATCACCAAAAGGGTAATTATGGAGAGCTGAAGATGGATCGTTATATGGAAGAGAGAGGCTTTACGAGAGTAAGTAAAGATAGGGTATCAAGTATAGATGATAAAGGGCAGCAGGGAATTGATGGTGTTTATTACAATAAAAATACAGATACTTATGTTGTGGCAGAAGCCAAGTATAATACTGCGCAGTTAGCAACTTTGGCCGATGGGACTAAGCAGATGAGTGATCAGTGGATTCAAAATAGATTATTCAATAGTGTAGGAAATCTTAAAGATAATATCAGTTCATATGATAAGTTGCTTGTTAGGGTAATGCCTAATGGCAATGTGATATCTAAACAATTGCCATGAAGGAGTTAAAAATGAGAGATAGACTACAAACAAAAGAATATTTTGAACAATTTATCTTAGAGTCTCAGATGAGGGTTGATACTGCGGACGGTAAAATTTTATCTTTGCTAAATGGAGAAGAAGTTAGAGGCAATCTTTCTATTTTACGTGATACAGCTTTTCAATCTCGATTTGAAATTCTGTTAGCAAGGTATTCGTTAGGAGAAGGTATTACAGAAATAAAGAATAGTTTTTTACAAAGTATATCAGCTTTTGAAAATAAGTATGAGCCTGGAAATTACTCAGTTTATCTTCAATATATTGCATTGAGCACTTTGTTGAATGTTGATGATAACATAAGAAATAGAATTCATACAATCTTGCTAGACAAAAAAACAGATGATGCTTTTTATAACTTTCTATTATTTGGAGAATTTGAAGGTAGACAATGGAAATTTATAGAAAAATATAAAGATATTATAGAAGCAGATTCAGATTCTCGAATTGAATTAGTTGAAAGGTTACTTTCAAAATGGTATGTAAGAAATAAAAGTTCTTACTGGTATAATTCTCATAAAGCGACTAATCGTTGTTTATATTTCGGCTATTGGGCTTTAGAAATCGCTGCTTTAGTAAAAATACTTGATATACCTGATGATTCGTTTAAAGATCATAAGTATTACCCTTATGACTTAGTACATTTTGGAGGTTAAATATGTTTAAAAAATTATTTCAAAAACCGAGAGATATAGAACCTAATTTTTATGAAAATGGTTCAGAATTCATAGGTGTATTTCCTTTAGTGGATAGTGATGAGAAAATCTCTTTCCCAAAATATCCTGAAAGGAAATACCAAGTAGACGGGAATTCAATAGAGGAATTTCGCCTGTTAGTTATGTCTGAAACACAAGACTTAGTGATTGCGGATATAGCTTTTAGAGATGGTTTGAAAAAACTATCCAGTAAGGTTCAAAAAGAAACGGATGACTCAATCATTGTTCCTGCGCTGACTACTGATGATTTGATAGCTCTCTTTTCATGACACTTGAATGAGTCACTAGAGAGAATATCGTAACCGCCCCATAACAAGGTATCTATCCAACCACTCCCTCCTCCAGTATACTGTTATAAAAAACAAAACTGGAGGATTTTTTATGTCACATCCCATCGTCCCATTGACTGTTCCCCAATCTCGACGCTTTGATAAGAAAAGCAGAAACGATATTCTGATGACAATTCGTCTCGGAAAAGTGGAAGTCACATTCTTCCAATCTATCAACCAAGAGGTATTAGAAACAATCTTGGATAAGGTATTGCTCTATGACCATCCATCTCAATGATTTAGGGCAAGTCTATCTTGTCTGTGGGAAAACCGATATGAGACAGGGCATTGATTCACTGGCCTATCTCGTTAAAACTCAATTCGAGTTGGATCCCTTTTCTGGACAGGTCTTTCTCTTCTGTGGAGGACGTAAAGACCGCTTCAAAGCACTTTACTGGGATGGTCAAGGTTTCTGGTTGCTTTATAAGCGTTTTGAGAATGGGAAATTGACTTGGCCTAATGATGAAAATGAAGTGACAGCCTTAACATCAGAACAAGTTGATTGGCTCATGAAAGGATTTTCGATCACTCCAAAAATAAATGTTTCAAAAAGTCGTGATTTCTATTGAAATTATAGCTTTTCTTTCGGTATAATGAGATAAAAAGAAGGAGGATTGATAGTATGGAAGAGTTATTGGATATTATTAAACAACAGACCTCAACGATTGGACAACTTACCAACGAGTTGACCCTCCTTCGTGAACAGGTTGATTATCTGACTCAGAAACTCTACGGAAAATCATCCGAGAAGGTTGTGTATCAACCTGGTCAGTTGAGTTTGTTTGGTGAGGAGAATCTTCCTGAAGAGGATTCTGACTTACCCAGTTGAAACAGAAACTATTACCTATAAACGCAAGAAAGCTAAGGGAGTTCGTCAGGCTATTTTTAGTCAGTTCACTCCAGAGATTGTACATCACGAATTGCAGGGGGAAGACTGCACTTGTCCAGACTGTCATGGTCAGTTGAAGGAGATTGGTTCTACTGTTCAACGACAAGAATTGGTCTTCATTCCTGCACAATTAAAGCGGATTGACCATGTCCAACACGCTTACAAGTGTCAGGCATGTAGTCAGAAGAATCTGAGCGATAAGATTATCAAGGCTCCTGTTCCTAAGGCTCCTTTGGCCCATAGCTTAGGTTCAGCTTCTATCATCGCCCATACGATTCATCAGAAGTTCAATCTGAAGGTGCCAAATTACCGACAGGAAGAGGACTGGCATAAGCTTGGCCTGCCAATTAGTCGGAAGGAAATAGCTAACTGGCACATCAAGTCTAGTCAGTATTATTTCGAACCGATTTATGACCTGTTGCACGAGAAACTACTGAAACAGCCCATTCTCCATGCGGATGAAACCTCCTATAAGGTCTTGGAAAATGATAGCCAGTTGACCTTCTACTGGACCTTCTTGTCTGGGAAGCATGAGAAAAAGGGAATTACCCTATATCATCATGATAAGCGCCGGAGTGGTTTAGTTGTGGAGGAATTTCTTGGGGATTACGCAGGCTACGTACATTGTGATATGTGGGGTGCTTATCGCCAATTAGAAAAAGCTCAGCTAGTTGGCTGTTGGGCACATGTCAGGCGGAAGTTCTTCGAGGCAACTCCTAAGAAGGCAGACAAGACTTCTTTAGGTGCTAAGGGTTTAAAGTATTGTGACCGACTGTTTGCCTTGGAGAATGATTGGGTTGACCTTTCTACTGAGGAACGGCTGCAGAAACGCCAGATAGAGTTGGCGCCCTTGATGGACGAGTTCTTTTCCTGGTGCCGTGAGCAGGCTGTCTTGCCAGGTTCCAAATTGGGTACTGCCTTAGAGTATAGCCTTAAATATGAAACCACCTTCCGAACCGTTCTCTCGGATGGTAACTTAGTCTTGTCTAACAACATAGCCGAGAGGGCTATGAAGACTTTGGTTATGGGGCGGAAAAATTGGTTGTTCTCACAAAGCTTTGAGGGAGCCAAGGCGACAGCTATCATCCTTAGTCTTTTGGAAACAGCTAAGCGACACGGCCTTGATTCAGAGAAATATATGACTTATCTTCTAGACAATCTACCGAACGAGGAGACGTTCGCCCAAAAGGAGGTGCTAGAGGCCTATTTGCCATGGGCGGAAAGTATCCAAAACAACTGTAAATAGAAAAAAGGTTCCAGAGTCAAAATAACTGGCTCTATAATATCTGTAGTGGGTACGCCCCCCGCAGAGATTATGGAGCCTTTTAGAGTGTAGAAAAAAAGTCCCATATGACCTATAATGAAAAGCGACAAAACTATCATTTTAGAAAGACTCATATGGAACAACTAAATCTTATCACAAATTTTCTCAGAATGAAAGACAAAAATATCACTATCACTAATGAATCCGACATGGGAACTCACTTAGAACTCCACGGTCACTTGGATTACACAGCCCCTAAATGCCCTTCCTGCAAGGGACAAATGGCTAAGTACGATTTCCAGAAAGCCTCTAAAATCCCCTACTTAGAAACTGCTGGCTACCCGCTACTTATCCGCCTTCGAAAGCGTCGTTTCAAGTGCAAGGAATGTGGAAAAATGGCGGTCGCTGAATCTCCTCTTGTTAAGAAGAACCATCAAATCTCTGTCGCTGTCAACCAGAAAATCGCACAATTACTCATCGAAAATCAAGCAATGACACATATCGCACACAGACTCTCCATTTCAGCTTCATCTGTAAGTCGAAAACTAAATGAGTTTAAGTTTGAAACGGATTGGGGTAAGCTCCCAGAAGTCATGTCCTGGGATGAGTATGCCTTCAAGAAAGGGAAAATGAGCTTTATTGTTCAAGATTTTGACACAAATAACATCATCGCTATCCTTGATGGGCGGACGCAGGCGGTCATCCGAAATCACTTTCTGAGATACCCTAGACAGGTTAGAAACCGCGTCAAAGTCATTACCATGGATATGTTTAGCCCCTACTACAAATTAGCTAGACAGCTATTTCCGAATGCCAAAATCGTACTTGATCGTTTCCACATTGTGCAACATCTCAGCCGTGCTATGAATCGTGTCCGCATACAAATCATGAATCAATTCGATAGAAAATCTCTTGAGTATCGAGCCTTGAAACGCTACTGGAAATTGATACAACAGGATAGCCGTAAACTCAGTTATAAGCGGTTCTATCGCCCGACTTTTCGCATGCACTTAACCAACCAGGAGATTGTCGCTAAACTGCTCGGCTATTCTCAAGAACTGAGAGAACACTACGAGCTCTATCAACTACTGCTTTTTCACTTCCAGGAGTAGCAAGCTGACCAGTTTTTTGGACTTATCCAAGACGCTCGGCAGACTGTCGACCCGATTTTCCAGACCGTATTTAATACCTTTTTGAAGGACAAGGAGAAGATTCTCAACGCCATGGAATTGCCTTACTCAAATGCCAAACTTGAGGCGACGAATAATCTCATCAAAGTCATCAAACGCAATGCCTTTGGATTTCGGAACTTTGAAAACTTCAAAAAGCGGATTTTGATTGCCATCAACATCAAAAAAGAGAAGACCAAGCTGATCCTCTCTAGATGTTAGCTTTTCATCTACCCACTACAGTTGACAAAGAGCCCTTTATCAGTTATTACTTTTTCACCTTCAAGGTAGCTTTGAACACTTTCAGACGCTATCAGGAATCTATCACCAATGCCATCGAACTTCCTTATTCAAATGCCAAGCTAGAAGCCACTAACAAACTCATCAAAGACATCAAGCGCAATGCTTTTGGCTACAGGAACTTTGACAATTTCAAAAAACGCATCTACCTCGCTTTGAACATCGAAAAAGAGAAGACCATATTCGTCTCCTCTCGTATGTAGCTATAAGTCACCCACTACAGTTGACAAAAAGCCATAATTTAGAACGGAGAAATTAGTTTATGTCAATTATTACATTTGAGCATTCTTTCTTTACCTATCCACAACAAGTCATAACCACCCGTGAAAACGGGTGGTTATGACTGTCTAATCGACATATAACATCTGGTTTTTGAGAAACATTGGTCGGACGGAGGCGTATTTTTTCAGCGATTTGAGCTCTTCAGGGTGGCTGATGAGGGTGATGACGAATCCGTCCTGCCCCATGCGACCAGTCCGTCCTGCGCGGTGAGTATAGGTTTCCTTGTCTCGTGGAACTTCGTAGTTGACCACGCATTCAAGACGTTCAATATCAATCCCCCGCGCAACCAAGTCTGTTGCAAGAAGAAGAGTGAGGGCATGGTCTTTAAATTTTTCCAAGATAACCTTGCGGAATTTGACATTGACGTCGCTGGCAAGAGAAATGGCTTCAATACCACGGTATTGCAATTTTTCCTCGGCGCTTCCGAGGTCAGAGAGCGAATTGAAAAATACGAGACCACGAAAATCTTCAACGTGGGCAAGTTTACGAAGTAGGTCAACTTTTTCTCGTTTGTCCACTTCGAGGTAGAAATGCTGGATATTGGTCAACTCCATATTATCAATGGCAATCGTGCGGGTATTGGGAGCGAGCTTGTCTGGATCAACTTGACTGGTTGCGCTCATGTAAATCAACTGGTGATTGCGTGGAGCGTAGCGACAAATTTTATCCACAAAAGGATATTGAGAATCGCTGAGCAATTGGTCAAATTCATCGAGGACAATCGTATTGACATTCATCATTTTGATTTTCTTGAGTTTAATCAGCTCAAAAATCCGCCCTGGTGTACCAATCAAGATTTCAGGCCCTTTTTTCAAGCGTTCGATTTGCCGTTTTTGGCTAGAGCCAGAGAGGAATAGTTGCGCCTGAAGACCGATGAGCTCCGCCCAGGTCTTGCAGACGTCAAAGATTTGCCCAGCCAGTTCAGTATTTGGTGCTAGAATCAGCAATTGCTGCGCCTTTTTAGGTTGAATAGTCAATAGGGTCGGCAGTAGGTAGGCTAGGGTCTTTCCGGTCCCTGTCGGGCTGATACCAAGGATGGTTTCTCCTGCACGAATCGGCTCAAATAGCTGTTCTTGAATAGGGGTAAAGCTGGTAAAACCAGCCTGGTCTAGCTGGTCTTGCCAACTAGCGGGAAGTGTCGTTTTCATTCATATCTCCTTCAAAATGGATATGGGCAGTCTGCCGCATGTGGTAAAGCGTGTTGTGGACTGCCTGCGCAGCTGCTAGCCAATTTTCATAGAGCTCGGGTTGAGGCTGCTTAATCATGTCTGCGAACTGTCTTGTCTCTTCTAGCATAGTGTGTGGGGCTTGCGTGATGGCAAGTGTTTCGGGCTCACCTTCTAGTGGATGGAAAATAGCAGAGTTGATATGTTCAATCGTGTCTAAGACGAGCGTACCTTGATTGGTATAAATTTCAGCAGGAAGTGAACTATTGGTATTTTTTCCTGTCTGAATGGTTACTTGAAAGTTTGGATAAATGAGCTGTCCAGAACCATTTAAATCAACCGTATTTGGTAATTGTTGAGCTGTATAGTGAGAAGAAATAGGGGCACCAAAGAGACGGATACTAGCATAAACTGGATAAATCCCTAAGTCCATGAGGGCACCACCTGCAAATTGACTTGAGAAGACATTTGGCGTTTTTCCAGCGAGAAGGTCAGGCATTTTTGACGAGTACTTGGCATAGCTAAAATGCGCACCCCAAACATCCTTGTCCGCTAAAAAATCAGAAATCGTAGTAAAAGCTTGTTCGTGGTAATTGCGAGCGGCTTCAAAAACAAAGACTTGCTTTTCTTTGGAAATTGCCACCAAATCAGCCCATTCTTCTGGTCGTGTGACTGCTGGTTTTTCGATGATGACGTGTTTTCCTGCTAGAAGTGCAGCTTTGGCTTGCCCATAGTGGAGAGAGTTAGGACTTGCGATATAAAGAATATCAATAGGGCTAGTTAGAAATTCCTCCATATCTGTGTAAAGCTGAATATCTGTGTCATAGCGGTCTGCAAATGCGTGTGCACTTTCCATGGTCCGTGAATAGATGGCTGAGAGTTGGTATTTTTTTGTTTCATGAGCTGCTGCGATAAAATGATGTGCAATTGCTCCTGTTCCAATAATGCCTAGTTGTAACATACGATTTCCTTTCTTTTCTGTATGCGTTAAGCTGTTTAAACTATCATACTAAGGAGGTTGGGTACTTTTTGCCCAGCCTCATCGTGAACTCACTTTGTTGAAATACAATTCATTGATAAGACTATTATACCATGAATGAAGAGAGAATGTTGGACGTAGAAATTGTTTGACACGGGAAGCTCATTTTATGGTACAATAGGTTGAATACAAATGAGGAGTGACCCATGGCACAAAAACCGATTATTATTGGCGTAACTGGTGGATCAGGAGGCGGAAAAACCAGTGTTTCACGCGCCATTTTGAATAATTTCCCCAATGCCCGCATTTCAATGATTGAACACGATTCCTACTACAAAAATCAATCGCATTTGACTTTTGAAGAGCGGATTTTGACCAACTATGACCACCCCCTAGCCTTTGATACAGATTTGATGATTTATCATCTCAGTGAATTGTTGGCAGGTCGTGGAGTCGATATCCCGATTTATGACTATACCCAGCATACTCGATCAGACAAGACCTACCATCAAGAACCGCAGGACGTCTTTATCGTAGAGGGCATTCTTGTCCTAGAAGATAAACGCCTGCGTGATTTAATGGACATTAAGATTTTTGTAGATACCGATGATGATGTGCGGATTATCCGTCGGATTAAGCGGGATATGGAAGAGCGGGGGCGTAGCCTAGATAGCGTGATTGAGCAGTACCTAGGTGTGGTAAAACCCATGTATCATCAGTTTATCGAGCCAACCAAGCGCTATGCTGACATTGTGATTCCAGAAGGAGTGTCTAATGTCGTCGCAATCGATCTAATCAACACCAAGGTGGACAGTATCCTGCGCAGCCGTGGTTAGGAAAGAGCAGGACAAAAGAGGCGGAGTTTTCGCTTCTTTATTTTTAATAAATTATCAGATAATTGGAACAATACAGAAAATTGTTGCAATAACTGTCGAAAAATGGTATGATAGTATCATTCATCTACAAGGAGAACGTCAAATGAAACTCGTTTCGTCTATGAACCTATTGTTGCGACGAGGGGGCTAGTGCATACCAGCATTAGTCCTGTTTGGCTTACCAAGCGGGCAAACATCTCGCTTGGCCAAGTGAGATGTTTTTATTTATGAAGAAAGAGGAGTAGATTATGCGTACAATTGAATTTCTTGATACTAGTCTTCGTGATGGCGAGCAGACACCAGGAGTGAATTTTTCGATTAAGGAAAAGATTGCCATTGCTAAGCAGTTAGAAAAATGGGGGATTTCAGCTATTGAAGCAGGTTTTCCTGCAGCTAGCCCTGATTCCTTTACCGCAGTTAACGAAATCGCAAAAGCGATGAAAACAACTGCTGTTACAGGTCTTGCTCGTTTGGTTAAATCAGACATCGATGCTTGCTATGAGGCTCTAAAAGATGCTAAGTATCCGCAAATCCATGTCTTTATCGCAACCAGTCCTATTCACCGTGAGTTTAAGCTGAAAAAGACCAAGGAAGAAATTCTTACTAACATCAGAGAATATGTCAGCTATGCTCGTTCAAAATTCGAGGTGGTCGAGTTTTCACCTGAAGACGGCACGCGGACAGAGCTTGATTTTCTCCTAGAAGTTGTGCAAACGGCAGTGGATGCGGGTGCGACCTACATCAATATCCCTGATACGGTCGGCTTCACTACGCCTGAGGAATACGGGCAGATCTTTCAGTATCTAATTGAGCATGTCACGTCAGATCATGAGATTATCTTTAGTCCTCATTGTCACGATGACCTTGGTATGGCAGTGGCAAACAGTCTTTCAGCTATTAAAAATGGGGCAGGGCGCGTGGAAGGCACGATTAACGGCATCGGTGAGCGAGCAGGAAATGCGGCTTTGGAAGAAGTTGCCGTTGCACTCAATATTCGTGCGGACTATTATCAGGTTAAGACCGATATTGTCCTCAACGAAACGATGAACACCTCTGAAATGGTGTCACGTTTTTCTGGTATTACCATTCCGAAGAACAAGGCTGTGGTGGGTGGTAACGCCTTCTCGCACGAATCAGGTATTCACCAAGACGGCGTACTTAAAAATCCTCTTACCTATGAAATCATTACGCCAGAATTAGTCGGTGTCAAGAGCAACAGTTTACCGCTAGGAAAATTGTCTGGTCGCCATGCCTTTGTGGAGAAATTGAAGGAATTAGCACTGGAATTTGACGATGTGGAAATCACGGAACTCTTCAGCAAGTTCAAGGCCTTGGCAGATAAGAAACAAGAAATCACAGACGCTGATATTCGGGCCTTGATTGCAGGTGTTACTGTGGAAAATCCAGAAGGTTTCCACTTTGAGGACTTGACCCTTGCAGTCGACGGTGAGCACATGGTGGCTATGGTTCGCTTGGTCAATGTCCAAGGTGAGCAGGTAGAATGTCAGGCAACTGGTAAGGGTAGTGTTGAGGCGATTTTTAATGCCATTGATGAATTTTTCCATCAAGAAGCCAAGCTCTTGTCTTACAATATTGAGGCGGTGACAGACGGTATTGACTCGCAAGCGCGGGTACTTGTGACGGTTGAAAATCAAGCGACAGAGACGATTTTCAATGCGTCTGGTCTCGATTTCGATGTCTTGAAAGCTAGCGCCATTGCCTATATCCATGCCAATATCTTTGTCCAAAAAGAAAATGAAGGAACGATTGGGCATACGGTATCCTATCGTGATATGATGGACTATTAAGGAGGAGCCTATGAAACAAACAATCGTTGCCCTTGCTGGAGATGGCATTGGTCCTGAAATTATGGCGGCAGGTTTAGCAGTTTTAGAAGCAGTCAAGACAAGCCTTTCCTTTGAGGTTGAAGTGGTCGAAAAAGTCTTTGGTGGTGCAGGAATTGATTCCAAGGGACACCCGCTTCCTCCCGATACTCTGGAGGCTTGTCAAAAAGCCGATGCGGTCTTGCTGGCTGCGATTGGCAGTCCTCAGTACGATGGCGCTCCTGTCCGACCAGAAGAAGGTCTGCTCTTACTTCGTAAGGAACTAGGACTCTATGCCAATATTCGTCCTGTTACCATTTTCCCTGCTTTGAAGCATCTCTCGCCTTTAAAAGAGGAGCGAATTGCCGATGTGGATTTTGTGGTGGTACGTGAGCTGACAGGGGGGATCTATTTCGGAGAGCATGAGTTAGAAGAAGAGGTCGCGCGTGATGTCAACGAATATCAGACTTTTGAAATCGAGCGGATTTTGCGCAAGGCCTTTGAACTAGCTCGGACGCGCAAGAAAAAAGTGACCAGTATTGACAAGCAAAATGTCCTTGCTACTTCAAAATTGTGGCGAAAAGTAGCGGATCGTATTGCCCAAGACTATCCTGATGTGACCTTGGAGCATCAATTGGTCGATAGCGCAGCCATGATTATGATTACTAATCCTGCTAGATTCGACGTGTTGGTAACAGAAAACCTATTCGGCGATATTTTGTCAGACGAGGCCAGTGTCTTATCAGGCACGCTGGGAGTTATGCCGTCTGCCAGTCACGGAACAGGAGCGAGTCTTTATGAGCCAATTCATGGGTCTGCTCCTGATATTGCAGGGCAAGGAATTGCCAATCCCGTCAGCATGATTTTATCGGTGGCGATGATGTTGCGGGAGACCTTTGGTGAACTAGCTGTCGCAAGACAAATAGAAGATGCTGTTGCAGCCAGTTTTACACAAGGTATTTTGACGAGAGATTTAGGAGGAAATGCCTCTACCCAGGAAGCGGTAGATGCGATTATCAGGTACTTATGACAATCAAACAAATGGTGAGTATGACCCTCGTGGTCTGGAATTTAATTGTCTTTTTGACTTATGGGTTGGATAAGGGAAAAGCGAGGAAACAGGTCTATCGCATTCCAGAAAAGACTTTACTAGCAATGAGCATTTTTGGAGGAGGTCTTGGAGCATGGGCTGGTGGAACTCGTTTTCACCATAAGACGAAAAAATGGTACTTTCAAGTAGCTTGGCTGCTTGGGCTCATCCTAGACGTTGCTATTATGTATTGGATTTGGAGGTAGCATGGCTGGAAAATCAATTTTAGATAAGGTCTGGGAGCGCCATGTCATTACAGGTAATGAAGGGCAACCCCAGCTCATGTATGTGGATCAACATTATATCCATGAGGTGACCAGTCCTCAGGCCTTTCAAGGCTTGCGTGAGGCAGGTAGACGCCTGAGAAGACCTGATTTGACCTATGGCACCTTTGACCACAATGTGCCAACCGTCAATATCTATGATATCAGAGATGTGATTTCAAAGGCGCAAATGGATAAATTAGCAGAAAACGTGGCCGAGTTTGGCATTGACTGTGCCGACCATGGCTCAGAACTCCAAGGCATTGTCCACATGATTGGGCCAGAAACAGGTCGCACACAGCCGGGAAAATTTATCGTCTGTGGAGATAGCCATACAGCAACGCATGGGGCTTTTGGTGCCTTAGCCTTTGGTATTGGTACGAGCGAGGTCGAACATGTCTTTGCCACCCAAACCATTTGGCAGGTTAAGCCCAAGAAACTCTTGGTGGAATTTGTTGGACAAGCTCCAAAAGGAGTCTATGCCAAAGATTTTATCCTAGCCCTGATTGCTAAGCACGGAGTTGGCTTGGGAGTAGGGTATGCGGTGGAATACCGTGGGGGTGCGGTAGAGCGCCTCAGTATGGAAGAACGCATGACCATTTGCAATATGTCCATTGAATTTGGCTCAAAAATCGGCATGATGAATCCTGACCAGACGACCTATGACTATGTACGAGAAACTGCGAATGCTCCTCGTGACATAGAAGCTGCGATTGCAGATTGGCAAACCTTGGTCTCAGATGAGGATGCGGTCTATGATAAGGTCATTCGCATGGATGTGTCAAATCTAGCACCTATGGTGACCTGGGGAACCAATCCGTCTATGGGAGTTGCTGTTGATGAAGCCTTTCCAGATATCAAAGATATCAACGATGAGCGGGCCTATCAGTACATGGGGACTAGGCCAGGACAGAAAATTGAGGAGATTGAGCTGGGGTATATCTTTATCGGTTCTTGTACAAATGCCCGCCTGAGCGATTTAGCACTTGCGGCCAAGTTTGTTAAGGGCAAAAAAATTGCTCCAAATCTGACCGCTATTGTCGTGCCGGGAAGCAGACCTGTCAAGCGAGCAGCCGAAAAAATGGGTTTAGACAAGATTTTTCTTGAAGCAGGCTTTGAATGGCGGGATCCGGGGTGTTCCATGTGTCTCGGTATGAATCCAGACAAGGTGCCAGACGGTGTCCATTGTGCTTCAACTAGCAATCGCAATTTTGAGGACCGTCAAGGATTTGGAGCAAAGACCCACTTGTGTAGCCCTGCCATGGCAGCGGCCGCTGCCATCGCTGGACGCTTTGTCGATGTGAGAAAATTGGTGGAGGTAGGATAAATATGGAAAAAATCACCATTTATACAGGGACAACAGTTCCTCTCATGAATGACAATATTGATACTGACCAGATTTTACCCAAGCAGTTTTTGAAGCTGATTGACAAGAAAGGCTTTGGCAAGTATCTCATGTATGCTTGGCGTTATCTGGACCATGCTTATACAGAAAATCCTGATTTTGTTTTTAACAGGGACGAGTACCGTAAAGCCACCATTTTAGTGACAGGTGACAATTTCGGAGCAGGCTCGTCTCGGGAGCATGCTGCTTGGGCTCTAGCTGATTATGGCTTTAAGGTCGTCATTGCTGGGTCTTTTGGGGACATTCACTACAATAACGAATTAAACAACGGCATGTTGCCCATTGTTCAGCCAAGAAGTGTCCGTGAGAAATTGGCAGAGCTGAGCCCAGAGGATGAAATCACCGTTGATCTAGAAAAACAACTCATCATCTCACCAGTGGGAGAGTTTCACTTTGACATTGATAGTGAGTGGAAATACAAGCTCTTAAATGGCTTAGATGATATCGGTATTACTCTTCAATATGAGGATTTGATTGCAGCCTATGAGCGTAATCGCCCAGCCTATTGGCGAAATGATGAAAAAGAATAAGGCAGACAGAGAGGGAGAGAGAATTTCGCACGAAAAGAAAGGCTCGTTCCCTCTTTTTGCCCACTTTTATGCTATAATATGAACTATGTTAGAACAAGAAAAAAAATCAACCTATGAATTACTCTTAGCCCAATTAGCAGGGCTTCTTGACGGCGAACGTAATGCTTTAGCTAACCTGTCCAACAGCGCAGCTCTCCTGAATCAGGCTCTTCCTCATTCTGTCTTTACAGGCTATTATCTCTTTGACGGGACAGAATTGATTTTAGGGCCTTTTCAAGGTGGCGTTTCCTGTGTTCATATCGCACTTGGAAAGGGTGTCTGCGGACAGTCTGCCCAAGAAAGAAGAACCATCATCGTAGACGATGTGCGGACCCATGCCAACTATATTTCTTGCGATGCGGCTGCCCTGTCCGAGATTGTCGTTCCCATGATAAAAAATGGGCAACTATTGGGAGTTCTTGACCTTGATTCTCGCTTGGTGGCGGATTACGATGCTATTGATCAAAAATATCTGGAACGCTTCGTTGCCTTGTTGGTTGAGGGGACGGATTGGAATTTTGCCATGTTTGGAGAGAGAAACTAATGTATCAAGCCCTTTATCGGAAATACCGTAGCCAAACCTTTGGCGAAATGGTCGGGCAAGAAGTGGTCGCAACCACCCTCAAGCAGGCCATTGAACAAGAAAAAATCAGCCATGCCTATCTCTTTTCTGGTCCTCGGGGAACAGGGAAAACATCCGCTGCAAAAATCTTTGCCAAGGCCATGAACTGCCCCAATCAAGTAGGCGGCGAACCTTGTAATGACTGTTACATCTGTAAAGCTGTTACGGAAGGCAGTTTGGAAGATGTGATTGAGATTGATGCAGCTTCAAATAATGGGGTCGACGAAATCCGTGATATTCGTGATAAATCAACCTATGCCCCAAGCCTTGCCCGCTACAAGGTCTACATTATTGATGAGGTTCACATGCTCTCAACAGGGGCATTTAACGCCCTCTTGAAAACCTTGGAAGAGCCGACCGAAAATGTGGTCTTTATTCTTGCGACGACAGAACTCCATAAGATTCCAGCGACTATCTTGTCACGGGTACAACGCTTTGAGTTTAAGTCGATTAAGGTAGGAGATATCACGCGCCACTTGGCCAATATCCTCAGTCAAGAAGAAATCGGCTTTGATGAGCAAGCACTTGCCATGATTGCCCGCCGTGCTGAAGGTGGCATGCGGGATGCCTTGTCTATCTTGGATCAGGCTCTCAGCCTCAGTGCAGACCACGATTTGACCCTTGAGGTGGCAGAAGAGATTACAGGTTCCATTGGTCTCAAGGCCCTCGGCGCCTATATGGAAAGCCTCCGTGAAAAGGATGCTCCGACAGCCTTACAGCATTTACAGACCATTTTTGATAATGGAAAGAGCATGATCCGCTTTACGACAGATGTTCTCTATTATTTGC
The DNA here is from genome assembly GCF_003595525.1 of Streptococcus respiraculi. Taxonomy (NCBI): domain Bacteria; kingdom Bacillati; phylum Bacillota; class Bacilli; order Lactobacillales; family Streptococcaceae; genus Streptococcus; species Streptococcus respiraculi. Next base: position 1,884,287 of record NZ_CP022680.1, on the reverse strand, counting down.
GCGACTTGCTGATTGTGCAGACAGGCGGGGAAAATCCTCATACCAGCACGGTTTTTGCAGACAATCTCCAAATGGATCAGGAACGGATTTTTGCCATGATTGAGACAGTCACGCGCGCGCTATCAGATATCAAGACTAGTCCTCAGCCGAAGATTTATGCAGAAATGATGACCATTCGCTTGGCAGAAGATAAGCGCCAAGAGTTCAAGCAAGGTCAAGCAGTTATTCCAGAAAATCTGAAAGAACAGCTTCAAGCCCTTCGAGCTCAGGTTCAATCCCTGCAACAACAATTGGCAAGCCTAGGTAAACAACCATTAGAGGTCAAGCCAGTTTCACGCAAACCGCAAGCCAATAAAAAATACCGTCCAGATACCAATAGAGTTCAAACTATTTTACAAGAAGCCATGGAAAATCCAAGTCTAGCACGGGAGAATTTAACCCGCCTGCAAAACGCTTGGGGAGAAATTATCGAAAGTCTATCAGGGGCAGACAAGGCCTTGTTGGTCGGCTCTCAGCCCGTTGCGGCCAATGAACACCATGCCATTCTTGCCTTTGAATCAGCCTTTAATGCCGAACAAACCATGAAACGGGAAAACCTAGATGCCATGTTTGGCAATATTCTCAGTAAGGCGGCAGGTTTTTCACCTCATATTTTAGCCATTGCACACGAAGATTGGCTAGCTATTCGAGCAGAATTTTCAGCGAAGGCAAAAGGGCAGAAAGAAGCTGTACCAGAAGCAACAGAAGAAGAATCCCTAGTTCCAGAAGCCTTCCAATTCTTAGCAGATGCGGTCACGATTGTGGAGGATTGAGGTAAGTCCTTCCCTTTGGCAGAATGTGTATTGTGCAAAAGGATAAGGATAATGTGTTCATGATTGGCGAAAGCCTGAGGAAAAACCTATGACCATACAAGATATATTCATTCGATTAGTATTAGCGATTTTATGTTCAGGCTTGATTGGCTATGATCGACAGCGTAAGAGTCGTCCAGCTGGTCTTCGAACTCACCTGTTAGTGTGCATTGGAGCGACAACGATTGCCTTGATTCAGAGTGCAGTCTTTTACGAGAAGTTGCAGAGCCAGCCAATGATTGAAGTCGATCAGGTACGGCTTCTCGCGCCTATTGTAAGTGGAATTGGTTTTTTAGGAGCGGGAACAATTGTAGTGACAAAGCATAGAGTAGCCGGTTTGACAACAGCAGCTTCACTTTGGACAGTTGCGGGTATTGGAATTGCTTTAGGGATGGGCTATTATAGTATCGCTCTACTAGCCTTTTTGGCGGTTATCTTTTCCTTAATGTTGGTCAGCTACATTATTCCTACTCCAGAAATTAAACGCTTAGAAATTCACTTTATTCATCGTCAAGAGACAAAAGAATTTTTAACAGAATTCTTTGCAGAACACCATATTGAGTTGACCAATGTACTCTTTGATGTTCAAAATATAGAAGGACGGAAGATTTATCGTAATATCTTCACCTTGCAACTGCCTAAAGATGTTTCGCTAGTAGAGATTATTGAAGAATTGGCCGTTCGTTCCAATATTTTAAAAGTTCGTCTTATCTCAGTTGTTGAATAGTGAGGTTTCATAGCAACGGCACAAAAAATCAGCCTTGGAGCTGATTTTTTGATATACTAGAAATATGAGAGTAACACAATTTATCTTTCTTGCTATTACCACAGCCCTTGCGACCTACTGGATGAATGAGGCGCTTTTTGCACGTGAATATTTTTGGGCGACCATTTATGGATTTTTTGTCGTACGGAATCTCCGGTTTAGCTATCGGGTGAGCAAGGTGATTCGTGTCTTTGAAAATCTTACCAAGAAGAAAGACTGATTTCCCCACTTGAGAGGGTTTTTAGCGAGCCGTCTTCTAGTTTGACTTGTAAGGCTCCACTATCAGTAATAGCGTAAGCTACTCCGCAATAGTGCTGATGTTGTTGTGAAAAGGTCACTTGTTTTCCTAGGACGAGTGATTTTTCTTTATATAAAGCCAACAATTCTTCCTCGCTGGTTGTAAAAAAGATACGCCAGATTTCGGTAATCAACTGGTTGCGCGTGATAGGAGGACTCTCCACAAAGAGACTGCTTGCGGTTTCGGATAGCTCTGACGGAAAATCAAGTAGATGAAAGTTCAAGCCTACCCCAATCATCATGTCCGTCACAACTTGGGCTTCAATAGAAGAAACAGCCTCCGTTAAAATGCCTGCGATTTTCTTACCATGGAGGTAAATGTCGTTAACCCATTTGATCTCGACAGCAATACCAGTAAGCTGGTCAATTGCTTTGACAATGGCTGCCGCAACAAGGAGAGTATAGGGCTTCAAGTCTTGAAAGCTGGCTTTAGGTCTTAAACGCAAGGTCATGTAAATACCGCCTGTTTCAGCCGCAAAAAAGGCTCTGCCAAATCGACCCTGGGCTTGCCTTTGACTATTTGCCAGATAAAGGGCTGGGCTCAAATCTCCGCGCTCGATTCCATGCTTGGCATCTAGTTGGGTCGAAGTGCTATTTTTGGTTAGATGAACAGGGATTTGAAGGCTATCTTCGATGTCCTTAGGCAGCAACAAATCACCTTGTTCAAGGCGATAGCCACGGTTGGCTCCAGCTTTGATGACAAGTCCCTGTTTTTCTAACTGCTGGATACCTTTCCAGACAGAGGTTCTTGAAATCCCTAATATTTGAGCCAATTCTTCCCCGCTAACATAGTCTCTTGCATTCAAGAGAATCATATAAATTTTTTCGTAGGTTTTCATGCTTTCATTATAACAGAAAAAGCTGACAAACGTGGTATAATAAAGGAAGGAAACAAGATAGAAAGTAAAGGAGCAGTAAATGAATACAATTGATTATCTTGTGAAGTTGACCAACACCCCGTCACCAACGGGCTATACAAAAGCGATTATGGACTATATCCAGTCTGAGCTTGCAGGTTTTGGCTACCAAACACTAAAAACAGCTAAGGGTGGTATCATGGTGAGTGTAGTAGGAGCAGATGAGAGCAAACATCGGGTCGTGACAGCGCATTTGGATACATTGGGAGCTATGGTGCGGGCGATCAAGCCAGACGGTCGCTTGAAGATGGATCTCATCGGTGGTTTTGGCTATCCTTCGATTGAAGGAGAGAACTGCCTGGTTCATGTCGCTAAAAATGGCAAGACCTATACAGGAACGATTCTCATGCACCAGACGTCTGTCCATGTCTATGCCGATGCCAAAACAGCAGAGCGCAATCAGACCAACATGGAAATTCGCCTCGATGAAAAGGTGACTTCTGCCGACGAAACACGTGCCTTGGGGATTGAAGTGGGCGATTTTATTTCCTTTGACCCACGGACCGTTATCACCGAAAGTGGTTTTGTCAAGAGCCGCCATTTGGATGATAAGGTATCCGCAGCTATTTTGATTAATCTGCTCAAGGTTTATAAGGAAGAAGGAATTGTCCTGCCGTATACGACACATTTTTATTTTTCAAATAACGAAGAAATCGGCTACGGTGCTAATTCCAGCTTGCCTGAACAGGTAGTGGAATACTTGGCGGTGGACATGGGAGCAATGGGAGATGACCAGCAGACCGATGAATACACGGTGTCAATCTGTGTCAAAGATGCCTCAGGCCCTTACCACTATGAATTGCGCCAGCATCTAGTTGCCCTTGCAAAAGAGCATGCCATTCCCTACAAGTTAGACATCTATCCCTACTATGGCTCTGACGCTTCAGCTGCCATGCACGCAGGAGCAGATGTGAAGCACGCTCTACTCGGAGCAGGAATCGAATCCAGTCATTCCTACGAGCGCACTCATATCGACTCCATTCAAGCAACAGAGAAAATGGTCGATGTGTATTTGAAATCAAACATGATTGACTAGTAGGGTGAGCAATTATATAACACAAAAACGCATGAAAAAATTTTTTCATACGTTTTCTTCTATTATGACTGCATCATACCTTGGAAGAACTTTTCTCTCATAGCTCGGTCTTCAAGAACGGCTTGATAGAAGTAGATGTGGCTAGCACGGTAGTAAGGAATGACATAAATTCCGACAATGCCGAAACTAATCATGGTTAAAATATGCCAACCGATGAAAGATAAATCAAGGACAAAGCCTTTCATTTTATAACCTTTCATTAAGCGGCGGCTTTCTTTAATGACCGCAAATGGTCCAGTGTAGGTATCATTTGCTAGCTGTTCAAACAAAAGAGGCTCTACGAGGAAGTAGGCAAAGTATTGTGGAAGTAAGAGCGCGATTCCTGCGATTCCAAGGAGGAGTCCGACAAGAATCATGACACCTGCTATGACCATAATATCTTCGGTTGCTTGATTCAAAAGAGTTGCTACAGCACTCATCATACCACCACCCAACATGATGGAAAATCCGACAATGGCAAGCAAGGCCCAAAGGAAGAGGAAGAACTCTTTTAAGAGATAGGTAGCAAAGATACTGCCGAAACGGCCGTGGTTAAACAGGCTAAAGGCGTCTTTGAAGCTGACATTTTCACGGTAGTGGTAAATGGCTTGAAAGAGGGCAAACGAGATAGATAAGCCCATTAAATCAGACAAGATTCCATAGACGAGCGGAAAGGCTGTTGAGTTGATAAGATAAGATGTATCAGGGGTAGGGTTGTTCAATAGTTGAAGTGCCAGGTTATTTGATTGTGCGTAATTCATCGTTTGAATCACGACACCGATAATAACGGGAATGAGGGCAATCAGATAAGCCCCTGGTGTTTCTGCAAGTTTTTGGCGTGCTTTAGCACGAAGTTGTTGAATTGAAAACATAAAAACCTCCTTTCTATAGTGTAGCATAATATGAGGTGACAAGCCAGTCTTTTTTTGATAGACTAGAGAGGCTTGCACGATTTCTTTTCGCAGAAATGCTTTATTTTATTGAGCATAATCGTCTTTCAGTTTTTATTCGTACTAGATAAGAAGAGGGACGAACTGGCTATAAGAGAAATCCTTTCGTCAAGACAAATAAACCTAGGACTGTTTTTCCTAGTGGGAGGTAGAAGATGACATCACCGATTCAATATCGATTGATAAAAAAAGAAAAGCACACGGGTGCACGTTTGGGCGAGATTATTACGCCGCATGGTACTTTTCCAACGCCTATGTTTATGCCGGTTGGAACGCAGGCAACGGTTAAAACTCAGTCACCTGAAGAATTGAAAGAAATGGGCTCTGGGATTATCTTGTCCAACACTTATCACCTCTGGCTTCGTCCGGGAGATGAGCTGATTGCCCGTGCAGGTGGTTTGCATAAATTCATGAACTGGGATCAGGCGATTTTGACAGATAGCGGCGGTTTCCAAGTTTATTCCTTAGCAGATAGCAGAAACATCACCGAAGAGGGTGTAACCTTTAAAAATCACCTTAATGGCTCAAAGATGTTCCTATCACCTGAAAAGGCGATTTCGATTCAGAACAATCTAGGTAGTGATATTATGATGAGCTTTGATGAGTGTCCGCAGTTCTACCAGCCTTATGACTATGTTAAAAAATCAATTGAACGCACCAGTCGTTGGGCGGAACGTGGCTTGAAAGCTCACCGCCGTCCGCATGATCAAGGCTTGTTTGGTATTGTGCAGGGGGCTGGTTTTGAGGATTTACGTCGCCAGTCAGCGCGTGACCTGGTCAGCATGGACTTCCCAGGTTATTCTATCGGGGGTCTAGCAGTTGGGGAGTCGCATGAAGAGATGAATGCCGTTCTTGACTTCACAACACCGCTCCTGCCAGAAAACAAGCCGCGTTACCTCATGGGAGTGGGAGCGCCTGATAGCTTGATCGACGGGGTGATTCGCGGGGTGGATATGTTTGACTGCGTCTTGCCGACGCGGATTGCAAGAAACGGGACCTGTATGACCAGTGAGGGGCGTTTGGTGGTAAAAAATGCCCAGTTTGCTGAAGACTTTACACCGCTTGATCATGATTGTGATTGCTACACTTGTCGTAACTATACACGGGCTTATCTCCGTCATCTTCTAAAAGCTGATGAGACCTTTGGTATCCGCTTGACTAGCTACCACAATCTGTACTTCTTGCTGAAACTGATGCGTAATGTCCGCCAAGCCATTATGGATGACAATCTTTTGGAGTTCCGTGAAGACTTTGTCGAGCGCTATGGCTATAACAGTTCAAAACGTAATTTTTAAAATCAGGGGCTTGGGACAAAAAGATTTTCACGTTAGAAATTCTATAATTTTATATAGTCTCTTTTACTCAAATATATAAAAAGCGAACAAAGAGAGAGTTTTAAAAGTTTAACTCTTCCTTTGTTCGTTTTTTACTTTTTTAATCAGACCTTTGCCCCAAACTCTTCGTTCTTACAACAAAGCAGCTACCCAGTGGTTGATGCTGGCTGTGAGAAAGGCAGCGCAGCCTTCTCTTTCTGCATCGTAGTAGGCAGTAAAGCGCTCATCAGCTGTATAGAGTTGAGCGATGCCGATGTGCTTTTCAGCAGAGTAATTTTTATCTGCGATTTTCAGCCATTCCTTGTGGAGTTGGACGATTTGCTGGCTTGCCTCGTCTTCTGGTTTCCAGTTTTCAGCAATAGCCTGACTGAGCAAGCTTTTAATCTCTTGGTCTAATTTTTGCTGGCGTTGGTAGGTTTCTTCGCTCATCTTGGCAAAGCGTTGGTTGGCTTCTTTTATTGTCTCTTCTCCATATCGTTTGCGGAGTTCAGTTCCATATTTTGCTTCATTTTCTTGGATTTGTTTGTCTTTAAATGCTTGAAATTTTTCGTGGGTTGTCATCGTTGTTTTTCCTCTCTGTGCTTGAATCGTGCGTTCGAGGCTGTCAATCATGGCTTCGATTCCTTGTTTTTTTGCATGCAGATCTGCCAAATGCTCTTCTAAGCTCTTCAAGATGTCAAAGTTTTCTTGGGTTAGAAAGGTCTTGATTTGCTTAAGTTCAAAGCCCCGTTCCTTGTAAAAAAGAATTTGCTGGAGGATGTCAACTTCTGCATCTCCGTAAAAGCGGTAGCCACTGTCGTTCTTGTGAGAAGATAGTAGCAGGCCAATCTCTTCATAATAGCGCAGTGTACGGGTGCTGACACCTGAAAATTCTGCCAATTGGCGAATCGAATAAGTCATAGTTAGTTCCTCGTGTGGTATGTATCTTGCAAGATAAGCCTATTATACAAGTTGACGTAGCGTCACTGTCAAGACTTTTTGGAAAATTGTATAAAAATGCCCGCAAGGGGCATGTGGGTATGGATAGGAAAAAGACTTTAATCCGTCAGACATGAAGGCTGGGCAGGCATTGTTAGAGATAGGCCACCAGATGCTCAGCAAACTGGCTGGTGCTGAGGGCTTTTACCTTAGACGCTTGTGCTAGGTCAGCAGTCATTTCGTGGTTTTCTAGGGCCTTTTCAATCGCTCCTTGAATACGGTCGGTCACCTCCTGCCAGCCGATATAGGCAAAGAGCATAGCGCCAGAAAGAAGGAGGGAGCAGGGGTTTGCCTTGTCTTGCCCTGCAATATCTGGTGCGGTACCATGAGTAGCTTCAAAAATGGCGTGTCCCGTCTGGTAGTTGATGTTGGCACCAGGTGAAATTCCGATGCCGCCCACTTGAGCGGCTAGGGCGTCGCTTGCATAATCTCCATTAAGGTTGGTAAAGACAACCACGTCAAATGTTTCAGGATGAAGCAGGGCTTGCTGGAAGAAATTATCTGCGATGATGTCGTTGATTTGCAGTTGCCCACTTTCTAAGTATGCCCTATATTCGCGCTGGGCTAGTTCGTAGCCCCATTTGCGAAAGCCTCCTTCGGTGAATTTCTGGATATTTCCCTTGTGGACGAGAGTCACCTGAGATAGCTTATTTGCAAGGGCATAGTCGATTGCAGCACGCACAATCCGTTCACTTCCTTCGATTGAAATCGGCTTGATACCGATGCTGCTGGTTGCTGGAAAGCGAATCTTCTGTACCTGCATGTCAGACTGGAGGAAGTCAATGACCTGTTTGGCTTCTATTGTTCCTGCCTCCCATTCAATCCCTGCATAGATGTCCTCGGTATTTTCCCTAAAGACGGTGATATTGGTCTTTTCAGGGGCTTTGAGGGGGCTATCGATTCCCTTAAAGTAGCGAATCGGTCGCAGGCAGGCATAGAGGTCCAACTCCTGTCTGAGAGCAACGTTGAGTGAACGGATGCCACCGCCGATAGGTGTTTCAAGCGGTCCTTTGATCGCCACCAAGTGGTCGTTAATGCGGGTCATGGTTTCTTCTGGTAGCCACTGTCCTGTTGTATCATAGGCTTTTTTACCAGCCAAAACTTCGCGCCATTTTACTTTTCGGCGACCTTGGTAGCTTACTTCCACTGCACGGTCAAAGATAGCTTGTGCTTGTCGCCAGATGTCTTGTCCCACTCCGTCACCCTCGATATAAGGGATAATAGGGTGGTCAGGTACGACGAGCTTGCCATTTTTGAGGGAAATCGTATTAGGCATGGTTTCTCCTTTCTAGGGGGACATAGGTCAGTTTTTCAGGTCCGAGGTAGCGGGAACGAGGACGCATCAGTTTGTTAAACCGCTGTTGTTCCTGAATATGGGCAATCCAGCCGGCCACCCGACTCATGGCAAAAATCAGTGTAAAAATGGAGCTATCAATACCAAGGACATGGTAGACTGTTGCCGAGTAGAAATCGACATTTGGAATCAAGCCCTTGGTGTGTTTCATGTAGTCTTCGATTTCCCGAGAGAGCTGGTACCAAATTTCATGTTCGCTTCCTTGGGTCAATTCCTTGGCCATTTGGCGGAGGTAGCTTTCTCTTGGGTCTTGTCGTTTGTAGACGCGGTGGCCAAAGCCCATGATTTTCTCCTGCGAATCTAATTTTTGTTGGAGATAGGCTTTGGTGTCGCCACAGGCGCGGATTTCCTGCAACATATCAAAGACGCGTTCATTGGCTCCGCCGTGGAGCGGTCCTTTCAAGGTACCGATAGCGGTCGTAACGCAGGAATAAATATCAGACAGGGTTGAAGCACAGACACGGGCTGCAAAGGTAGAAGCATTGAGTTCGTGATCAGCATGTAAAATCAAGGCCTTGTTAAGGGCTTCGATTTCAAGTGCAGAAGGTGCTTTTCCTGTCAGCATATAGAGGAAATTTTCTGCAAAGCCCAAATCCTTGCGCGGCGCAATTGGTGTCTGCCCATTTCGCAAGCGAGCAAAGGTCGCAATAATCGTAGGAATCTTTGCCATTAACTGAATCGACTGCTCGTAGGTGGCCTCAAACGACTGTTCTTCTGCATTGACATTGTAGACACCTAAGAGGCTAACGGTGGAGCGTAGGACACTCATGGGGTGGAGGTGCTTGCGCGATTGAATGAGGATACATTGTTCGACGGCATCGCTGATGTCATAGTTGGCCCGCAATTCGTCTGTGAAGTTCTGGTATTCGCTTGCAGTCGGCAGTCGCAAGTTCCAAAGGAGAAAAATGGTCTCTTCAAATGTAGCCTGATTGTTCATCAATTCTGCGATATCATAGCCTGCATAGGCTAGATGATCATCGACAATCGAGCTGATACGGGTATGACAAGCAATTAAATCCTTTAATCCATTTTCTTCTACCATAGGCTTTCCTTTCTATCTAGGGTTGAGATGCAGCCAGTTTCTTGCGGACGACCATGGGGAGAATACCGCCGTTTTGGTAGTAACGAATATCTGCGGCGGCATCAAAGCGTAACAAGGCTTGAAAAGCGATGTCTCCTTGCTCTCCATGTGCGACAATGTCCACCATTTCTTGAATAGTGGGCGCTTCAGGAAGGTGAATATCATAGCGTTCCAAGCCGGTTAAACCAAGAGTGTCTGCTGTCTGCCCTTCTAAAAATTGAAGCGGTGCAATGCCCATCATGACGAGGTTGGAGCGGTGGATGCGTTCAAAACTCTCAGCCAAGACTGCCTTAACACCGAGCAGTGCAGAACCTTTTGCAGCCCAGTCACGGCTTGAACCCATACCATAATCTTTTCCAGCGATAATCAAGGTTCCGATATTTGCTGCCTGATAGGCCATGGCTGCATCATAAATCGGGACAATCTCCCCTTTGTAGGAAGTAAACCCACCTACTCTTCCGTTTGCCAGTTCATTTTTGATACGGATATTGGCAAAGGTGCCCCGCATCATGACCTCGTGATTTCCCCTGCGGCTGCCGTAGGAATTAAAGTTCATATAGTCCACACCGTGTTCGCTTAAATAGCGGGCAGCAGGACTGATTCGAGCAATGTTTCCAGCTGGTGAAATGTGGTCTGTCGTGACACTATCCCCAAATTTTGCAAGCGGCTGAAGATTGAGCAGAGGGCGAATCGCTAAGTCGTTATCTAACTGGTCAAAATAGGGGGGATTTTGAATGTAGGTAGATTGAGCATTCCAGTGATAGTTCTTACTTTTGGTGACGGGAATCTGGTTCCACTTCTTGCTGTCTGAAAAGACATGTTCGTATTCTTTTTGAAAGAGGTCTCGGGTGACATACTGGTCGACGTAGGCTTCGATTTCCTGTCTTTTGGGCATGATATCCTCCAGATAAACAGGCTGATTGTTAGCGTCAAATCCCAGTGGGTCACGGGTTAAGTCAATAGTGGTCGTTCCTGCAAGGGCGTAGGCCACAACGAGTGGCGGGCTCGCTAGGAAATTGGCCTTGACTAGAGGATTGATACGCCCTTCAAAGTTGCGATTGCCAGAGAGGACAGCAGAAGCGAGCAGGTCCTTGTCTGTAATGGCCTGTGCTACTTCAGGCCGGAGATTTCCCGAGTTTCCGATACAAGTGGTACAGCCGTAGCCCACAACCTGAAAGCCTAGTTTGTCCAGATAGGCTTGAAGACCTGACTCTTTTAGATAAGCAGATACGACCTTGGAGCCTGGAGCGAGCGATGTTTTGACGGTTGGCACAACACTTAGTCCTTTTTCGACTGCATTGCGGGCAAGAAGTCCTGCAGCCATGAGAACATAGGGATTGGAGGTGTTGGTGCAAGAGGTAATCGCAGCGATTGCCACATGTCCTGTTTTGATTGGAAAAACCTGCCCATCAATCGTAACAGTAGCGGTCTTGTCTAACTCTTCTGAGGTCAAGCCAAAGCCTTGGGTTCCTGTTTCTTGACTGATACTTGCTTCAAAGGTGGACTTGGCATCTGCCAAATCAATCAAATCTTGTGGTCGTTTTGGTCCTGCAATACTAGGACGGATACTGGATAAGTCAATATTGATAACCTTGCTGTAGCGAGGCTCGATATCTGGATTGTAGAAAAGGTCGTTGAGTTTAGCATAGTGTTCGGTGAGGGCGATATGTTCTTCGTCTCGATTGGTCAGGCGCATGTAGTTTAAGGTTTCCTGATCAATGGGGAAATAACCGCAGGTAGCACCATATTCAGGCGCCATATTGGCAATGGTTGCTCGGTCTGCTAGGCTCAGATGAGCAAGACCAGGTCCTAGGTATTCGACGAATTTCCCAACCACCTGCTCCTTGCGCAAGACTTGTGTGACAGTGAGCGCCAAATCGGTTGCTGTTGCAATTTTGGGAAGACGGCCTGTGAAACGCACGCCTATGACCTCTGGAACAGGGAAATAAGAAGCCTCTCCCAGCATGGCAGCTTCAGCCTCAATCCCCCCAACGCCCCAGCCAAGGACCCCAATGCCGTTGATCATCGTGGTATGACTATCTGTTCCAAACATGGAATCAGGATAGAGGAGACCGTCTTTTTCAATGATGACATCGCTTAAAAATTCAATATTGACCTGATGAATAATCCCAGTTGCAGGGGGAACAGCACGATAATTGTCAAAGGAATTTTCAGCCCATTTGAGAAATTCATAGCGTTCATTATTTCGCTCAAATTCTAATGTGATATTCTCTTCCAAGGCTGTATCGCAGCCATAGGCATCTACCTGTACACTATGGTCAATGACTAAATCAACTGGAATTTCAGGGTTAATCAAATCAGGATTTCCACTGTGAGCAATCATTGCTTCACGCATAGAAGCAAGATCGACCACAACAGGAACACCGGTAAAATCTTGGAGAATCACGCGGCTCGGTTTGAAAGGAACTTCACCACGAGGAGCTTGTGCGTTATAATTAATCAGATTTAAAATGTGACATTTTGTGACATTATCTTCGTCGTAGTTCCTGAGTAAACTCTCAATCAAGATACGGATGGTATAGGGAAGGTGTGTGATATCCTTGTTTTCTTGCTCCATTGCATCTCGAATGCTGTAATAGCCAAATTCACGATGATTGAACGACGATTTACTAGTCTTGTTCATCTCGAGACCTCCGTATATTTTTCCAATTTTGACAATTATTATACATCTGCTAACAGGATTCGTCAATGATAAAAAGAATTTCATGTAATATTTTATGACATAGATTTGGAGATAAGGATGAAAGAGTGATTGACGTAAGAACCTGTATTTATAAGCTCCTAAATAGAGTTGCTGAGCTGTGAATACAGATTCTAAGAGTTGATGTTACAATGGAAATTCGTTATACTAAAGAAAAAGGAGGATGACATGCAGATTTCAAGCCGTTTTACCATTGCAACTCATATCTTGGTACTCTTGGGTCTTGAGGGAGAGACGACCAAGGTGACGAGTGACTATTTAGCAGGTAGCGTAGGGGTCAATCCTGTAATTATTCGCAATGTCCTGTCTCAGCTTAAGGCAGCAAAGCTAGTTGCGATTGCCAGGGGGACAGGAGGAGCAAAGATTGTCCAAGCATTTGAACAGATTAGCCTCTATGATATCTATGAAGCGGTCGATAGTTTGGGCAAGTCGGGTCAGCTCTTTGGCTTTCATGACAATCCTAATCCTGATTGCAATGTGGGGCGAAGCATCCATGCTGTCTTAGATGGTCGCTTAGAGGAAGCTCAAAAAGCCTTGGAACATCAACTTCGTCAAACAACACTGGCTGACTTAGTCCGTGAAGCACAAGAAAAAAGTCGTTTAGGAGGAAATAGGATTTGAAAAAAACAACTGACAACTCCCTAGCTATCGGAATCAGCCTTGGTTTGTCTTTTGGGGCTTCTCTAGGCTTTGTTATCGGTAGTTTGATAGGTAATATTTCAGTTGGTCTTATAATGGGACCAGGGTTTGGCATGCTACTTGGAATCATCGTTACTAGCCTCATTGCTGAGTCAAAACAGAATGGGAATGAGAAGGAGGAGGAGTAGTATATAGAAAGGACTGGCTGAGCTAGTCTTTTTTGTTCAGAGGAGTATTTTAAGAACCTGTATTCACAGCTCAGCAACTCTATTTAGTGCTTATTTTACGCTACTCATCGCTACTTTTTTTCGAAATACAGTCAGTATTCCTTCAAAAAAGCGCCTAGATTGTTGTAAAATAAGCTCCCGATTAGGATCACTTCGCTTATAAATACAGGTTCTAACATTCAAGTTGTAATAATTGACATTACATCTAAGGAGTGATAGAATTTTGTTGTAACATAAAATATTACAACGATTGGAGAAAATAAATGAAACTAGCAGTAATTGGTGCAAATGGACAGGCAGGACAAGCGATTGTAGCAGAAGCGGTGGCGCGTGGCCACGAGGTGACAGCCATTGTTCGCTCCAGCAATCAATCGCAGGCGCAAGAAGTCTTGCAAAAAGATTTATTTGCCTTGGAAGCAGCTGACTTGGCAGGATTTGATGCGGTAGTTAGTGCCTTTGGAGCATTCACACCCGAAACGTTTCCGCAACACACGACTTCTTTGGAGCATTTAACCGCGATTTTAGCTGGAAGTGACACACGCCTATTGGTCGTTGGTGGGGCAGGTAGCTTGTATGTGGATGAGAGCTTAACGACTCAACTCTATCAGACACCAGACTTTCCAGCAGACTATTTCCCCTTGGCAGAAGCCATGAGCAAGGGCTTGGCAGCTCTTCGCAAGGTCAAGGATGTCAACTGGACCTATATTAGCCCAGCAGCAGATTTTGAGGTAGACTATCCTAAAACAGGTGAGTACCTTCTTTCTGGCGAGGTCTTTATGGTAAACGAAACAGGCGAAAGCAAGATCAGCTATGCCGACTATGCTCTTGCTATGGTGGATGAGATTGAAGCGGCTACCCACCCTCAAGCACGCATTTCAGTCCTTAGAAAGTAAGCTCTTATGGTTTACCCTTATAACAGTCAGATTTTTCTCGGTGAAGTCGCACTTTATGTGAAAAATCTGGAAAACGTGACTCGCTTTTATCAGCAGATGCTAGGGCTTGCTATTCTCGATAAAAGTGATACAGACGTTTTATTGGGAGTTGGCGATGAGGGCTTGGTTCGCCTTCTTCCAGCTAGTCATGGGAAAACTAAGACCCATGGGCTGTATCATCTAGCGCTGTTGGTGCCTACACGGCAGGATTTGGCAACTATCTTTAAGCGACTAGCAGAAAATCGAATTCCCATGGTTGGTGGTGCAGATCATGGCTATAGCGAAGCCATTTACCTAGAAGATACAGAAGGAAATGGAATTGAAATCTACCATGACAAAGACGTTTCTGCTTGGGACATTCGTGAGGATGGACGAATCGTAGGGATCACTGAGGAGTTAGCTGCGCAAGATTTGTATGACAAAGGAGCTTATGCGGAGCCTTTCAGGCTTGCTGTTGGCACACGTATGGGGCATGTTCATCTGTCGGTCAAGGATAGTCAGTTTGCCAGTGCTTTTTATCAAAACCTGCTGGGCTTAAATGATACGTTCTCAATCTCAAACGCCAGTTGGCTAGCGTCTGGCGACTATCACCACCATTTGGCAGTCAATGAGTGGGATAGCAAGTTGGCAGCAAGTAGAGAAACAGGTCAGGCAGGCCTTGCCTATTTCACTGTATGTGTCAAGACTAAGACGGATTTAGTAGCTATCCACGAACGAGCAAGAAGCTTAGGCATGACCCCTAACTGGATTCATTCCCGCCTGCTTGAAGTAGTGGATGGGGATGGAATTGTGGTACGAGTTGGTTTGAGATAGCCGTTATTCACTAGAATATTAGGACAAGAACAGGTGAGAAGGTTCTTGTCTTTTTTATCAGAAGACGAATGGTAGTAGCTTTTGACCGACTAGTTTTGATTATTTTGGAAAACAGTTCTCCATTTTTAAAAAATGTAATCGTAGGACTTGCCAAGAGGATTTCTTTATGGTAAACTTGTTCTTGTTCTCGATACAAGAACAGAAGGAGTCTTTATGGATACAAAATTTTCAGTTGCCCTTCATATCCTTACGATGATTAGCGAAAGTAAGAAAGTGTTAAGCTCGCAGGCCTTAGCGACAAGCGTTGGGACAAATTCGAGCTATATTCGGAAAGTCATTGCCCTGTTGAAAAACGCAGGCCTAATCGACTCCCAACAAGGGAAGTCAGGTTACCAGCTCAGTAAGTCTCCTAAGGAAATATCCTTGCTAGAGATTTATTATGCGACACAGGAAATTGACCACATCCGTCTCTTTCCGATTCATCAAAATGCCAATCAGGATTGTCCTGTTGGCAAGCATATCGAGGAAGCAGTAGCTCCTATTTTTATAGGCGTGGAGCAACAATTGGAAAAAGACTTGGCAGAGCAGACGCTAGCGCAGGTGATTGAAAATCTCTATCTAGTTGCCAAGTAGGCACTTATCTGACGAATTATAGTGAATTGAATAAATGTTAGGGCATCGTTAAGTCGCTTTGATGGACGTCAGTTCTATCTGCAGCTCCTTGCCTTGTCCTATTCTTTTCTCAATCCACTAAAGAAAGTCAGATTTTTTGAACACATAGTTATACTTGATTCAGATACAAGTACACCAAAAAGAAAAGGAAGAAAAGATGAAAGCAGCACAACACACACGTTATGATAAAAAGAATATCGCCCTGACCATAGTAGAGGTCGCAAAGCCAGAGCTAAAGCCACATCAAGTGTTGGTTAAGGTGACGGCAGCTGGGGTCAATCCGCTCGATAATATGATTTCTCGTGGAGATGTCAAGATGATTGTCCCTTACAAATTCCCACAGACAGCAGGAAATGAAGTGGTTGGTTTGGTTGAGCAAATTGGCTCAACTGTTACAGAATTTGCAGAGGGAGACCGTGTTTTTGGTCGTTTGCCGCTGGACAATATCGGTGCCTTTGCAGAGTATGTTGCAGTGGATGCTGAGGCACTTGCTAAGGTTCCAGATTATTTAACAGATGTGGAAGCGGCTGCTGTTCCCCTTACAGCCCTTACGATTATGCAGGCACTTGATTTGATGCAGGCTCAAGCAGGTCAGACCATCTTCATCTCTGGTGGTACTGGTGGTGTCGGCGGAATGGCGATTCCAATTGCTAAAGCCAAAGGATTGACAGTTATTACCAATGGTGACGGAGCTAATGCTGAGCGTGTCCTAGCTTTAGGGGCTGATCGCTTCATCGACTATAAAACAGAAGATTATACGGAGCTTCTTACAGGCGTGGATTATGTCTTAGATACCCTTGGTGGGGAAGAGACTAAAAAACAGATGTCCATTATGAAAAAGGGTGGGCACTTGGTATCCCTTCGTGCCATGCCAAATGGTGCGTTTGCAAAACGGATGAAGTTACCAATAGCAAAACAACTCTTGTTTGAAGCAGCAGGTCATAAGTTTGATAAAATGGCTGCGAAATATGGTGTGCATTACCATTTCATCTTTGTGGAAAGTAACGGTCAGCAATTACAAGAAGTAGCAGATATTTTCACGAAGCTTGAAATCAAGCCGTCAATTGACACTGTCTTTGCCTTTGAAGAAGTTAATGCTGCTCTTGATAAGATCGCAAACGGTCGTTCACGTGGAAAAACGGTCCTCAGTTTTAAGAACCTTTATTCATAAGTCCAGAATAGAGTTGCTGAGCTGTGACTACAGGCTCTAAGAAGTATTAAGGAGAAAATATGTCGTATATCACA
This sequence comes from Streptococcus respiraculi, assembly GCF_003595525.1. Classification (NCBI taxonomy): domain Bacteria; kingdom Bacillati; phylum Bacillota; class Bacilli; order Lactobacillales; family Streptococcaceae; genus Streptococcus; species Streptococcus respiraculi. The sequence goes on along the minus strand of NZ_CP022680.1, from coordinate 1,867,434 downwards.
ACGAAAAATCGCTATATAGAAGTTGCTGGTGAGAAGATTGCTTATCGAGAACTTGGGAAAGGAAAATCAAACTTGCCTCTCGTCATGTTGGTGCACTTAGCAGCAACATTAGACAACTGGGATCCTAAATTTCTCGATTTGATTGCGGAAAAGCAACACTTGATTGTCTTGGATTTGCCCGGTGTAGGAGCTAGTCAAGGAAAGGTTGCAGCGACCATTCCTGGTATGGCAGAGCAAGCAGTCCGTATCATTAAAGTATTGGGCTATGAGCGAATCAATCTGCTTGGACTTTCTATGGGTGGCATGATTGCTCAGGAAATGGTACGCCTTAATCCTGACATGGTTCAGCGCCTGATTTTAGCAGGAACAGGTCCTCGTGGTGGGAAAGAAATGGACAAGGTGACAGGAAAAACCTTCCGCTACATGCTAAGAGCTGCTTTTGAGCGTGTGGATCCGAAACGTTATATCTTCTATAATCATGATGAACAGGGGAAAATCGAAGCCGAGAAAGTCTTGGGACGCATGGACATGAGAAGTGCAGAACATGCAGATAAGGAGATGAACGTGCCAGGCTTCTTAACCCAGTTGAAGGCCATTAAGCGCTGGGGGAAAGCTCGTGAGGATGACTTGCATCATATCACGCAATCGACTTTGATTGTCAACGGCGACAAGGATATGCAGGTTCCAACTGAAAATTCTTATGATATGCATGAGAAAATCAAGGGCAGTAAACTGATTATCTATCCCAATGCAGGTCATGGTTCCATTTTCCAGAATGCAGATGCATTTGCAGAAGAATTGCTCGCCTTTTTGGAGATTTAAATGGGTACTCACGAGGGAAAAACGTTATTTGGTTTGAGCGAGAGAATCCCACAAGGTGAAAAAAACTCCGAATGAGATGGTTCTCGTTCGGAGTTTTGTTTTATATCCTTTTCCTAGCCATCACTAAGCAAAGTGGTCCCTGCTGGATTTCATTGCCTGTTGGCTGAAAGCCGATTTTAGTCCAGAAATGTGCGGCTTCTGGATAGGTTTTGACGTAGGCGAGCTGTAATTCAGGATAATGAGCTTTTGCGAGGAAATCCTCCAAGAGGTGAAACAGTTTCGAGCCAAATTCTTTTTGCTGGTGCTGACCATGGACCATAAAGAGGCCAATCCAGGCAATCTTGTCTGTTGGATAATCCAGCACCACATCGATTACGGCAACCAACTCATTTTTCTTCCAGCAACCAAGATAATATTTCTTATCTGGGCTACTAGAGGTGGGATAGTTGGTCAGATCATCTTTTACACTTTCTCGACTAGGCTTTGGTGGACAATGTTGAAAATAAAGTGGATTGGTCTGATAAAGTGCGAAGACTTCGTTCAGTTGCTCTAAGGTGACCCGTGTGATATAAAACTCGGATCCAAGTCTAGAACAGTCCAGTGTGTCAAATACAGGTTTATTCAAAATACAACAAATCCTTGCTGGTGCTTGTAAAGACTTCAAATCCGTTTCCGGTCACGACACCACAGTCCTCAATGCGGACGCCAACTTTTCCTGGGATATAGATACCTGGCTCAACAGAGAAGCACATACCTTCTTCAAGCACGAGGTCATTACCTTCCATGATGGATGGGAATTCGTGAACATCCATACCAATGCCGTGTCCTAAGCGGTGGTTGAAATACTCACCGTAGCCAGCTTTTTCAATCACTTTACGAGCTGCACGGTCAACTTCATGAGCTGTCACACCAGGTTTAATCATCTCAAGCGCTGCTTGTTGCGCATCAAGGGTGAGGGAGTAGATGTCTTTTTTGAATTGGTCAGGCTGCCCAACCGCAACAGTTCTCGTCATATCGCTGGCATAGCCATTTGCCATTACCCCGAGGTCAAAGAGGAGAAGAGCATCTTTTTCGATTTTATGAGGACCAGGAATACCGTGGGGATTGGCCGCATTGTTGCCTGTCAATACCATGGTTTCAAAGCTCATTTCAAGTCCTTCACGTTTCATAGCAAATTCAATCTCTGCGATGATGTCAGTTTCGGTTTTTTCAAGCGAGATAGCATCAAATCCGATTTGTACAGCCTTGTCTGCCCATTTTCCTGCAATCATCATTTTTTGAATTTCATCGGCGGACTTAATCAAGCGCATCCGGTTGACGATAGGTGTGAGATTGTCAAATTCAGCATTTTCAAATACTGTTTTCAAACCGTGGTACTTGGTGAGGATGAGGTTGTCAAACTCAAGTCCAATGCGTTTGTGGTTTTGGGCGGGAAGAGCAGCCTTGATTTTCTCCCAAGGGCTTTCTGAATCGACATAGCCGATGACTGCAAAGTCGACTGTTTGTCGTGCACGTTCAGCATCAAGTGCTGGGACAAAGAGGAGTGGTGTACTATCTTGACTGATAAAGAGGAACATCTGGCGTTCGTGCGGGTCGCTGTAAAATCCTGTGAGATAGGAAATGGAAACAGGGTCAGAAAAGACAGCCATGTCCAAGTCAGATGTTTGTAAATGCGTCAGAATATCAGAGATTTTGGTCATACGAGTACCTTCTTTCTATTTGTTTCATTGTGTCAAAAAAGGGAGAAAAAATCAAGAATTTATTGTGAAAAAGTGAAGAAATAGAAAAAGAAATAGAGGTTAGGAAAATCTCTCAGAATATAAGCCCAGCAAAGAGAGTGTTGATTTTTTCTAATTTGCAATCATTTTCCCTTATTTCTCAAAATTTTTCAAAAAAATGCGGTCTATCTCTTGAAAGGGATTTCAAAAAATGATACACTATAAAGAGGGTGAAAGCGTAATTTTCATAAAAAAGAAAGCGAAAGGAACTGACGATTATGTTGAATACTGATGATACAGTCACCATTTATGACGTTGCTCGTGAAGCGGGTGTTTCAATGGCAACCGTTAGCCGAGTGGTGAATGGTAATAAGAATGTAAAGGAAAACACGCGTAAAAAAGTATTAGAAGTGATTGACCGTTTGGACTATCGACCAAATGCGGTGGCGCGTGGTCTCGCAAGTAAGAAGACAACAACAGTCGGCGTTGTGATTCCAAATATTGCCAATGCCTATTTTGCGACCTTGGCAAAAGGAATTGATGATATTGCAGACATGTACAAGTACAATATTGTTCTTGCAAACAGCGATGAAAGTGATGAAAAAGAAATCAATGTGGTTAATACCTTGTTTTCAAAACAGGTGGACGGTATTATTTTCATGGGTTACCATTTGACAGATAAAATCCGTGCAGAATTTTCTCGTTCTCGGACACCGATTGTACTTGCAGGAACGGTTGATTTGGAACATCAATTGCCAAGTGTTAACATCGATTATGCAAAAGCGAGCAAGGATGCGGTAGATTTGTTAGCTAAAAACAATGAAAAGATTGCCTTTGTATCTGGTCCCTTAGTAGATGACATCAATGGTAAAGTTCGTTTTGCGGGCTACAAAGAAGGCTTGAAAGAAAATGGCTTGACCTTTAACGAGGGACTCGTCTTTGAATCGAAATATAAGTACGAAGAAGGCTATGCACTTGCGGACCGTATCTTGAATGCGGGAGCGACAGCAGCTTATGTCGCAGAAGATGAAATTGCGGCAGGTTTGTTAAACGGGATTGTCGATAAGGGGATTAAGGTTCCAGAAGACTTTGAGATTATCACGAGTGATGACTCACTAGTCACTAAATTTACTAATCCAAACTTGACTTCTATCAGCCAGCCTTTGTACGACATCGGTGCGATTGCCATGCGAATGTTGACAAAAATCATGCACAAGGAAGAATTGGATACGCGTGAAGTCATCTTGAATCATGGTATTAAAGAACGTAAATCAACAAAATAAGATACAGAAGTGAGAAGCTAAGCGAACCTTGGCTTCTTTTTCTATCCTCTCTCTACAGTTTAGGAGCATGGAAAAAATAGATTTTATGGTATAATAAGGGCATGAAAGTACTATTGTATTTAGAAGGAAAGACAGTTTTAGAAAAATCAGGTATCGGGCGAGCCTTGTATCATCAAATGGAGGCGCTTGATTTGGCTGGTATTCCCTACACGACAGACCTCTTAGGGGACTACGATGTGGTCCATATCAATACCTACGGTCCCCGCAGTTGGTTCTTGCTCAAGGCTGCCAAGCGTCGAGGAAAAAAGGTGATTTTGCATGGGCATTCGACCATGGAAGATTTCAGAAATTCCTTTATTGGTTCAAATCTCCTCGCTCCTTTTGTCGGGAAATACCTAGCTAGCATGTACCAGCAGGCTGATTTTGTCATTACACCATCTGAATACTCCAAGAAATTGATTCAGGGCTATGGCGTGACAACCCCGATTGTTGCTGTTTCAAATGGGATTGATCTTGACAAATACCAAAAAGATTCCCACAAGGAAGAAGTGTTTCGTAAGCATTTTGACCTTGCTGAAGACCAGCCAGTCGTGGTTTGTGCCGGACTTTATTTCCGTCGCAAGGGGATTGAAGATTTTGTTAAAGTGGCAGAACGGCTGCCCCATGTCCGCTTTATTTGGCTAGGGAGTGTCAACAAGTGGATTATTCCTTCCTACATTCGCAAGATTGTCGAAGGCAATCATCCGGCAAATGTATCTTTTCCTGGTTATTTCAAGGGTGCTGTCTTTCAAGGGGCTATGAGCGGTGCGGATGCCTTTTTCTTCCCATCTTATGAGGAGACCGAAGGAATCGTTGTCTTAGAAGCCCTTGCCAGTCACCAGCAGGTAGTCTTGCGGGATATTCCAGTCTATGAGGGCTGGATTGATGAAAATAGCGCTGAATTGGGCAATACAGTTGACGATTTTGTAGCCTCTATCCAGAAAATCTTGGATAAACAAGTGGATAAACGTGAGGCGGGTTATCGTGTAGCAGAAAGTCGTTCAATGGAGAAGGTATCACATCAACTGGCGTCTGCCTATCGTCAAGTAATGGAGTTATAGATGAGAATTGGACTATTTACAGATACCTATTTTCCACAGGTATCAGGGGTCGCAACGTCAATCAAGACCCTAAAGACCGAGCTTGAAAAGCAGGGACACCGTGTTTTTATCTTTACGACAACAGATAAGGATGTCAATCGTTATGAAGATTGGGATATTATTCGGATTCCAAGTGTGCCCTTCTTTGCGTTCAAGGATCGGCGGGTCGCCTATCGTGGTTTTACAGATGCCCTAAAGATTGCGGGGCGTTATGACCTTGACATCATCCATACCCAGACGGAATTTTCCTTGGGGATTTTGGGGAAAATGATTGCACGAGAGCTGGATATTCCAGTTGTTCATACCTATCATACCCAGTATGAGGATTATGTTCGCTATATTGCCAAGGGGAAGTTGATTCGTCCCAGCATGGTCAAGTACTTGGTGCGGGCTTTTTTGAGCGATTTAGACGGGGTGATTTGTCCCAGTGAAATTGTGGAAAATCTCTTAACAGAGTACAATGTTTTGATTTCAAAACGGGTTATTCCGACCGGGATTGAGTTGGCCAAGTTTGACCGCCCAGAGATTACGGCAGAAGCGACAGCTGAATTACGGGAGCAATTGGGCATTGCGCCAGATGAGACCATGTTGCTCAGCCTATCACGGATTTCTTATGAGAAAAATATTCAAGCCATTATCGAAGCGATGCCGCGCATTCTTTCAGAAAATGAAAAAGTCAAGCTGGTCATTGCAGGTGGTGGACCTTACGCCAAGGATTTGGAGCAACAGATTGAGGCCTTACAGCTCACGGAGCAAGTCTTGATGACGGGCATGATTGCGCCGAGCGAAACGGCCCTCTATTATAAGGCGGCAGATTTCTTCATTTCAGCATCAACCAGCGAAACGCAGGGCTTAACCTATCTGGAGAGTCTCGCTTCGGGGACGCCTGTTATTGCCGAGTGGAATCCTTATTTGGAAAATGTCGTGACGGACAAGATGTTTGGTACCTTATACAGGCATGAAGCAGAATTGGCGGATGCGGTGTTGGATGCTATTTTGGTAACACCACGCATGAGTCCGCATCATCTCGCGAAAAAATTGTACGATATTTCTGCGGAAAACTTTGGTAGAAGAGTCTATGAATACTATCTAGATTTGAAGATTTCCTATGATTTCAGAAAAGAGCATATCAATGAGGATAGTACAGCTGAAAGTCTATTCAAGGAGGCGATGAGTTTGCCCAAACGGGCCTTTGTCAAATCATCTGATACAACAGCAGCTATCTTTAAAAAGTCAGTCGAGCAGGTGAAGTCTATCCGAGATTATTTTGAAGACTAATGGTTTCATTCACTGGTGTGATAGAAGGAGGGACTATGAAAGTCGTTAAGAGAGAGGGGATATTTCTCCTTGTCGTCATCTTTATGTACATAGGATTTCCGACGTTGATTCCCTTTTTTAGTAGCGATACCATGTTTCAAAAAGCTCTCTATGTGAATCATGTGATTATCTATATTCCTGTTGTGTTGTTGCTAACGAGTCTCATCTACAGCTTGCTATACGGCTTTAAGCTTTGCCATGTCCTCTACGTATTTTTGCTCTTTCCCTTGACCGTAGTCATTTTTCAAGAATGGATTTTCATCTACCAAATGATCTACAGTTTTTTGGCTCTTTTGGGGGGTGGCGTTGGACATCTGATGTATCGCTTGCGAAAAGGACAATGAAAATCAGAAAAAATACTTGAAATTTTACCTAAAGGTGCTATAATAACAATCAGAGACAAGTCTATTAGGAACTTTTTTCAAGAGAGTGCGTGGTTGCTGCAAACGCATAAAAAGCCTAATGAGATACTCCTCTCCTAGCTTTTATGAAAACATAAAACGGTTGCTACGATATAGCTAATTCGAGGTGCTAGCCCTATTGACATGAGGTGAATAGTTGGTCAGCACGAATGAAGGTGGAACCACGTTACGACGTCCTTTTCGGGATGTCGTTTTTATTTTTTGATGAGAGAATATATTGAAAACTATTTTAATACTCGTCAAAAATCAAAGTCTGACGTCGTTAACTCATCTTGCTGAACTTTAGTTCTAGCTACGATTTCGTTGCCTAGTCAGATTTTGATTTTTATAGAGTATAAAATGGATGATGCAATTTCTCCTAATCTGCAGCAGTATACTTCTTTGTTGGCTTATCAGTGGTTGCTTAGTATTTTTTGTAAGATAAAGTGGACTGTAGATGTTGCCGAGGAAACTTCTCCCGATGATAAGTATCGTGTAGTCTTTCAGGAGAGAGAGGCACCCGATTGGCCATTTGGGTCAGCTCATGCTAGGGTGATTCTCTATGAGGGTTCTCAAGTCATTGAACGATTTGATGAGGACGTTGCAACTGATGGGGTACACTTTAACGAGTATCATTATTCGATATATTGGAAAGAAGATGAGGTGGCCATCACTTTTTTCGGTGAGCAAGACCCCGTTCAGCGAGTGATTCCCCTTGAGGATTGAATTCGTTTCTTTGGTGTAGAAGGAGAAAAAAGCGCTTTGCGATGTGATGAAACAAGGAGGAGATAATGGAAAATTTTACAGCTGATAAGCTCAAGTGGACAAGAAAGCCTGCGGCTTATAGTCTATCAGATGAGGAAATCACGATTACAACGCTTCCACATACGGATCTCTGGCAGCGGACCTATTACCATTTCCGTAACGACAATGCCCCGGTGCTACAAATGGAGACAGACGAGGAATTTTTCTCTTTTGTCGTAAAGACGCAGTTTGATAGCAAGCACCGATTTGATCAATGTGGCGTTGTGGTTTATCTAGATAGTGAAAACTGGCTTAAGGCCTCGATTGAGTATGAAAATGAGACCATGCAGCATTTGGGTAGTGTCGTGACTAATCACGGCTATTCAGACTGGGCAACGACGGAGATTGAAGCAGATGTAAGAGAAATGTGGTACCGACTTAGCCGCAGGGGACAGGATTTTCGTGTTGAATGTTCAAGAGACGGAAAGCACTTTGAACAGATGCGGATTTGCCACTTGCATGAGGCTTCGGGTAGGATTTCTTTTGGTATCTATGCTTGCAGTCCAGAAGATTCATCTTTCACTGCTCGCTTTACCAACCTGTTCTTTGGGGAATGCGCCTGGCAGGCTCACGATGGTCAGGTACCGGATGACTTTGTTTAAATGAATGATAAAAAATAAGGAGAAAGATATGATTAAGATTACATTTCCAGATGGCGCTGTGCGCGAATTTGAGTCTGGTGTTACAACCTTTGAGATTGCACAATCAATTAGCAATTCTCTAGCTAAAAAGGCGCTCGCTGGTAAATTCAATGGCAAATTGATCGATACCACTCGTGCGATTGTTGAAGATGGTTCGCTTGAAATCGTCACTCCAGACCACGAAGATGCGCTTGATATCTTGCGCCACTCAGCTGCCCACTTGTTTGCACAAGCGGCTCGCCGCCATTTCCCAGACATTCACTTGGGAGTTGGTCCTGCGATTCAAGACGGTTTCTACTATGATACTGACAATGAAGCGGGTCAGATTTCAAATGAAGATTTGGCAGTTATTGAAGACGAGATGAGAAAAATCGTCAAAGAGAATTTCCCAAGCATCCGTGAGGAAGTGTCAAAAGATGAAGCGCGTGAGATTTTCAAAAACGATCCTTACAAATTGGAGTTGATTGAGGAGCATTCTGAGGACGAGGGTGGCTTGACCATTTACCGTCAGGGCGAATATGTGGATCTTTGCCGAGGCCCTCATGTGCCGTCAACTGGTCGCATTCAGGTCTTCCAATTGCTCAACGTGGCAGGGGCTTACTGGCGTGGAAATAGCGACAATGCCATGATGCAACGGGTCTATGGTACGGCTTGGTTTGATAAAAAAGATTTGAAAAACTACATTCAAATGCGGGAAGAAGCCAAAGAACGTGACCACAGAAAGCTTGGTAAAGAGCTTGATTTGTTCATGATTAGCCAAGAAGTAGGACAGGGGCTGCCATTCTGGTTGCCAAATGGAGCGACAATCCGCCGTACCTTGGAGCGCTACATCACTGATAAGGAATTGGCGTCTGGCTACCAACACGTCTACACTCCACCGCTTGCTTCTGTTGAGCTTTACAAGACTTCCGGTCACTGGGAGCATTACCAAGAAGACATGTTCCCACCGATGGACATGGGAGACGGGGAAGAATTTGTTCTACGTCCAATGAACTGTCCGCACCATATCCAAGTCTACAAAAACCACGTGCGTTCGTACCGCGAATTGCCGGTTCGTATCGCTGAGCTCGGTATGATGCACCGTTATGAAAAATCAGGCGCACTTTCAGGGCTCCAACGTGTGCGTGAAATGACCTTGAATGACGGACATATCTTCGTTGCACCAGAGCAAATCCAAGAGGAGTTCAAACGGGCTCTTCAGTTGATTATCGATGTCTATGAAGATTTCAACTTGACTGACTATCGCTTCCGCCTGTCTTATCGTGATCCAGAAGATAAGCATAAATATTATGACAATGACGAGATGTGGGAAAATGCTCAAGCTATGCTGAAAGGTGCTATGGACGACATGGGCTTGAATTACTTTGAAGCAGAGGGAGAAGCTGCCTTCTACGGTCCAAAACTGGATATTCAAGTAAAAACAGCCCTTGGAAATGAAGAAACATTGTCAACTATTCAGCTTGACTTCTTGCTTCCAGAGCGCTTTGACCTCCACTATATCGGAGCAGATGGGGAAGAGCACCGTCCAGTCATGATTCACCGTGGAGTGATTTCAACCATGGAGCGCTTTACGGCTATCCTGATTGAAACGTACAAAGGAGCATTTCCAACATGGCTTGCCCCAACTCAGGTAACCCTTATCCCCGTTTCAAATGAAAAACACGTGGACTATGCCTGGGAAGTTGCAAAAGAATTGCAAAACCGTGGAGTACGTGCCGTTGTTGATGAGCGCAATGAAAAAATGCAGTACAAGATTCGCCAAAGTCAAACAGGTAAAATTCCATATCAATTAATCGTCGGAGACAAGGAAATGGAAGACCGAGCGGTTAACGTTCGTCGCTATGGACACAAGGAAACACAGACCGTTAGCCTTACTGATTTTACCGAGCAAATCCTTGCTGACATCGCAAACTACTCTCGTGCGAAAAAAGACGCTTAGGCCTTGTATCCATAAGCGAAGTAATTCTAATCGGGAGCTTATACTCGTCAAAAATCAAAGTTTGACGTCGTTAACTCACCTTATCCTCAGCTAGCATTAGTCTGGGGGACTGTTGAAGGTTGGAAATAAGGCTAGCGAAGAATAGTTAGCTAGCCTCTTTAATAGAATGTTGATTTATCAACATTTTACAGACCAGACAACTACTGTGCTAATCTGTTAAATATACAAAAATAATGAGGTTAAGGATTTTTGTCCCAGCCTCATTATTTGGTATTTTGGAAAGGAGGAAATCATGTGGCACATTCTAGCAAAAGGCAACTGGTCTTTTAGCCAAAAAGGACTAGCAGAACGCTATCGTATAGCGGAACAAGTGCTTGCATTAAAAGAGCAAGGCTGGTCAGATGAGACACTAGAAAGGACAGTAGAGCGACAGCTAGACTTGGGTGATAGTCGGATTGGCTCCAGCTTATTTCGTGAGCTTTGGTGGCTGGAAAAAATGTCCAAAACGCCGCGTCAGCTCTTGCAAGTTTTAGTTACAATTGTAGGCATGCCAGAGGATGTCTCGGGAGAATTAGTAGAAAATCAGGCATTCGTTGCACGGTTTCACCCAGATCTTGCACCACATGATCCTTTCTGGTGGGAACTTTCTGATGTTGTTAATCAAGCCTTTCCAAAGGACACTATGGCAGAAAAAGACTTGCTGGCACGGCAACTCCACCAGCTGCGCTACGTCATCTCTAGCCAGCAGGCAGAGTATGTCCGCAAGCATTTTAAAGAAGCTGATGAGACAGACAGTCAGGCACTTGCTCGTTATCTAAGGAAAACCTATCCTTGGTGGTGCTGGAAAAAAGACTATACAATTGGCACTTCAGCCCGTCTTCATAACAAGCTTAGGTTTGAAAAGGGGCAAAAATTCTATCCGTCAGGCTATCCGTCTTTTAATATCAAAATTTTGCTTCATTTTCATACGGAATTTATCCTCGACAGTCGGGGCAATTTTCTCAATGAAATGGATGCTCAAGAAGTTACTGAAATTGGCATTGTCAATGGAGCGAGCTTTAACTATGGCAAAGCAGGCAAACGCCACTGGGACTTGGATGTAGATACCGTTGGTCCGCATGATCCTGCCTTTCGCAACCGAGCGACTAAGGGGTTTCGAGCTCCAAATCGCAGTGGCAAGACAGAAGCGGATTATGAGCGCAGCTATTTTAACTCGCAGGGACTGTATGCCGAAAACGGTTTGTCCAATTACCAACAGACCAAGCGAGTGGTGCGGGACTTTAAGCGCCTGCGGTAGAAAAAGTACTTGTAAATCAGAATGAATTCCTGTAAAATCAAGCTATATAAAAGTCTGTGAGGTCATGAAAATGGAGGTTACATCATTTGTACATGCTGTCTTGACGCAGGATGAAGGAAAGCTGAGAACCTTTTTTGCCGAGAATGCCGTGATTCGCTGGCCCTGCACCAATGAGTGCTTTTCTGTAGACGAGTATCTTCGAGCCAATTGTGACTATCCTGGAGATTGGGATGGGGAGATTGAGCGTATAGAGGAAGCAGGAGATACTATCATTGTGGTGCTCCGAGTCTTTCCTGTGGATAAATGCTTTTCTGTTCATGCTGTTAGCTTTATCAAAACGCAAGAGAACGTGATTGTGGAGTTAGACGAATACTGGGCAGACGATGGAGACATTCCTGACTGGAGAAAAGCGATGGGGATTGGCAGACCAATTATGTAGTGATGAAAGAAACCGCTGAGAGGACCTCAGCGGTTTGATGATAGTTAGTGAAAAATAGATTAATGGGTAAAATCAAGTACCATACGTCCTTGAATGGTTCCAGCAGCCATTTCGTCAAATACAGCAGGAGCATCCTCTACTGAACGAGTTTGCACAACTGGTACTACTAAGCCTTCAGCTCCAAATTGAAAGGCTTCTTCAAGATCTTTGCGAGTTCCTACTAGAGAACCGACCACTTGAATACCATCAAGAACGGTCTTGACAATGCTGAGGTCCATCATTTCAGAAGGAAGACCGACGGCAACGACACGACCACCAGCACGGACACTGTCTACTGCTTGGTTAAAGGCAACTTTTGAGACAGCTGTTACAACAGCAGAGTGCGCACCACCAGTTTTTTCTTGAATCAGACCAGCTACATCTTCCACCTCATGTCCATTGATGACAATATCGGCACCAACCTGTTTGGCTAATTCCAATTTATCATTATTGATATCAATAGCAATAACATGGGCATTGAAGACTTTCTTTGCATACTGAACAGCCAAGTTTCCAAGTCCACCAGCACCAAAAAGGGCAATCCATTGACCTGGTTTTAGCTGAGCTTCTTTGATAGCTTTGTAAGTAGTTACACCGGCACAAGTAATGGAACTAGCCTGTGCTGGGTCAAGATTTTCAGGAACTTTGACAGCATAGTCGGCAGTTACAATACATTGCTCTGCCATTCCTCCATCAACAGAGTAACCAGCATTTTTTACCGTACGGCAGAGTGTTTCACGACCTGTATTGCAGTATTCACAAGCGCCACAGCCTTCGAAGAACCAAGCTACACTGACACGATCGCCGACTTTCAAACTTTTTACATCTGGGGCGATTTCTTTGACAATCCCAATTCCTTCATGTCCAAGGATACGACCAGGAACCTGACCGAAATCACCATGAGCTACGTGTAGGTCTGTATGGCAGACACCACAATACTCAATTTCAACGAGAGCTTCCCCTGTTTCAAGCGGACGTAGCTCTTTTTCGACTACTTCTACACCAGTAGATTCAGAATTTACAACAACAGCTTTCATAAACTGCCTCCTATAATGTTTTTTCACATTCATTATCTCACAAATGTCACAGAAAAACAAATCAACTGATTACATTTTAAAAATTCTTGTGATGCTAGAAAAGACGAAATCGAGCACTTCAACAGTACGAGTCTTGCGCATACTTATTTGAATGCGAGCTAAAATCTCGGAAAATAGACGTGCCTTCCTAGAAATACGATTTCTTCGTCAGTCCCCCTAATTTTCTGTCGATTTTTTAACGCTCTTATATCATGTTATTTGAATGCGAGCTAAAATCTCGGAAAATAGATGAGCCTTTCTAGAAATACGATTTCTTCGTCAGTCTCCCTTATTTTCTGTCGATTTTTTTGCGCCCTTATATCATGTTATTTGAATGCGAGCTAAAATCTCGGAAAATAGACGTGCCTCCCTTGAAATACGATTTCTTCGTCAGTCCCCCTCATTTTCTGTCGATTTTTTAACGCTCTTATATCATGTTATTTGAATGCGAGCTAAAATCTCGGAAAATAGACGCGCCTTCCTAGAAATACGATTTCTTCGTCGGTCTCCCTCGTTTTCTGTCGATTTTTTAACGCTCTTATATCATGTTAAAAGCAACACCGACAAATGAAGTCACTAAAAAAGTCAGAGTGACTGAAAATGAAACGAATAATCTAATCCAAAAATGAAAAGCCGAGTGATTGACACTTAGTCTCTTTTGAGAAAGTACTAATCATTCGGTTTTTATCGCATTATTTTTTATCAAAAGACTTTTTCAGCCGATATTGATTATTGCAAAAATTTTGAAGAAATGATGACTGAGGAGATTCAGTATCCAGTCGATATTTCTAAAAAAATCAAAGAAAGCGGGCAAATCACTCTCAAGCGAGGGGGTGTCGTTTGGACTTTTTCTTGGTTGAATCACTCTAGATCACTAGCTAAGGATGTTGAAAAATCAGTATCTTCAGAGGTTGCTTTTGTGAAATGATCACATATTAATCGGATTTTAAGGGCCTTATGATGTTGTGAATACAGGTTCTAAAATGAAGACTTCTTCCGAGTATTCTTGTCCTACCAGAAAGAAGTCTTTTTATGTATTTCAGATTAGTTTTTTGTTAAATGATTTATACCAAATGCTGTTTGATCAGTAAGTACATATCCATCTTTCTTGCCAAGTCCCCAATAGATTTTAGAGCGAAAACAGAATATAAATACGATAATGAACCAAAGTACGGCAAGAGCATAGTCATACCAGATATACATTTTGCTATCAAATACATTGATGAAATAGTACATGCCAATAGGACCTAGTCCTAAAATTGCGGTAATTAAGCCGGCATTGTAAATGCTTTTTAACCTTAAATTAAATATTGAATGCATAATGACTTCCATTAACAGAAACAACATGGCAGATAATGTTAGAAAACGCACATTAGGTAGTAAAAGTGGGAATACATAAACTAAAATTAGGAATGTCCAGTTTCCAAACATAGAACTGAGATTGTTGCAATCCCACTTGGTTTTATCCATCTCATTGGTGCCGAGAAGTAGTTTTACTCCGAGTAGAGGAAATCCTCCTGGATAACCGAATTCCTCGAAAAAATGTAGAAACAAAATACAAATGGAAGCCAAAAGACATTTTTGCACCTCGGTTACTGGTACAAAGACTGCAAGCAGAGCAGTTAGACCAGCGAGATAGATAGAAATGTTATACCAATTATTTATCATTTTTTTCATAGAAATTACCTCTCAATTAGATTATAATTAAATTATAATACGACACAGTGTAAAATAAAACAGGCAGTAGAGTGTAAAATGTCTAATTATAGGGGGCAATATGGCGCGTCCAAGGAAAACGGAATATGCTAATAGGGCTGTAGTAAAAATAGAAAATGCTTTTTGGAAACTTTTAGAGACGGAGAAATATACGGATATTACTGTTCTTAGGATTGTTCAAGATTCTGGGGTTAATCGTAATTCTTTTTATTATCATTATAAAGGTATGGATGATTTGGCTTATCAAGCTTTTAAGAATAATACAAGGAACGATGCCTCGAGAATGATGATTTCGTCAATTTTAACTGTCTTAACATTGCAAGATGATGAAAAAAATTCAGATATTGATATGTCTATTTTACCAAATTCGAGGCGTATCATGTTGTGTGCTAGAAGTGAGTCAACATACCTGAAACAACTGGTGAATGACTTTTTAAAGGAGATATGGTTAGATTCTTTTTCGATTAATGAAGAGTGTTTGACAACAGAGGAGAAATTACAACTTGATTTTATTTTTGCAGGGATTGTAACTACTCTGGGAAGTCAAGAGATTGAGAATAATCCGCTTTTGATGTTAAAACTTGTGTTGTCAGAAATAGGAAAATCGATGCTTTTAACGATGAAGAAGATATCAGTAGCGCAAAATAATCGTTTTCTAGAAACTAAGCAGAATTTACAGGGATGATAAATTCCAATTTTCATAACGATAGTAAATCTTAATTTCTAGTTACAGTCTTTATTCATTATGTCTTATTGCTCCAATCACTCACGCACAATGACTTAGAACTTGTATTCACAAAAGATGTTAAACTAAAGGTATGATACGAAAAAGATATGATAGAGGTTTAACTGTTCAAGAATGGGGTAAACTTGGGTCCTATTTCTCAAACGCTGCTCCTCAATTAAGACTTTTTCAGCCGACATTGATTATTGCAAAAATTTTGAAGAAATGATGACTGAGGAGTTCCAGTGTCCAGTCGATATTTCTAAAAAAGTCAAATGAAGCGGGCAAATCACTCCCAAATGAGGGGGTGTCGGTTGGACTTTCTCTTGGTTGAATCACTCTAGATCATTAGCTAAGGATGTTGAAAAATCAGTATCTTCAGAGGTTGCTTTTGTGAAATGATCACATATTAGTCGGATTTTAAGGGTCTTATGATGTTGCGTATACGGATTCTTAGATTATTTCTTGACTTTTAATATAGACTGCCTTCTTTCTTTTTAGTAGCTAGAAAATTTCCCTCTACACTTCCTCCATGCGAATTTGAAGGAGATTTGGTATAATAGCATAAGAATGACGAGGTGAGAAAAGATGAAAAAAATCTTGATTGTAGATGATGAAAAGCCGATTTCGGATATTATCAAATTTAATATGACACGGGAGGGTTACGAGGTGGTAACGGCCTTTGACGGTCGAGAAGCCTTGGCGGTCTTTGAAGCGGAGTTTCCAGACATCGTGATTTTGGACTTGATGTTGCCAGAGATTGACGGACTTGAAGTGGCACGCACGATTCGTAAGACCAGCAATGTTCCGATTTTGATGCTGTCTGCAAAAGACAGTGAGTTTGATAAGGTCATCGGTCTTGAAATTGGGGCTGACGATTATGTGACCAAGCCCTTTTCCAATCGCGAGTTGCAGGCGCGGGTCAAGGCCTTGTTGCGCCGCAGTGAATTAGCTGAGACCCATGTAGAGATTGATACGACAGGGACTCCTGAGTTGACCATTCGGGATTTGGTCATTCTTCCAGATGCCTTTGTAGCTAAAAAGCACGGCAAGGAGTTGGAGTTGACCCACCGCGAATTCGAGTTGCTCCACCATTTGGCTAAGCACTTGGGTCAGGTCATGACGCGGGAGCACTTGCTTGAGACTGTCTGGGGTTATGATTACTTCGGAGATGTGCGGACGGTGGATGTAACCGTGCGTCGTTTGCGTGAGAAGATTGAAGATACACCGAGCCGACCAGAATACATCTTAACACGGCGTGGTGTAGGCTATTATATAAAGGGAAATGATTAATCAATTACGGTATTTAATAACGACACCTGAGTTTTGGTTTGTAGTCATCTTGATTGGTTTTGTCATTGCATTGACAGTCTTACTGATTGAAAATCACCGGGATAATCAGCAAATCAAGGAACTCAATAAAAAGGTCAAACGCTTGATTGAACTAGACTACTCAGATGTTCTTGATATGCGGGGCAGTCCTGAAATTACAGAAATGGCGAATTCGCTCAATGATTTGTCAGAAGTCATTAGGCTGACCCATGATCATTTGGAGCAGGAAAAGACACGTCTGTCTTCGATTCTCGCTTATATGAGTGACGGAGTAATGGCCGCAGACCGCATGGGTCGGGTTATCGTGGTCAATGAAACCGCGCAAAAGCAGTTGGGACTTACTTCTAAAACAACGGAACAGCGGGATTTATTAGAAATCTTGGGCATTCGTGAGGACTACAGTTTTCGGGATTTGCTAGCGCAGACACCTGAAATTGTCATCGAACATGATAATGAAAATGGTGAATTTCTGACCTTGCGGGCTAATTTTGCGACTATTCGGAGTGAGAGTGGTTTGATTTCTGGTCTGGTTGTCGTTTTGCACGATATGACCGAGCAGGCCAAGGAAGAGCGGGAGCGGCGCTTGTTTGTTTCAAATGTCAGTCACGAGTTGCGGACACCACTGACTTCGGTCAAATCCTATCTGGAAGCCCTTGATGACGGGGCTTTGACCGAATCCGTCGCACCGAGCTTTGTTAAGGTGTCGCTCGATGAGACCAACCGCATGATGCGGATGATTTCAGACTTGTTGAGCCTGTCACGTATTGATAATCAAGTCAGTTCAGCGGATGTGGAGTTGATTAACTTTACAGCCTTTGTGACCTTTATCTTAAACCGCTTTGATCAGATGAAGAGTCAGCAGGAAAACGGTAAGGAATATACTATTGTCCGTGATTACCAGATTATACCGATTTGGATTGAAATTGATACGGATAAGATGACCCAGGTCATGGATAATATTTTGAACAATGCCATTAAGTATTCACCAGACGGTGGGAAAATCACCTTTAGCATGAAAACGACAGATACTCAGTTGATTGTTTCCATTTCTGATGAGGGCTTGGGCATTCCCAAGGCTGATTTACCACGGATTTTTGACCGCTTTTATCGGGTGGATAAGGCCCGTTCACGGGCGCAAGGTGGTACAGGGCTTGGTCTTGCCATTGCAAAGGAAATTGTCAAGCAACACAAGGGCTTCATCTGGGCTAAGAGTGAATATGGACATGGTTCCACCTTCACCATTGTGCTACCATACAGTAAAGATATGACAGCTGATGAGTGGGAGGATGCAGAAGAGGAAGAATAGGAGTGTATGGGAGAAACAGGTTTTCGATATAGTATTTTAGCCTCTGGTTCGAGTGGAAATTCCTTCTATTTAGAAACAGAGAAGAAAAAGATTTTGGTGGACGCAGGCTTGTCGGGCAAGAAAATCACCAGTTTGCTGGCAGAAATTGGCCGCAGACCGGAGGATTTGGATGCCATTTTAGTTACGCACGAGCATAGCGATCATATTCACGGGATTGGCGTTCTAGCTCGTAAATATGGCATGGACATTTATGCTAACGAAGCGACCTGGCAGGCTATGGAGGGAAAGCTAGGAAAGATTTCCCTTGAGCAAAAGCATATTTTTGAGTTGGGTGTGACCAAGACCTTTGGGGACTTGGACATTGAAAGTTTCGGGGTCAGCCATGATGCGGCTTGTCCACAATTTTACCGCTTTATGAAAGATGACAAGAGCTTTGTCATGTTGACGGATACGGGCTATGTCAGTGACCGCCTGGCAGGGATTGTGGAAAATGCGGACGGGTACCTGATTGAGTCCAACCACGATGTGGAAATCTTGCGGGCGGGTTCTTATTCATGGAATCTCAAGCAGCGTATTTTGTCCGATAAGGGACACCTTTGTAACGAGGACGGCGCAGATGCCATGATTCGCTCACTTGGAAATCGGACCAAGAAGATTTACCTTGGTCACCTCAGCAAGGAGAACAACATCAAGGAACTAGCCCACATGACCATGGTCAATCAGCTGGCTCAAGCGGATTTGGGAGTTGGCGTTGACTTCCAAATATATGATACATCGCCAGACACTGCTACACCCTTAACGGAGATATAATCACATCAGAGCCATATGGACGTTTACCGTCTGTATGGTTTTTGTCTGTAAGAGAAATCTCCTTGTCAGTGGTTAAAAAGTGTGGTATAGTATGCTTAATAAATGAAAAGAGGTTCGAAAAACCATGAATAACAACTAAATCGACTGTTTGTTTTACCCCTTATACTCTATAAAATCAACATCTGATTAGCCGATGAAATCGAAGGTAGTAGGCTGAGACAAACCTAGCCTGAACCTAGAAATACAGGAGTAAGGATAATCGATTTCTTCGAAATCACGATTGAGTCCCACTTCCGCAGGTGAGTTAACGATAGAAGCAGCTGATTTTTGATGAGTATTATTTCTGTGCACTGAGGATAGTGCTGATACAAGGGGCAAGACTGTACTGTTGAGATTTAGAAGTTTTACTTGATGAACATGGTGAGGTGATGAATTGATGTGTCTCGCTTGGATGTTCATGAGTAGTCATTGGTTTTTCTTTGACTGTCACAGCAAAGGAAGGCTATGTTAGAGATTGCTACTTTAGCATGGCTTTTTATGTACCCTTCTAAATCTTTTTGCAAGCATCAGAAGGAGACGAAGTATGGAAGTTATCAGCTGTATCAATCTTCAAAAGGAAGTGGAAGGCAGAAAGTTAGTCACTATTCCTCATTTGGAAGTTCAATCAGGACAAAGAATTGGCATCATAGGTGAAAATGGGATAGGAAAGTCTAGTTTGTTAAACATATTTATCGGAGCAGATGAAGAATACCGTGGACAGGTATGGATACACTCGGATTGGGCTTATGTACCCCAGCTGAAGGAGGCGAGTAGTTTATCGGGTGGTGAACAGACCTTGAAGGCTATCAAAAAAGCCTTGTCTCAACGGGCAGGTATCCTCTTTTTGGATGAGCCGACGGCTAATATGGATCAAGAAAATCGTCAGTGGTTGATTCATCAATTAAGACGGTATCGAGGAACAGTTATTGTCGTGAGCCATGATCGCTATTTTTTGAATCAAGTTGTTGACCATATTTGGCTATTAGCCGAACAAACAATTACGTCCTACGTAGGCAACTATCAGGCCTTTGAAGAAGCGAGAAGAAAGGAGCGTGAGCAGCAAGAACAGGCTTATCGCCACTACCAGCAGACGGTCAATCACTTGCGTGATATTGCACAAACGCGAAAACAAAGAGCAGATAAGCTAACCAAACGCAAAAAAGGGCGATCGAGTTCGGAGTGGAAAGTCCAATCCAAAATGGGAAGTTACGACAGTCAGGCAAAGGCTATGGGCAAGGGAGCAAAAGCGATTGAGAAGCGAATAGAACGCTTAGAAAAGATTAGGCAGCCCCGCAAAGAACCTTGGGTAAAATTGGAAATGAAAGGAGTAATCGAACAAGACATTCATACCTTATTTCGTTTAGAAGCAGGTCAGATTAGGATAGACGGTCAGTGGTTATTTGACTATCCTTCATTTTCGATGCAAAAAGGAGATCGTCTCGCACTTACAGGGAGAAATGGATCTGGTAAAACGACTTTTATTCGTCAGTTGGTGAGAAAAGAACTTGCAGGTTATTTTTCAGAAAAACTAGCCATAGCCTATTTTGCTCAGGATTTGCAGGATCTTGATGAAACACAATCAGCCTTTGAAAATGCCGCTAGTTGTTCAGTCCAAGATAAGGTAACGATTTTAAATCTACTGGCAATGCTTGGCATTCGCTATGAGAAAGCAAGACAGAAGGTGGCTGTTTTATCAGGCGGTGAGCGAGTTCGACTCTCCTTAGCAAAAGCCCTGCTGAGTGACCATAACCTCTTGGTCTTGGATGAGCCGACAAATTTCTTAGACTTGACTACCCTTTTAGCTCTAGAACGATTTTTAACAGAGTACAAAGGAAGCTTACTCCTGATTTCACACGATAAAGACTTTGTTAAAAATGTGACCAATCAGACTTGGCAGATTGAAAATGGTATCTTGTGCCAAACAAAATTCGGAGAGTAACAGATTGGTTTTAACAGAAAAAACAAGTGCAATGTGGTATAATAGAAAAGAATTTTCTAGAATGAGGTTTTGAATGTGACAAAACATGTACCTTCCCGCAAGGGGCGCGAGGATGCGGTTATTCCTCGACGATTGAATATTTTATTTGCCATTGTCATTGTTCTGTTTTCCGTTTTGATTGCACGCTTGGCCTATATGCAGATTATCAACAAAGATTTCTACACTGATAAACTCGCTAAAGCCAGTCAAAAAGTGATTACCAATAGCTCGGTTCGTGGGCAGATTTATGATGCCAAGGGCCTTGCCTTGGTGGAAAATCAGGTCGAGCAGGTCGCAACCTTTACCCGTTCCAATAAAATGACCGCCCGCCAGATGAAAGAAGTTGCAGCCAAGCTCCTGCAGTGGCTGGCTGTGACTGATGCCGATGTAACACCGCGGGAGCGTGCGGATTATTATCTGGCTGATCCAGAAGTCTATGCGGAAGTTGTGAAAAAATTGCCCAAAGACCAGCGCCTGGATACAGACGGTAATAGCCTGGATGAGGCAGTTGTCTATAACAATGCTGTTGCCAGTTTGACCGAAGAACAGACCGCCTATTCTGATGAGGAATTAAAAGCGGTAGAACTCTTTTCGCAAATGAATGCCGCAGCTTATTTTGAAACGGTTCATCTGGTGACAGACCCGCTAACGGCTGAGCAGATTGCCATGATTGCCGCAAATGAAGCTGAGTTGTCAGGGATTTCTACGGCAAGTAGTTGGAAGCGGGTTGTAGCCCCGACTTCACTAGCTTCCATTATCGGTACGGTGACGACCCAACAAGTAGGTCTACCAGAAGAAGATGCCGAGGATTACTTGGCCAAGGGCTATTCGCTCAATGACCGTGTGGGAACAGCGTATCTAGAAAAGCAGTATGAAGAAGTTCTACAAGGTCAGCGGGAGAAGAAGGAAATCAACCTCGACCGCAATGGAACGGTCGAAAGCATCACGACTATTCAGGAAGGCAGCAAGGGGAAAAATATCAAATTAACGATTGATTTAGCCTTCCAAGACGGAGTCAATGCTATTTTGAAGCGTTATTTTGATAGTGAACTAGCGACAGGTAGCGCTCGCTATTCAGAAGGAGTCTATGCCGTGGCGCTTGAGCCCGAGACAGGGGCAGTTCTTGCCATGGCAGGCTATAGTCATGATACCAAGACCAATGAAGTCAAGGAAAATGCCTTAGGTACTATCACCAACACCTTTGTTCCGGGGTCTATTATTAAGGGCGCAACCCTGACAGCAGGATGGGAGGAAGGAGTGATTGCAGGCAATCAGGTTCTACTTGATCAGCCGATTCAATTTGCAGGCTCTGCTCCAATTACTTCTTGGTTTACCCTGTATGGCAACCGGAACATTAACGCAGTCGAAGCCCTGCAATATTCATCCAATACCTATATGGTTCAGATTGCTCTTGATATGCTAGGACAACCCTATGTTCCTGGAATGATTTTAAAGGAAAATGAATCCCTCAATACTTCTATGGAAAAATTGCGCACAATCTTTGGAGAATATGGCCTCGGTGCACCAACAGGAATTGACCTACCGCTTGAATCAACTGGTTTTATTCCGAAAGAGTATTCAATTGCAAACTATTTGACCAATTCTTTCGGACAGTTTGACAATTATACGCCAATGCAGATGGCTCAATATGTAGCTACAGTGGCAAATGGTGGTCGGCGAGTTAGTCCGCATATAGCAGAAGGAATCTATGCCAACAATGCAGAGGGTGGTCTCGGAGAGAAGATTGAGGCTGTTTCTGGAAAAGAATTAAATCAGGTCAATCTCTCAGCAGAAGAGATGGCGCTGATCCAGCAAGGATTTTACATGGTGGTCAATGGTGGAAGTGGCCTTACAACAGGAAGAGGCATTGCAGAAGGTGCCAGTGTGTCCATCAGTGCCAAGACTGGTACGGCCGAAACCTTTGTCACAACAGAGTCAGGACAAGTCTTAAACGCAGTCAACACCAATATTGTTTCTTATGCACCAAGCTCCAATCCTAAAATCGCAGTGGCGGTTATTCTACCGAATTTGACGGATATTGATTCGTCTACTAGTAAGCGCATCACAACAGAAATTATCAATCTCTATCAATCGCTACATCCGATGAATTAGCAATTGGAGAAAAAAGCTTGATGAAAAATCCATCTCAGGACCGATGTCTGTCTGACAGATTTTCTGTATACTATAGTCAATCCTAAAATTTTTCATAATCTCCGAAAATAACCAGCTCTGACAGGGCTGGTTGTTTTTTGCGAATAAAAAGAATTCCACCTAAACCTCTTTTTGTGGTATACTAATACAGACGAAATAGATAAAGTCTTGGAAAAGATTTTTGCACCAAAAAGGGGCAGAAATTCTATAAAATTACAAAGAAATATAGAGTTTCACAAAAAGTAGATGACTAAAAAGCCCTTGAAATCAACATCTATAGAATTTTACAGAAAGTTAGAAACCAGCATTGTTATATCCTACACCCATTGCAAAATTGATTGAGAGTTACTCAAAGCTCCCTGGAATTGGTATTAAAACGGCGACTCGTCTGGCCTTTTATACGATTGGTATGGAAGAAGATGTGGTCAATGAATTTGCGAAAAATCTTCTAGCAGCCAAGCGTGATTTGGCCTACTGTCAGATTTGTGGCAATCTTGCGGAAGATGAGACCTGTGCAATTTGTCAGGATCAGACGCGGGATTTATCGACGATTTTAGTAGTAGAAGATAGCAGGGATGTCTCAGCCATGGAAAATATTCAGGAATACCATGGCTTGTACCATGTCCTCCACGGTCTGATTTCCCCCATGAATGGGGTCGGTCCAGATGATATCAACCTCAAGAGTTTGCTGACGCGCTTGATGGAAAACGAGGTGACTGAAGTCATCATTGCCACCAATGCAACAGCAGACGGCGAAGCGACGTCTATGTATATTTCACGGGTTCTAAAGCCTGCTGGTATCAAGGTAACGCGTCTTGCCCGAGGCCTTGCAGTCGGCTCTGATATTGAATACGCTGATGAAGTAACCCTCCTGCGAGCGATTGAAAATCGTACTGAACTATAGTTGAACAACCAGTATTCGTAATAGAAAGTTAGGGAAAATCCATGTCAAAAGAAACCATTATTCTCCTCTATGGCGGACGCTCTGCTGAGCGTGAAGTATCGGTCTTGTCTGCCGAAAGTGTGATGCGGGCAATTAACTATGAGAAGTTTTTTGTTAAAACCTACTTTATTGCTCAAAATGGAGATTTTATCAAGACACAAGAATTTGACAGTACACCGTCTCTCGATGAGAAATTGATGACGAACAGCACTATTGTTCCAAGTCAAGGGATTCGTCCGAGCGATATTTATGAAGAAAATGCCGTGGTCTTTCCAGTCCTTCATGGTCCCATGGGCGAAGACGGATCAATCCAAGGTTTCCTAGAAGTCTTGCGCCTGCCTTATGTGGGAACAAATGTTCTGGCTTCTAGTGTAGCTATGGATAAGATTACGACCAAGCAGGTGCTAGCATCAGAAGGTATTCCTCAAGTGGCCTTTGAAACGGTTATTGAAGGTGAAGATATAGAAGCAAAGATTTGTGCAGTAGAAGCTAATCTGACTTATCCTGTCTTTGTTAAGCCAGCGAATATGGGCTCAAGCGTTGGGATTTCAAAAGCAGAAAATCAAGCTGAGTTGCGCTCGGCCATTGAACTCGCCTTCCGCTACGATAGCCGTCTTTTGGTGGAGCAGGGGGTCAATGCGCGTGAGATTGAAGTGGGCATCTTAGGGAATGCGGATGTACAGACAACCCTGCCTGGGGAAGTTGTCAAGGACGTGGCTTTCTATGATTACGATGCCAAATACATCGACAATAAAATTACCATGGCCATTCCAGCCGCCATTTCAGCTGATATTGCAGAGCAAATGCGCTCTTACGCAGCTAGTGCCTTTCGTGCCATTGGCGGATGCGGTCTATCCCGTTGTGATTTCTTCCTGACAGAAAGCGGGGAGATTTTCCTCAACGAATTAAATACCATGCCAGGCTTTACCCAGTGGTCAATGTACCCCCTCTTGTGGGACAATATGGGCCTTGTCTACCCTGATTTGATTGAAAAGCTCGTCGTTTTAGCCAAGGAAACCTTTAGAAAACGTGAACAACATTTGATTTAACAGCAGTAGAAGATAACAGCGGGGTAGAGCTTTTATTAGAGCTGTGCTGTCTCAACTGATTCTAAATCAAGGACATTACAAACGTACAACATAGGGCTATTTTAGAGCTAGGCTATGTCATCTGATTCCGAAACTCATTTAAATAAAGTTAGTTTTAAAAGCTTTGCTGTTTTAATAATAGTTCTATAGGATTAAAGTGAGTGACCTCTTGGTCGTTCGCTTTTTTCATTTCTTGAGCAAAATGGTTGCAATTTGTTCTCATAAGAACTAAAATAGTTCTCATGAGAATTAAAAAGAGAGAGGGAAGAATCGTGTGGCAGCTATTTGAAGGACCGACCTAGTCAGCAATAGGGGAGAACAAGAGAAAATAGTAGAATGAATTTGTAATCAGTAGAAATGAGGATATATGTTTTTAGCGATTGAAGAAATGCGCCAGAACAAGCTTCGCTATGGCTTGGTCTTGGGATTATTGGTATTGATTGCCTACCTAGTCTTTTTCCTGACAGGTTTGGCTTATGGCTTGATGCAGCAGAACCGATCCGCGGTTGATAAATGGCAGGCAGATTCTGTTTTGCTCTCATCTGAGGCCAATAAATTGATGAGTGCTTCGCATCTGGATATGAAATTGGCAGATGATGTGACAGCTAATGAAAAGACTATGCTCAAGCAGCAAGCAGGCGCAGCGTGGGTCAAGGATGAGGCAACTTCTGATGATAAGGAAAAAATCAGCGTGTTTGCTATTGAAAAAGGCACCTTTTTAGAGCCCAATATTGTCGAAGGGCGTTCTTTTGAAAAGGTGCATGAGGTAGTGATTGACAAAGCCCTCGGTGAAAAAGAAGGCTTTGAAATCGGAAAAACCGTTCATCTATCTGTCTTTGATGAGCCGGTGACCATTGTCGGCTATACAGAAAATGCAGCTTTTAGTGTGGCACCTGTTGTTTATATGGATTTTCAGGATTTGGACACGACCACCAAGATTCCAGGTCAGGACGATGTGACCTCAATCAGTGCGGTCATTGTTCGTGGTGATGTGACAAGCTATCCGAAAGAGGATATGGAAAAGCTAGCCGTGGCTGATTTCATTGAGCATTTGCCAGGTTACCAGGCGCAAAACGTGACCTTTGGCTTCATGATCGGCTTTTTGGTGGTGATTGCGGCGATTGTGATTGCGATTTTCATCTATGTTCTGACCACTCAGAAAGCACCGATTTTTGGCTTGATGAAGATTCAAGGCTTGTCAAATCGCTTTATTTCGGCTAGCGTGGTAGCGCAGACCTTCTTGCTATCAAGTATCGGAACGCTCCTAGGCTTGTCGCTCACTTACCTATCTTCTATTGCTTTACCAAGCGCTGTTCCTTTTGAGAATAACTGGTTCTTCTATGGAACTGTCAGTCTTTCCTTGGTATTCTTTGCCCTAATCGGCGCTAGTTTCTCTGTGCGCTCGATTTTCAAGGTCGATCCATTGCAGAATTTGTCCTAGGAGGAAGAAAATGAGTACCTTAGTATTTGAACATATCAGTAAACAGTTTAAGGATGGAGATGCGACTATTACCGCACTGAAACCCACCGACTTTAGTGTCGAAGCAGGTGAATTTGTAGCCATTATTGGCCCATCTGGGTCTGGGAAAAGTACCTTTTTGACCTTAGCAGGAGGGCTGCAAACGCCGTCGGCTGGACGGATTACAATCAATCAAGCGGACTACTCTAACCTTCCTGAAAAGAAACGTGCCCAGCTTCGTTACAAGGACATTGGTTTTATCCTCCAATCTTCCAATCTCATTCCTTTCCTAACGGTGGAAAAGCAATTGGAATTAGTCGATCGTGTTAACAAATCTTCCAATAAGGAAAAGAGAGAAGCTTTATTAGCAGAACTTGATGTGGCGCATTTAAAAACCAAGTTTCCCAAAGATTTATCTGGAGGGGAGCGCCAACGGGTGGCGATTGCTCGCGCCTTATACAATGACCCAGTCCTTATTCTCGCTGATGAGCCAACAGCGAGCCTCGATACAGATCGAGCCTTTGAGGTAGTAGCGCTCCTTGCCAAAGAAAGTAAGGAACGCAACAAGGCTATTATCATGGTGACCCACGACCACCGCATGATTGAGCAGTGTGATAAGGTCTATGAAATGAAAGACGGCGTCTTAACTCAGGTTCGATAAGAGTCTTTACCAAAAATATGATATAATAAAAAGAGCATACGCTCTTTTTGTTTTGGTTCAAGCTAAAAGGTGAAGTATACCCCTAATAGACAAGAGCATTTTTGGAGAAAAGAATGAAATTAACAGTATATGAAGTCGCTCAGGTTGTTGGAGCGATAAACGATATAACAGCGTATGAAGATCAGCTGCTGCAAAAGGCTGAGTTTGATAGCCGCTTGATAACAGCAGGCGACCTCTTTATCCCCTTAAAGGGTGCACGAGACGGGCATGATTTTATTCCTGTGGCGTTTGAAAATGGCTGCGCGATAACCTTGTCTGAAAAAGAAGTAGCAGTTCCCCATATCCTAGTGGACGATTGTTTACTTGCCTTTCAGGCCTTGGCGGCCTATTACCTGAAAAAAATGCAGGTTGAAGTCATTGCCGTGACAGGCTCAAACGGAAAGACAACAACCAAGGATATGATTCACGATGTGCTAGCTACGACCTTTATTACCTACAAGACCCAAGGGAATTACAATAATGAAATCGGACTACCCTATACGGTCCTCCATATGCCAGACAATACCGAAAAACTGGTCCTTGAAATGGGGCAGGATCATCTAGGCGATATTCATCTTTTATCTGAGATCGCTAGACCAAGTCTAGCCGTGATTACCCTCTTTGGGGAAGCTCATCTGGAATTTTTCGGTTCACGAGAGCGGATTGCCCAAGGAAAACTCCAGATTGCAGACGGCATGCCAGTAGGTGCAACCTTATTGGTACCAAATGATCCGATTGTGGCTGATCATCTGCCAAGCCAGCAACACTTAATGCGCTTTGGCGAGGGTGGCGATGTGCAAGTGACAAGCCTCGTCGAAAAAAAGGATAGTTTGAGCTTTACTGTCAACTTCATGGACGGAGAGATTGTCTTACCTGTCACAGGCAAGTACAATGCGACCAATGCCATGCTAGCAAGCTATGTGGGCAAATGCTTGGGGGTTTCAGATGCCGCAATCAAGGAAGCTCTTGCTCATCTACAGTTGACCCGCAACCGTACGGAGTGGAAAAAAGCAGGAAATGGAGCAGACATTTTAAGTGATGTCTACAATGCCAACCCTACTGCTATGCGCCTGATTTTAGAGACTTTTTCGAATATTCCTGCAAATGCAGATGGCAAGAAAATAGCGGTTTTGGCTGACATGAAAGAACTAGGAGGCCAGTCGCTTCAGTTGCACCAAGAAATGATTACCAGTCTTTCGCCTGATTGTCTAGACATGCTATTCTTCTACGGACAAGATATCGAAGGGCTAGCTCAATTGGCTGCACAGATGTTCCCGCTTGGTAAGGTGTATTTCTTTAGAAAAAATGATACTGAAGACCAATTCGAAGAGTTAGTTGCGCACGTAACAGCTAGTCTTGGGGCACAGGATCAGATTGTGCTCAAAGGAAGCAATTCCATGCACCTTGATCAGCTAGTTGTAATCTTGGAGTCTCTCTCGTAAGCAATAACGGATAAGGAAAAACAATGAAAGAATTTTTTAGTAACCAACCCAGTTTTCCGCCTGAGCTAGGTTTTGCTGAGCATTTATTACTCCTGATCGGCTTGGCATTGGTGGTGGTTGGCTCCGTCAAGTATCATGAAAACAAGAAGTGGCAGTTGACTTTTAAAGGACTGCAAGTGCTACAGTTAGTTCTGCTCTACGGCTGGTATCTGGCTATTATGGCGCCGATTTCTGAAGCACTGCCGCTCTACCATTGCCGCATGGCCATGTTTGTGCTTTTATTTGCGCCAGACGATGCGCCGTACAAGGAATATTTTTCACTATTGGGTCTTTTTGGCTCTATGTGTGCCTTGATTTATCCTGTCTTTGATCCGTTTCCTGGATTTCATGTGACGATTTTCTCTTTTATCGTTGGGCATCTTGCCCTTTTGGGCAATGCCTTGAACTACCTGTTGCGTAAACCTGCCTACCAGCTCAGTCTAGGAAAGATTGTCAAACTGACCTTTGTCATCAATACGATGATTCTATTGGTTGATGTGGTGACAGGTGGTGATTATGGCTTTTTAAGGAAATTGCCTCTCTTAGGGGATTTTGGGCTAGTATGGAATTATGCGATTGAAACCTGTGTCTTTACTTTGATCCTAACAGGACTTTTCTGGCTCTTTCGTAGTTTGAAAAGCAAGCAAGAAATAGTAGAAAAAACCACTTAATCAAAGTGGTTTTGTTATTTTTGGGAGGAATCTTTATCAATATCTGATGTTACATCATACGGAATCGTGATAGTAGTAAATTTTTTTGAATCCAAGGATCAGATACATAAGATAGCCCTTTCCTTAATAGATAGTAGTATAGCATCGAAATGCCTGAGCGAAAAAGTGACCAAACAAATCATTGAAAAAATGGCTGAAATCAGCTATACTAGATGGGTTAGAGAAAAAAGGAGCTGTCCAATGTAGGAAGTGAATAATGACAAAATAACCAATCATAAACAAGGAGAAATAGATGACACGACAAGATGAAATTAAAAAACGCCGCACCTTTGCGATTATTTCCCACCCGGATGCGGGGAAAACGACCATTACCGAGCAGTTGCTCTACTTTGGTGGGGAAATTCGTGAGGCTGGTACGGTCAAGGGGAAAAAGACAGGAAATTTTGCCAAGTCTGACTGGATGGACATTGAAAAGCAACGGGGAATTTCGGTGACATCTTCTGTGATGCAGTTTGACTATGACGGTAAACGCGTCAATATCCTAGATACCCCAGGGCACGAGGACTTCTCAGAAGATACCTATCGGACGCTGATGGCAGTCGATGCTGCAGTCATGGTGATTGACTCTGCAAAGGGGATTGAGGCCCAGACTAAAAAATTATTCGAGGTTGTCAAACACCGCAATATTCCAGTTTTTACCTTTATTAATAAGTTGGATCGTGATGGTCGTGAGCCACTTGATCTTTTGGAAGAACTAGAAGAAGTTCTTGGGATTGCAAGTTTTCCGATGAACTGGCCAATCGGTATGGGAAAATCGTTTGAAGGTTTGTATGACTTGCACAACAAGCGTTTGGAGCTTTACCGTAGCGAAGAGCGCTTTGCCAGCTTTGATGAGGGTGAGGCCCTCTTTGGTAGCAATCCTTTCTATGCTCAGGTCTTAGAAGATATTGAGCTTTTGAGCGAAGCGGGCAATGAATTTTCAGAAGAAGCGATTTTGGAAGGCAAGCTGACCCCTGTATTTTTTGGCTCTGCCCTGACTAATTTTGGGGTGCAGACCTTCCTTGAAACCTTCTTGCAATTTGCACCAGAACCGCATGGACATTTAAAAACAGACGGAGAAATCGTGGAACCGTTGTCCAATGATTTTTCAGGATTTGTCTTTAAAATTCAAGCCAACATGGATCCTCGCCACCGCGACCGCATTGCTTTTGTCCGCATTGTGTCGGGAGAATTTGAGCGTGGTATGGATGTCAATCTTACTCGGACTGGTAAGAAAGCCAAATTGTCAAATGTTACCCAGTTCATGGCTGAGGCACGGGAAAATGTTGAAAATGCCGTAGCAGGTGATATTATTGGGGTCTACGATACAGGTACTTATCAAGTCGGAGATACGCTGACAGTCGGCAAGAACAAGTTTGAATTTGAACCCCTGCCAACCTTTACACCTGAAATTTTCATGAAAGTTTCAGCTAAAAACGTTATGAAACAAAAGTCATTCCACAAGGGAATTGAGCAATTGGTACAAGAGGGAGCGATTCAGCTCTATACCAATTACCAAACGGGAGAGTATATGCTGGGAGCCGTTGGTCAGCTCCAGTTTGAAGTCTTCAAACACCGCATGGAAAATGAATACAATGCAGAAGTTGTTATGACGCCGATGGGGAAAAAGACCGTGCGTTGGATTGCCCAAGACCAGTTGGATGAGCGGATGTCCTCTAGTCGTAATATCCTTGCTAAAGACCGCTTTGACCATCCTGTCTTCCTCTTTGAAAATGACTTTGCCCTCCGCTGGTTTGCGGACAAGTATCCAGATGTGGTGCTGGAAGAAAAGATGTAGGAGAAGTTTATCAAATGGGACTATTATCAGGTTTAATTGGCAATGCTGCTCAAGCAGATACAGCAAAAGTAGAAGCGCAGTTGGAGGACGTGTTATTAGCAACCGAGCAAGTGACATCAGCTTTCAGTCTGGTTCGTGATTTAATCGTCTTTACGGATAAACGCTTGATTTTGGTTGACAAGCAAGGAATGACAGGAAAGAAAACATCCTATAAATCCATTCCCTATCGCTCCATTTCTCGTTTTGAAGTCGAAACATCTGGGCATTTTGACCTTGATGCAGAGTTGAAAATCTGGATTTCCTCTAGTATGGAACCTGCAGAAATCCTGCAATTTAAGAGCGATAAAAGCGTGATTGCCATTCAAAAAGCGCTGGCAAAAGCGGTGCTGAGATAAGCTAAAAACAGGAGTGAGACAGAAGTCGTGATTTCGCTGAACCTCACTCCTGTATTTCTAGGCTCAGGTATTAGTAGTCACTCCCTTGACTATTGATATACGTTAAACTATTCAAACGATAAAAGAAACGAGCTAGGACACTTTTAGGTCCAGGCTCGTTTTGTATTATTTCATTGCTTTAAATGGATATTGTTCTGCTCCGACAAAGGTTAGTGTATCACCGTTATGTTTGTATAACAGGACATCCCCTACTTTAAAGCTAGATGCAGCTGAAGCAAAGGTAGATCCAGTATTGACCTTAGTTACTTCGATAGTGTGAGTGAGTGGGCTCACTTCCCCTTCAAAATAGACAGCAGAGAATTTGCCAGTTGTAGCATCATACTGGCCCTTGCTACTATCTGCTATTTCTTTGGTCATCATGTCATCGAATTGTTTTTCAATTTCTTCACGCTTAGGGAAGCTTTCCTTGATTTTCGCTTCATAGTTTTCGCCAAATGCTTCTTTTAGCAAAGCTTCTTTGCTGATTCCATATTTTTGCGCTTCTTGTTCTACTTGTGTAATGACTTTAGTATATTCTTCTTGAACAGCTTTATCAAAAGCAGTTAGAAAGGCAGTTTTATTAATCGTAGAATAGGTTGTAGCGACTGCTTTGTTGTCCTTGACTTCAAATGTTACACCTGTTTCTCCAACAACTTCTTCAGGATTAAGCTTCAAGCCGTCAAAACCATTTTCAACCTCCTGAATAGCGGATTTCCGTATTTCAGCAGCAAGATTTGGATTTTCCCAAGTACCTGTGATATTCCCGTTTCGG
Source organism: Streptococcus respiraculi (assembly GCF_003595525.1). Classification (NCBI taxonomy): domain Bacteria; kingdom Bacillati; phylum Bacillota; class Bacilli; order Lactobacillales; family Streptococcaceae; genus Streptococcus; species Streptococcus respiraculi. The sequence goes on along the minus strand of NZ_CP022680.1, from coordinate 1,835,078 downwards.
TAGAAGATGAATCCGGCAATGGCAGCTACTAAAAAGAGACTTCCGATAACTCCTAAAACGATTTTTAAGACACGTTTGCGTTTTTTCTTATTGGTTTCGACCATTGTTGCAAGAGGATCTAATTGTTGATTTTCCATAAAAACTCCTTTTTTTTGATACCTAAATATTGTACCTTACCGTCCTTTTTTTGTCAAATATAGCCTTTGAAAGCATGATCAGCGAGGATTTATAGTATAATAGGACAGAAGAAAAGTGGAGGCTGAGAATGTTCATTGAAAAAAGCTTGAAGAATAGCATGTCTTGGATTAACTTAGACGCTGAAAGTTTGCACCAAACGCCAGAATTATATAAAAAATACCATATTGATACGGAAACGGTCGAATATGCACTGGATAAGAATGAACGTGCCCACATGGACTACAATCGCGAGGACGGGACAGTTGTCTTTATCTACAATGTCCTTGATTTGGAGCGTGAAAAGGACTACTATGAAACCATTCCCATGACCTTCATTGTCCAAAAAGACCGTCTCATAACCATTACTGACCAGGATAATGCCTATGTGACGCGTAATATGGTCCGTTATATCGAACACCATGAGCCTGTATCTGTCTATAAATTCCTCTTTGCCAGTATCGAGTTGATCAGTAATTCCTACTATCCTGTCATTGAAAAAATGGACAAAACCAAGGATGAGATTAATATGCGGCTGCGCCAGACGACAACAAAAAAGCACTTGTTTGCCCTGTCTGACTTGGAAACCAGTATGGTCTATCTGCTTGCTGCAGCCAAGCAAAATCTGATGTTGCTTGAGCATATCAAAGGACATGCTGTTTACCGTAGCTTTGATGAGATTGAAAATGAACAATTTGACGATGCTATGATTGAAGCCAAGCAGTTGGTTGCCATGACTGATTTAGTTTCTCAGGTTTTGCAGCAGTTGTCCAGTTCTTACAATAATGTCTTGAACAACAATCTGAATGACAACTTGACACTCTTGACGATTATCTCCATTCTACTGGCTGTTATTGCTGTTATTACAGGCTTTTTCGGCATGAATGTCCCACTTCCTTGGACTGATGATAGCCGCGCTTGGATTTATATTATCATCCTCAGTGCTGTCTTGTGGGTTGTCCTTGCCCAGATTTTAAACTGGGTGGCGAATAAACGATGAAAATGATCATTTTGGTCATTTTTTTATTGTTAGAGCTTTCAAAAGAAGGACGAACATGTATTTGTGAAAAAATAATGACTTTCACTATCTTTTGGACTTTCTTTGTGATATACTAGGTAAGTTGCATGCAACAGAATTGTATATATGGGAAATAAGCTCCACTTCTTGCACCAGAGTGATGTCTAAAAAAACCTGTCCTACTTAGACGGTTTTTATTTTTTAGACGCGGGCTGAGGTCCCATTGGTGATGTTGGGATTTTCCCAACTTAGAAAGAAGAATATGAAATTTAATGAATTACAGTTATCTGCTGACTTATTAGCAGAAATCGAAACAGCAGGATTTGTGGAGGCAAGTCCGATTCAAGAAAAGACAATTCCGCTTGCTCTTGAAGGCAAAGACGTAATCGGTCAAGCTCAGACAGGAACAGGAAAAACAGCTGCTTTTGGTCTACCAACGCTTGAAAAAATCCGCACAGAGGACTTGACCATTCAAGCCTTGGTCATTGCACCAACGCGTGAACTCGCCGTTCAAAGTCAAGAAGAACTCTTCCGCTTCGGTCGTAGCAAGGGTGTCAAGGTACGCTCTGTCTATGGTGGTTCAAGTATCGAAAAGCAAATCAAGGCGCTTAAATCTGGCGCTCATATTGTGGTTGGAACACCTGGTCGTCTTCTTGATTTGATTAAACGCAAGGCCTTGAAACTCAATCATGTGGAAACCTTGATTCTCGATGAAGCAGATGAAATGCTCAACATGGGCTTCTTGGAAGATATTGAGTCTATTATTTCTCGTGTTCCAGAAGAACGCCAAACCCTTCTCTTTTCAGCGACTATGCCAGCTCCGATCAAGCGAATTGGCGTTCAATTTATGAAAAATCCTGAACATGTTCAGATTGAAGCCAAAGAATTGACAACGGAATTAGTGGATCAATACTATGTTCGTGTTAAAGAGCAGGAAAAATTTGATACCATGACTCGTCTCATGGATGTCGATCAACCAGAATTGTCGATTGTCTTTGGTCGAACCAAGCGTCGTGTAGATGAATTGACCCGTGGTCTGAAAATTCGAGGCTTCCGTGCAGAAGGTATTCACGGTGATTTGGATCAAAGCAAGCGACTCCGCGTTCTTCGTGATTTCAAAACGGGCGGTCTTGATGTCCTTGTTGCAACGGATGTTGCAGCTCGTGGTCTCGATATTTCAGGTGTGACGCATGTCTATAACTATGATATTCCGCAGGATCCAGAAAGCTATGTTCACCGTATCGGTCGGACAGGTCGTGCTGGAAAATCTGGTCAATCCATTACCTTTGTATCGCCAAATGAAATGGGCTACCTCAAGATTATTGAAGATTTGACCAAAAAACGTATGACTGGCATGAAGCCTGCAACAGCAGAAGAAGCCTTTCAGGCCAAGAAAAAGATTGCGCTGAAGAAAATCGAACGTGATTTTGCCGATGAAAGTATCCGCAAAAACTTTGATAAATTTGGGAAAGATGCAATCAAATTAGCCAGCGAATTTTCACCAGAAGAATTGGCGATGTATATCTTGAGCCTTACTGTGCAAGACCCAGAATCTATGCCAGAAGTGGAAATCGCCCGTGAAAAACCACTACCGTTCAAATACGTCCCAGGTGATAAAGGCGGTAGCCGTGGCAAGTCTGGAAAAAGTGGTAGATCTTCAGGTAATCGCCGAGGTGATGACCGTCGCACTGGTGGCCGCAGAGATTACAAGGAAAAACGTCGCACCAACGACCGTGACCGTTTCGGAAAAGACAACAAAAAACCACGCAAACGTATCTCAAGCGAGAAAAAGACAGGCTTCGTCATCCGCAATAAGGGAGATAAATAAACTGGTCCAGTGGACCAGTTTATCTTAACAAATTAGTGGATTATTTTAGCCTTAGCCCGAGCCCAGAAATTCGCAAGCGAGGTTCATTTAGTGGATTTCGTCAATAGTTGACGTGACCAGTTTCTCTGAAATTGGATTCTTACCTTGACTGCACTTGATCGCCTTATCAAAAGATAGTAGCGCAAGTCCCAGCTAAAAATAGTTGGGACTGTTTTTTGTATTCTATTTCGATTTTTTTCTAAATAGTTATTGACAAGTTGAAGTAAAAGGAGTAGTATTCTATTTAGAAATATTTCTAAATAGAAAGTGAAAGGAGATAAAATGGGTCTATCAGAAACCTTAAAGGCGATTTCCGCGCCAATTCGGAGGCAGATTTTAGATAGCTTGAAGTCGGGTCCCAAGTCTGCGGGTGAGATTGTGGAGCTCTTTCACTTGAGCGGTGCCACGGTTTCTCATCACTTGTCTATATTAAAAAAGGCAGGTCTCATTTTAGAAGAAAAGCAGAAGAATTTTATTTACTATCGGTTGAACTATACCGTATTTGAAGAAGTGCTGGTCTGGATTGCCAGCTTTGGAGGAGAAAGAGATGAAAAAAATTGATTGGAAAATGCTCGTTGTGACAAGTTTGATTTTTCTGATACCGCTTGTTCTCGTTGTCATTTATTACAGCCAGTTGCCAGAGGTCGTGCAAATACATTTCGGCATTGATAATGAAGCTAATGGGATAGGTAGCAAATGGGTTACGCTTGTTGGTACTCCCTTGCTGGTCTTGACCTTGCACATCTTTTTATGCATAGCGCTTGATGTGACCAAAAGTGGTCGGATTCCTGCTGTAAAAGTGATGAAATGGGTGTTGCCTATCGTTATGACACTTGTAACGACCAGTATTCTACTGGTGAATGTAGGAAATGAGCTAGATTATCGAAGATTGGTTATAGCCCTGTTGGCAGGTATTTATCTCGTTACAGGTAATTACATGCCAAAAGATACAGCAGGAGTGGCAGAAATGCAAAGTTTAAGGCTTCGTAAGAAAACTGCCTATCTTTTCATAGGTGCTGCTGTCGCGCTTCTCCTTAGTCTATTTTTTGAACCAATCGTATCTATCGTGGTTTTGATTTTCTTTACAATTTCAGCGATTGTTTGGAGTATGTATTGTGGATATAAAGGCTATAAAATGACTCATCACTAAGGGTGTGGAGTAGGAAAACTATAGATTATCTAAGGTTCATCTCTGCAAGGTGTAAAATATACGAAATCTATTGACCCCAAAATCTCTGCTCTTTATAATAAAAGAACTACTTTATTCATTAAGGAGACAAGATAATGGTTATTGGTATTGTTGCCCTTGTATTTGTAATACGGCTATGGTTTTTGAAGATTTCGGTTCAGCATGAACAAATGATTTTGAAAAATGGTGGAAGAGAATATGGGGTGAAAAACACAAAAGCTTTAACCCTTTTGCATATCTTATTTTATATTTTGAGTGTCGTAGAGGCATTGATCAAGCATACTCAGGTAGATATTCTTGGGCTCATCGGTATTGTGCTACTCGTATTCTCCATGTGCATGCTGTATCTTGTGCAGTCTATTTTGGGGGATATATGGACAGTCAAGCTAATGATTGCTAATAACCACACCTACAATGACCACATCCTTTTCCGTCTTGTCAAACACCCGAATTACTATCTAAATATCATTCCAGAACTTGTTGGCTTGACACTTTTATGCCATTCATGGTGGGCAGCCCTCGTGCTCGCACCTTTTTACACGCTTGTTTTATGGCGTCGGATTCGCGAGGAAGAAGAACTGTTAGAGACCGTTATTCTGCCAAATAGCTAGAGTAGTGCCGAGCAAAGTGTATCACTTCACCAGTAAATAGGAGGCCTCTATGGGTATCAGGAATTTGGATACAGCATGTTCTTTTTAAAATCATATAAAAGAAAAGGAGAAGATGATGATTACCTATGTGAAGCAAGCAAAATTAGACATGACATCCGTTCTTGGGTTTTACAGAGCAGCTGAATGGACTAATTATACAAATCAACCTCAGATGTTAGAACAGGCCTTAGCAAACAGTGCAGCCTTTGATTAAGAAAAGCTCGTAGGCTTGTTACGAGCTGTGGGAGATGGTGCTTCCATTCTCTTTGTGCAAGATATTCTAGTCTTACCAGACTATCAACGAAGGGGTATTGGACGAAGGCTGATGGGAATGCTTTTAGCCAGCTATCCTGATATTTACCAACTGCATCTCTTGACAGGCAGAGAAGAAAAGACAATGGCTTTCTACGAATCCTTAGGATTTAAGGCAGTAGATGAGCTAGATTGTGTAGCTTATACTTATGTAAAAAGGCAAAAAGAGGCTGGGACAAAAGTATCCAGCCTTGCTTCTTTTATAGCTTTGACAGTTTGACGCATATCAATAGTCAGGGGAGTGACTATTGATACCTGAGCCTAGAAATTTGAAAGCGATGATTGTCTGGTTTGTCAAACGTTGATAAATCAATATTCTACAAACCTAGTCAACCTTGCGGGGTATTAAAAGTCCAGTGGACTGTTAATACTTGAGCCTAAAAATGAGAAAGCGAGAGCGACAAAATCGATTTCTACGAAATCACGATTTTTTATACGTAATCTTCCAGACTACATTCTTTTGTAGGTGATTGCGGAGCAATCATGGGAGTCTGCCCCACTCCCTTTCTGCAATATAATCCAATTTTTGCTGCCGTGTCTTGCGTTTGAAGAAACTTTCTGCTGACATGGCACTTGATTTATCGGGAAAGGTTTCCTGATAGAGCAATTTAACAGGTCTACGGTTGCGGGTGTATTTGGCACCTTTGCCGCTGTTGTGGGTTGCAATCCGCTTGTCAATATCAGTCGTATAGCCGGTGTAAAGGCTATTATCAGCACATTTGACCACATACATATAATGTTTAGCCTTTTCCAAAGTAAATTTCCTCGATTTCTGCGGTATAGTCGCCGTTTTCTTGGTGCACAATCAATGGAGGCAAAATCTTCAACCCTTCTAAAGAACCGTCTTTAATGGCCTCAATCAGCAGCATATTGGCGTCCTTACCTACCTTGGGGTGGATAAATTGGATTCGTTTTGGTGCTAGATTATAGGCTTTCATAGTATCAAGAATTTCAAGGAAGCGCTCGGGTCGATGTACCATGGCTAAACGACCATTTGATTTGAGGGCATGGCGACTCACCGCACAAATTTCTTCAAGGTTGGTCGTGATTTCATGTCTAGCTAATAGGTAATGTTCGCTCGCTTTCAGATTAGGCTGTTGTTCGACCTTAAAATAAGGCGGATTGCAAAGAATTAAATCAACCTGTGAACGTGGAACATGGTTGAGCAGGTGCTTGAGATCATCGTGAATCATTTCAACCTGATTTTCTAGCTGGTTGAGCGCAATCGAGCGCTTCGCCATATCCGCTAAGCGTTCTTGGATTTCAATAAGGGTAATCTTAGCCGTGGTCTGGGTTGACGCAAAGAGTCCGACTGCCCCATTTCCACTACAGAGATCTACGATAAGACCTTTTGGGGGCAACTTTGGAAAGCGCGACAAAAGAACACTGTCAATAGAATAGCTAAAGACTTCTTTATTTTGAATAATCTTGACATCGGTGGAGAAGAGCTGGTCAATTCTCTCTCCTGCTTGTAATTCTGGCTTGTTCATAGACCTATTATAGCACATTGTGACGACAGATGAAAAATCTTTGCTAGCTTTCAAAATATGGTATAATAGTAGGGAAATCAGTAAAGGAGAGTACCATGTTTTATTCCTACTTACGAAGTTTATTAGTCTTTTTATTATGGGCTGTCAACGGCAATATTCACTATCATGATAGGGAAAAAATTCTGCCTCAGGATGAAAATTACATTTTGGTAGCGCCGCACAGAACCTTTTGGGATCCTGTCTTTTTAGGCTATGCTTCTGCGCCCAAACAGTTTATTTTTATGGCGAAGAAAGAATTGTTCAAGGATAGAGGATTTGGCTGGTGGATTAGCAAGTGCGGTGCCTTTCCAATTGACCGAGAAAATCCAGGAACAGCTGCAATCAAATACCCTGTTAAAATGCTGAAAAAAAGCAATCGTTCCTTGGTGATGTTCCCGTCAGGAACCCGTCATTCTACCAAATTAAAAGGGGGCGTTGCTGTCATTGCAAAGACTGCTAAGGTGAAAATCATGCCTGCCACCTATATTGGACCAATGAGCCTTAAAAATCTATTGTTGGGAGACCGCATTGACGTTGCTTTTGGAAACCCGATTGATATTTCAGATATTAAACGCCTAGACGATGCAGGGATTGCAGAAGTCACTCACCGCATTGAGTCAGAATTCAATCGCCTGGACGACCTTGCTCGTGCTGCCCAGACAGGCAAGAAACGCTTGCCTTATTGGACCTTTATTTACCGTGTGCCAGTCCTAATACTTGTTACTCTTATCTTGGGCTTGACCTACCTCTTTAGCTATCTCGCAAGTTTTGTCTGGCAACCAGATACCAATTTAGATAAATAAATGAAAAATCCTCGCTTTGTGCGAGTTTTTTGATAACGGTCTTAAAGTCATATTTTATAACCGGTGTCTGATTTGCTGCAAGAACTTCTTGCAGCTTTTTGTTATTTACAAAGATATTGATAGCGGTTACAATTTGTATATAAGCAAGCAGAGCTGAGTGAAGATGGAGGTGAGAAATGCTTACCCAAAGACAGTTAAAATTAGTGAGAATGATGAAAGAAGAACGAAGTGCCAAGCAAGCGGCTTATTTTGCAAATAAGCTAGGTGTTTCGGTGAGGACAATCCATAAAGAGATTCGCAATCTAGAACAGAGAGGGATTGTATTTGAAAAACGGAGAGGGGTTGGAATCTCGTTAGTGAGCTATGAAGACTTAATGGAGGGAGTAGATACTCAGGATTTTCAAATTACGCGCCGTATTGACATCATGCAAGACTTGTTATTTCAAAATAAGCAAACAAGTTTTAATGATTTAGCAGAGCGCTACTTTGTCAGTAAGAGTTCCATCAAGCAAGACCTAGAAACCATTACCTTGATTCTACTTCGTGGAACGAGTGGCGAGCTGTTAAGTAATCATCATGGAACTCGGTTGGTCTTTCCGACGACAGAGGACAAGATTACAGCATTTGTGAATTTTAACCAATATATTATTGAGCAGGGCGACTTTGCAAATGGGGTGAAAACGTCTGATACTGTCGATAGTTTGCTTCCCTATTATGCTAGAGATATAATTCAAGTTTGCTCCAACGTACTTTATACCTATGTTAGGGAGAATGTCCATGCTATATCAGAAGTCTATGTCCAGCACTGTCTAGCTTTCTTAATTGCTCAAGTCTATCAACTGACTCAAGGTGAGCATAGTGCAGGTAGTGAGTCCCTGTTTCATAAGAAGGCAGATGCCTTTTACATAGATAGTGCAGTAAAGATTCTTCATAAAATTTCTCTGAGGTTAGATGTGGAGTATGCCAACGAGGATGTGGAGTATCTTTCCCAAAAATTGTTGCTCTATCGATTTGAACCCATGCCAAGTCAGTATGTCGATAGCAACCTAGTGGCAGGTTTAATCAAACAGGTTTCACAGGCTTTAAATGTCGATTTTTCAAATGATACGACCCTGCTAGAACAATTGACAGTGCATATTCCACCCATGTTATCACGCTTACGTTCCCATACTCTTGTTAAGAATCCCTTCACAGAGCAGATAAAACTTGAATTTTCGATTGTCTTCAATGTTTTGTGGCTTGCGGTTTCGGATTTCAGTGAAGCGATTGGCGTGGGATTCAATGAAGATGAGATTGCTTTTTTGACCATTTACTTCCAATTAGCATTGGAAAAAATAGGAGTGAGTCGGAAAATCCTGGTAGTTTGTGCAACTGGAATTGTGACTTCCGAATTACTAATTCATCGGATAAAAAATACCTTACCATCCCTTGATAAGGTAGAGGTTGCTTCATCGATGGAGGCAACACAGTTAGATCTGGAAGCCTATGATGTCATTCTGACAACTATTCCGTTACAGCAGAAAGCTTCGCATATCCACTTCGTTTCACCTTTAATTAGTGAGCAGGAATTATCGATGCTTCTGAATGCTCATGCAGCTAGAGTGCTTATCAGTCCTAAGAGGAAAAGTGCTAATTTAGCTCCCTATCTGTCAGAGGAACTGGTTTTCTATCATGAACACTATCATTCCTCGACAGATGCTATTAAGAGTTTGAGTCATATGTTAGCAGATAGAGGCTTTGTAACACCCGGATTTAGACAAGCTATGTTAGACCGAGAAGAATTTGGTAATACAGATTTGCCGATTGGAGTTGCGATTCCTCATGGAAAACCGCAAGAGGTTCAGCAAACATTTGTTGCGATTGTAAAGAGTTCAAAAAAATTTAAGTGGAAAGATTACTTTGTGGATCTTATATTTATTATTGGAATTAGTCCTAAGGATATGTCCAAAACCAAATCAATCATTTCTGGAATTTATGAATTGATCAATACAGATGAGAGGCTAACTGCCCTGCGCCATGCTAAGAATAGAACGGAGGTTTTAAAAATTGTATATGAAAGAGCATAATATTATACATGAAGAATTGATTTTTATGGATGAGGAGCTTGTAACGAAAAAAGAGGTGATTCAAGCGATTACAAATCAAGCATGTCAGCTGGGATATGTGACAGATGTTGATTTATTTATGAACGCTGTGCTAGCACGTGAAGAAGAAGTGCCGACAGCGATTGGATATGGAATTGCCATTCCGCATGGGAAAGCGGATGTCGTTGAAAAACCGTTTATCGCTTTTCTAAGAACAAGTGAGCCGTTTAAGTGGACACAAGGGCACGAAGAGGCTGTCCAACTTATCTTTCTCATCGGAGTTCCTAATGCTGGAACGGAAAAATTACATTTACGATTTATTTCGCAAGTAAGTAAAAAATTGCTAGATGAAGACTTTCGTCATCAACTACTAACCATTGGAAACAAAACAACTCTTTTCGAACGATTGCGTTCGATAGACATTTAGGAGGAATTTTTATGAAAGTCGTTGCTGTAACAGCCTGTCCGACAGGTATCGCTCATACATATATGGCTCAAGAAGCCATTGAAAAAGAGTGTCGTAAACGAGGATATGAGGTCCAAGTGGAGACACAAGGAGGCATGGGAATCGAGCAGGAATTGGAGCAAGAGCAGATTGACCAAGCCGATGTTGTGATTTTAGCTATTGCAGTTGAAATTGAAGGTCAGGATCGCTTTGATGACAAGCGTGATGAAGGCAAGGTGTTGCTGGTTGATCCAGGTGAGGCCATCCGTCATCCTGATAAGGTTGTTGATCAAGCAGAAGCACTATAGAAGGACGAAAGGAGAAAAAAATGGAGAAGACATTGTGGAAAGACTTGCAAAAAGCCTTTAATACTGGGGTGTCATATATGCTGCCATCAGTTGTCGTAGGTGGAGTTTTTATAGCCCTATCCTTAGCAACAGGAAAACCTGGCGAAGGAGGAATGGAAGTTAGCAGCCAATTCATGCAGGATTTGTTGGATTTGGGAGTGGCGGGATTCTCAATCATGATTCCATTACTGGCAGGCTATATTGCTTATTCTATTGCTGGAAAGCCTGCTCTTGCACCTGCGATGATTTTGGGCTATGTGGCCAATAATCCAATCGGATCCGCTCAAGTCAAGACTGGATTTTTAGGAGCTATGTTGCTGGGGGTATTAACTGGTTACTTTGTAAAATGGTGTAAAACTTGGAAAGTAACACCGACTATTCGTACCTTGATGCCCATCTTAATCATTCCGATTCTAACAGTCTTTTTATTGGGAATGCTCTACATTTATGTCATTTCTGTTCCGATTGGTGCTGCGATGACCTGGCTAGTAGCTACTTTAGGTGAATTGCAAGGTGGTAGTGCCATTGTGCTTGGTCTCATTATCGGAGCAATGACTGCTGTCGATATGGGAGGTCCAATCAATAAGACAGCGACAGCCTTTACACTAGCTCTGATGGCAGAAGGAATCTATGCTCCAAATGGGGCTCACCGGATTGCTGTAGCGATTCCACCGCTTGCAGTTGCTATCTCAACTTTTATTGACCGAAAAAAATATACGAAAGAAGACCGAGATTTGGGAATGTCCGCTTTCTTTATGGGGCTCATTGGAATTACAGAAGGTGCGATTCCATTTGCTGTAAAAGATATGAAACGGGTCTTGCCAGCCATTATCATCGGTAGTGCTGTTGGTGGTGCCTTGGGCATGATTAACAATGTAGAAGCCCTTGTACCGCATGGAGGTTTGATTATTCTGCCTGTCGTCAATGGGAAATTGTGGTATTTTCTTGCCATGCTGATTGGAACGCTGGTATCCGTTGCAATTATCCACTTCACAAAACCAAATCTAGCAGATGAAGAATTAAAATAAGGAGAGAAATATGTCGAAATTATCTATTAAATCGGTCGTAGAAGGCTTGTTGGACTTGCAAAATAAGGGAGAATCCGCTACTTTACTAGGGATTGGTCCTATGTCTCGCAATTGTGTCCAAGCAACGCTTGAATTATCCAAAGAAGATGACTATCCTGTCATGTTTATCGCCAGCCGCAATCAGGTTGATTTGGATGAGTTAGGCGGAGGATATGTCAATGGTTGGAATCAGTTTAGCTTTGCAAAAGCTGTAGAAGAAGTGGCTGAAGAGATTGGCTATAATAATCTGTATTATCTTTGCCGAGATCATGGTGGTCCTTGGCAACGGGATAAAGAGAGAAATGACCATTTACCAGTAGAGGAGGCCATGCGCTTAGGTCAGCAATCTTACGTAGGAGATATTGAAGCAGGTTTTGACTTGCTAATGATTGATCCGACAAAGGATCCTTTTGAAGTTGGAAAAGTGATTCCGCTTGAGGTCGTGTTGGAGCGGACTGTTGACTTGATTGCCTTTTGTGAAGAGGAACGCAAAAAACGCGGATTGCCAGAAATTGGCTACGAAGTTGGAACAGAGGAAACAAACGGTGGTTTGACTTCTACAGAGACCTATGAGACCTTTATTCAACAGTTACAGGAAGAACTAGGCAAACGCCAATTGCCAATGCCAACCTTTATTGTTGGTCAGACAGGGACTTTGACGCGTAAGACAGAACAAGTAGGGCACTTTAATTTCCAGAACGCCTATGATTTGGCGCAGATGGCTAAGAAATATGGTGTTGGCTTGAAAGAGCATAATGGGGACTATCTAGATGATGTTACTCTGTTAGAACACATCCCGTCAGCGATTACTGCAACAAATGTAGCACCTCAATATGGTACGGAAGAGACACGGGCTTATCTCAATCTAGGAAAAGTAGAAGAGAAATTAGTTGCGCAAGGCTTAATTGCTGAGCCGTCAACAATTCGTCAAACCCTTCTTCTGCATGCCATTAAAAGTGAGCGTTGGAGAAAGTGGATGATGGGAGACCAGAAAGATTTGACAGTTGAGCAAATCTTAGCAGGGGGCAATCAGGAGTTGCAAGAAGAAATTCTAGATATAGCAGGTCATTATACCTTTAATGATGCAGCGGTCAAGGAACAAATCGAGAAACTATATGCTAATTTAGCAACCTATCATATTGACGGGAAGCGTTATGTCATTGACCACATTAAGCGTCCGATTCGAGATTATGCTGAGTGTTACAATCTAAAAGGTGTAACGAGCCGTATCAAAGCCTTACAAAAATAAGCTAGAGAGAAGTTGGGCCTTTCCTGACTTCTTCTTGCTTGTCCCGCCCAAAAATTATTTTCCAAAAAATCCGAGTATTTCTTGACATCCTTAAATATTCTGTTAGAATGGTACGTATATAGAACAAATGAAAGGAGAACAACAATGAACAACAATGTAGTAGTTAACAATACTATTTTTCAGAATAGGCTCCTTTCTAAGTATCGGTCTTAGTGTCTTTTTGTGGACTTGAGGGACTCGGGATGGAGCAATTCTATCTCGGGTTTTTTGTGTGCTTTTTAGTCACTTCGGTTTAATTTATAGTCTATTATAGTGGATTAATAGGACAAGGCAAGTAGTTGCAGCTAGAACTGGTGTTCATCAAAGCGACTGAACAATGTCCTAACCTTTATCCAATTTACTATTAAATAAAGATTGGGTGATGATAGGGTTTTAAGGAGGAGATGATGATAGGGCTAATTATTCAGTACGTAAAGCAACACAAGTGGCTGTACTTGTTGGTTGCAATTAGCTTGATTGTTTATGATGCGTGTTTGTTGATACCGACCAAGATTATTCAGGGGTTGGTGGACAAGATTGGTCAGGAGAACTTGACTAGAGCGGGCTTGATGCAGGACATGCTGCTGTTGCTCGGAGTGACCATTTTGACCTATGTGATGGCCTATATTTGGCATTTGAAGCTGTTTCAGTCATCGGTGCAGTTTAAATTTGATATGCAGCAGCGTTCATTTCGTAAGCTAGTCGTAATGCGGACGCCATTCTATGAGAAATTTCGTTCGGGTGATGTGATGACGCGCTTTTCAACGGACGTGGAAGGTTTAATGGACATGGTGGGCTACGGGCTCATGATTGTGGTCTATGCAGGTGGAATGATTGCCTTTATCGTTCCGACCATGTTTTTCATTTCGTGGCAGATTAGCCTTGGAGCTTTGATTCCGATGGTGGCCTTGGTTGCGGCGATTTATGTCATTGGAAAATGGCAGAATCAGGCGGTCGAGGCCAACCGAGAAGCGGTTGCTGGTTTAAATGACGAGGTTCTAGAAGTAGTCGAAGGGATCCGTGTCACACGGGCCTACAGCAAGAAAGAACGGCAGGAACGCAAGTTTCAGGAGCGGACCCGAGCGCTTGCGCGTGGCGGGGATACAATCATGGCCTTTCAAGCCTTGTACAATCCGCTAAGCACTATTTTATTAGGGGTTTCCATCATTGCTATTTTATGGTTAGGAGCTGTTTTCCTAGAACGTTCCCAGGTGTCGCTCGGCCAAGTCATTGCCCTACAACTCTACACGGTATCACTCTTAGAACCCTTTTGGATGCTGTCAGATTTTATTTTTGTCTACCAAACTGGAAAGACTTCTTTTGCCAAATTGCAGGAGCTGATTGATACGGGTGATGATATGGAAGAAGACGGAGATGAGTGGTTGGCAGACTTAGGCGAGATATCCTTTGAGCACTACGATTTTTCCTATCCGCAGGCAGAGCGCAATAGTTTGACAGATATTTCGTGGACCTTGAAGGCTGGTCAGACAGTCGGTATTGTTGGAAAAACAGGTTCAGGGAAGACTACCTTGATTCGGCAGTTCTTGCGGCAATACCCAATCGGCAGTGGAACATTTACCTTCAATGGACAATCGGTACTGGCTTTCAAACGGACTTCAATTGAGCAGAAGATTGGCTATGTACCTCAAGAGCACGTTTTATTTTCGAAAACGGTTCGAGAAAATATTGCCCTTGGAAAAGGGGATAGTCAGCTAGATGAGATAGTGCAGGCGATTGAGACAGCAGACTTTACTAAGGACTTGGAGCGGATGTCTGAAGGAATCGAGACCACGATTGGGGAGCGCGGGGTGTCGATTTCAGGTGGCCAAAAGCAACGGATTTCCATTGCCCGTGCCTTCTTGCGTAAGCCAGACCTACTCATCTTAGATGATTCACTCTCAGCGGTGGATGCGCGAACGGAGCGTCAAATTATCGAAAATATCCAGCGGGAACGAAAGGGCAAGACCAATATCATCGTGACTCACCGCCTATCTGCTGTGCATCATGCGGATTGGGTTTTGGTCTTAGAAGACGGACGCATCGTTGAAGAAGGGACACCAGAAAAGCTCCTAGCCCAAGAAGGCTGGTACTATGAGCAGTACCAACGTCAGCAAAGTCAGGAAGGAGGAGAAGAATGAGAGTACTGATTACCCTATTAAAAGAAATTCGCCGTGTTACAGGCTTGTTTGTGCTAGGTGTTCTCATCTATCTAGGGGCATCGACCTTGGTGCGGCTATCGCCGATTCTCCTACAGCGAATTATTGACGGTCCAGTAACGGATTTGAGCAAGGGTTTGCCCTTTGATCAGGCTGGGTTTCTTCTGCAATTAGCGGCTTATCTGGGATTGAATCTTGTGGGTGGCCTCTTTCTGTATCTCTCAACCCGTATCTTGATGCATTGTGCCAATCGGATTGCAGAAACCTTGCGCAATCGTGCTTATGACCGCATGCAGCGCTTGCCGATTTCTTATTTTGATGATAAGCCAGCAGGAAAGATTGCCACACGGATTGTCAACGATACGGAGACCCTTCGCAATCAGTTTTATGCAACCTTGGTCTATATTTTTAATAACGTGGTGCGCTTGCTCTTTACCTACGGGATTATTTTCCATATGAATGCGATTCTAGGTGTGGTCTTACTTGCGCTTCTACCAGCTTTTTATGCTTTGCAGGTCTTCTACAAACGCTTGACGGATCAACCCATGAAAGACTTTTATGATGCAAGAAGCGACCTCAATACCAAGGTCAATGAATCCATGAATGGGGCAAGCTTGATTCAGCTCTATGGTCAGGAAGAAGCGGTTATGGAAGATTTTGAAGAGACAGCTAACAAGATGAAGCGGTCGGAAAATCGAATCATCTGGGCCCAATCGATTGCGACTTGGAACATGACAGAACTCATCAAATACTTGGTCATCACCTTGGTCCTAACGGTTGTCGGTCAGCGTTTCCTAGGAGGTCAATGGCAGTTGACAGCTGGTATCCTCTTTGTCTATATCAACTATATTACAGATGTCTTTGATGCTATGGGGCGCTTGGTACAGCAGTTTCCTAATATGCTGCGTTCCTTGGAGACAGGAAAACGCTTGTTAGCCTTGTTGGAAGAGCCCGTCGAAGACGATAGTGATGAAAGTCTTATCGTAACAGACGGTCGAGTGGTCTTTGATCGAGTCCAATTCGCCTACGAAGAAGGAAAGCCCATTTTGAAGGATATTTCCTTTGAGGTAGAAAAGGGCGAGACCATTGCCCTTGTTGGTCATACCGGATCAGGCAAGACCTCCATTATGAACTTGCTCTATCGCTTTTATGATCCGCAACAAGGAAGTGTCCAGATTGATGGACAAGATATTAGAGACTATCGACGAGAAAGTGTCCGCAGTCACATGGGGATTGTCCTCCAAGACCCTTATCTCTTTACAGGGACCATTGCGACCAATGTCAGCATGAATGAGGAAGACATGGATCGCAAGAAGATTCTAGAAGCTCTTGAGAAGGTCGGAGCTATGGACTTACTAGGACGGCTTGAAAAGGGGATTGACGAGCCTGTTGTTGAAAAGGGAGCAGCCTTTTCAAGTGGGGAGCGACAGTTGATTGCCTTTGCTCGTACTCTCTACTCAGATCCGAAGATTTTGATTTTAGATGAAGCGACGTCGCACATTGATACAGAGACAGAAGAAATCATCCAGCATGCCATGGAAGTCGTGAAAGAAGGACGGACAACCTTTATCATCGCTCACAGACTATCCACCATTCAAAATGCTGATCAGATTTTAGTCTTGGATAAGGGGCAAATTGTTGAACGAGGAAACCATGAGGAGCTTCTTGCCCTTGGGGGTATCTACGCTCAAATGCAAGCCATTCAGCAGAAAGTGGGCTAAGAGCCAATTTTAGAATCTCTATTCACAACTCAGCAACTCTAATCGGGAGCTTATAAGTACAGGTTCTTAGAGAGGATTGAATAAGGCCTCAAGAGACCAAAGAGTGAGACAGCAGCGACTGTTTCACTCTTTTTTAGTCATTTTCCTTAAGAATGTGGAAAAATATCTTTTTTGAAAGCATTTACAGGAGTGACTGGGAGGATTATACTAGAGTTAAAAACAGGTGCAAAAGGAGAAATTATGTCAGATACAGCAAAAACAGTTTACCATTTTCCAGAAGGTTTCCTGTGGGGAAGCTCCACCTCTGGTCCCCAAAGTGAGGGGATTGTAGCAGGAGATGGTAAGACCAAAAGCAACTGGGACGCTTGGTATGAAAGGGAGCCAGAACGCTTTTTTGATCAAGTAGGTCCTGAAAATACCTCTACCTTCTACCAGCATTACAAAGAAGATATTAAACTCTTGAAAGAAACGGGGCATACGGTCTTTCGGACTTCCATTCAGTGGTCACGTTTGATTGCAGACGGAACAGGTAAGGTCAACGAGCAGGCAGTTGCTTTCTACCGTCAGGTGTTTCAAGATATTGTGGATGAGGGAATCAAGCTAATTGTCAATCTTTATCATTTTGATTTACCATACGCTCTTCAGGAGCGTGGCGGCTGGGAAAACAAGGAGACGGTCTATGCTTATGAGCGCTATGCTAGAACCTGTTTTGACTTGTTTGGTGATATCGTAGACACTTGGATTACCTTTAATGAGCCAATTGTTCCTGTCGAATGTGGGTATTTGGGAGACTTTCATCTGCCTGGTGTGGTCGATGCAAAAGCGGCTGCCTTAGTGGCCTATCATACGCAGTTGGCAAGCTCATTAGCTGTCAAGGCCTGTCATGAAACACATCCAGACCACCGGATTTGCATTGTCTTGAATTTGACTCCAGCCTATCCACGCAGTGACAGCAAAGAAGACCAAGATGCTGCGCGGATTGCTGAATTGTTCCAAACCAAGAGTTTTCTAGATCCATCTGTTCTAGGTGTTTACCCACCTGAATTGCTGGACATCTTAAAGAAACATGAGATTTTACCTCCAGCAACCGAGGAGGAACTCCACATCATCAAGGAAAACACGGTTGATTTCCTAGGAGTCAACTACTATCAACCTATGCGCGTGCAAGCTAGAAGCACTCAACCAAGTGAAGACGAGCCTTTGACACCGCATTATTACTACGAGCCTTACGACATGCCTGGAAAGAAAATTAATCCGCACCGTGGCTGGGAAATCTATGAAAAAGGCATTTACGACATTGGTATCAACCTCAAGGAGCATTACGGCAATATCGAATGGCTCGTCACTGAAAATGGTATGGGGGTCGAAGGAGAGGATAAGTTCCGTGAAAATGGAGCCATTCAAGATGACTATCGAATCGACTTTATCGCCGACCATTTGGTGGAGCTCCACAAGGCGATAGAGGCTGGGGCTAACTGTAAGGGATATATGCTCTGGACCTTTATCGATTGTTGGTCTTGGCTCAATGCTTATAAGAATCGCTATGGTCTAATTGAACTGAATCTAGAGACCCAAGAGCGGACGATCAAAAAGTCAGGTCATTGGTTTAAAGAATTGAGTCAAAATAACGGTTTTGAGAGATAGGAGGCGTTATGCTAGCACTTGGATTTTCGCTCTATCCTGAGAAATACGACCTCAAGCAGTCTTTGGCTTATATCGATTTACTGGCCAAGTATGGTGCTAAGCGACTCTTCATGAGCCTCTTGCAGCTCACAGATGGTATGGACGACTATAGCTCGCTCTATCAGGACATCATTGCCTATGCTAATTGCAAGGACATTCGAGTGATTGCAGATGTCAGTCCGGCCTTTTTAGCGGCTAATGGCTGGCACGATTGTTTGGTGGAAAAATGCCGGGAATTTGGTCTAGCAGGTATCAGACTGGATGAGGCGTTGCCACTAGCTGAGATGGTACTCTTGACGCAGAATACGGATGGTCTTAAAATCGAACTCAACATGAGTACGGATACGCGCCTGCTGACAGAATTACTAGAAGCAGGGGGAAATGTGGAGAATATCATTGCCTGCCACAATTTTTATCCCCATGAATTTACAGGACTTTCGCGCAAGCATTTTTTGGATATGTCCACATTCTATCACGAAAGAGGGATTGAGACGGCAGTCTTTCTGAGTGCAATGACCGCAACAGAAGGCCCATGGCCAGTGACAGAAGGTCTTCCGACCTTGGAAGAAATCCGCCATGCACCCTTGATGGTTCAGGCAGAAGTGATGAAAGCGACAGGCCTGTTTGATACGGTTTTGATTTCCAATCAATTTGTCGCAGAAAGCGAATTGACAGGTCTTGTAAATGTCTTGGAACAAGACAGTATTGGGCTAACCTATGAGTCTTTGGTGGAGTTGACTACTGTAGAACAGGCTGTTCTTGATTTTCCGCATCGATATCGGGGAGATGTGTCTGATTTTGTTATCCGCTCAACAGAACCTCGGGTACGGTACCAAAAAGAGAGCATTCCACCGCGCACACAGTCCAAAGAGGTCAGCAGAGGGACGATTGTGATAGATAACGATGCCTACCTGCGCTACAAGGGGGAATTGCAGATTGCTCTTAAGTCCTTTACTGTCAGCGAGAAAGTCAATATTGTTGCCCGACTCACACCGTGGAGCTTGCTGATTTTGGATTATCTGCAACCATGGCAGGATTTTACCTTGAAAGAAACAGCGATGTGATAAATATTTGAAAAGCTAGGTTGTACGCCTAGCTTTTTCACTGTCTAGAACAAGCCTGCTAGTTTTTATTGCAGAGGTTCTTACTTGGAAGTGGGCGAGCTATCACCAAGCAAGGTCGTTTCTTGTTTATTTGCAAGGTTAAATTCATCAGTATTGCGGAAAAAAGCAGTGTGAAGGCTCGATGAATATTTGGTACAATAGAAAGCGAGAAAAGGCTTACAAAAAGATTGGAGGTGAGAAATGCTAACGAAAAAAGAAGCGGCGATTGTGGAGGTATTGCTGCAGCAGGAAGGAAATTACATTTCTAGTCAAAAGATGGCAGCAGCGATTGGGATGAGCGACCGCACCGTCCGAAAGTATCTGCAAATTATCGAGGATAAAATTGTCAAAAAAGGGGCGGATCTGATTTCAAAATCAGGCTATGGCTACCAGCTCTCTTTTCGAGATGAGGAGCAGTTTCAGCTTTACTGGCAGGAGTGGCAGCAGTCGGATAAGTTGGTCAAGGACGTAAGCCAATTGGAGGAAGCGACAGACAGGCGTCACTACATTATTCATAAACTTTTTTTGGAAGCAGGTAGTCCGACCGTTTTGAACCTATCTCAGGAGTTATACCTAAGCAAGACCAGTGTGTCTCAGCTGTTGACAGAAATCAAGGACTTGGTTCGCCCCTATGGACTTGAGATTCAAATTAGCAGAAAAGGCATTCAAGTCGTAGGAAGCGAGCCTGCTATCCGCCATTTTATCAAAGATTATTTCTTTATGGATAGCTTCCAAAATTCCGTTTTTTCTCTACTCCAGCACGATGTTCTTGAAGAAAGTCATTTTTCGGATATTATCATGATTGTCATCGATGAATGCCGAAACGGTCAGTTGCAATTGCCTGACTTTGTCTTGCACAATCTAGTAGTTCACTTGGCTTTGATGATGAGCAGGATTCGTCTGGGCAATCCAGTTCAGCTGGTTTCCCATCAGGAGGATAAAAAGAGTCCAGAATACCAAGTAGCAACAAGGATTTTAGGACGCTTAGCAGAACGCTTTTCCATCGAATTTCCGGAGAAAGAAGCGGCTTATATCTCCATTCACTTGCATGGAGGAAAAGAAGAAGTAGGTAGCAATCAAGTGACAGATAGCGTGACAAGACATCTACGAGAACGCTTGAAAAAACTGGGTCAGCAGCTAGCTACTCCGTTAGAGATGGATGTACATCTGCTTGATTCATTGAAGGTACATTTTATTCCCTTCCTGCATCGGATTCACAATGATATTCAGCTAGTCAATCCCTTGACAAAAGAGATTTTAGCCCAGTATCCCGAGGTTCTTTGGGCAGTCAAGGAAGTATTTTCTTCTATGCCTGAATTACAAGGTCAAGCTATTACAGATGATGAATATGCCTACATTAGTTTGCATGTTTTGGCGTCTTTGGAGAAAATGAGCGGACAGGTCCGCTACCGTGTCCTGGTCGTTTGTGCTAGTGGTTACGGGAGTGCTAGGATGCTGAAACATCGACTGGAAAATGAATTTCCAGCAGAGTTAGACATCGTAGAAGTTGCGAGTTATCTCGATTTGACTGAGCAAGATGTGACAGGCATTGATTTTATCATCTCTTCAGTGGACTTGAGCAATGTGGTCTTTCTCGTTCCAGTTGTCAAGGTCAGTGTTTTGTTGCAACCGCAAGATATTGCCCGTATTCGTAGCCACATGACCAAGAGGGTCTGGACGAGGGAAGAGTCAACCGTGATTACAAGGAACCTAGAAAAGAAGGGCTTCCCGCTAGGAGATGTGGCCCAACTATTTCAGGAAGCGCAATTCTTGTATCTGGATCAGCAGGTGGACAAGGAGACAATCTTATCCCAGATGATTCACTGCTTGGACGAGGGAGAAGACCCACAATTTCGCCAGGATTTCCGCAAGCAGATTGCCATTCGGGAAAATCTTAGCTCCGTTGTCTATGAGGAAGTCCTCGCCTTTCCGCATCCGCCAAAGGCGTTGACTCAAAAAGAACAGGTAGTGATAGCCGTATGCCGTTATCCGATTTACTGGGATAAGGAGCATGACCAGGTGCGGTTTGTCTTTCTGCTATCTCCTTCAACAGGAAAAAATGAGCGGATGAAGCTGGTCACTCCAGCCCTCGCCTCTTTTGTACACGCGCCTGATTTACAGAAAAAACTACAGGACAATCCAACTGTCCAACAATTTAAAGAATTATTTATCCCTTTACTATAGGGAAGGAGGAAAACAATGAAAAATATCATGTTAGTATGTAATGCTGGTATGTCTACTAGTATGTTGGTAACCAAAATGCTTAAGGCAGCAAGCGATAAAGGCATAGCAGCAAGTATTTGGGCTGTTCCGATTTCTGAAGTTGCAGATGAGGTAGCCAATAAAACAATTGATGCCTTGCTAGTCGGACCTCAGGTCAAATTTATGTTGGATGAGTACAAGGAAAAGTACGAGCCAGATATTAAGGTTGGCGACATCAATATGGTTGACTATGGTACTATGAACGGGGCCAACGTCTTAGACTTTGCCTTGAAGTTACTAGGAGAGTAGTCTATGGGAGAACCAGCAAATCTTGAAGCTATTATGGGGCTCATTATGCATGGGGGAGATGCTAAGGGCAATGCGGTCGAAGCCATTCGTGCAGCTAAAAAAGGGGATTTTGATGCGGCGGCAAGTTTCCTTGAAAAAGCCAACCATGCTCTGAACATTGCCCATAAATCACAAACGACCTTATTAGCAGAAGAAGCAGCCGGTCAGTCAATCGAAGTTTCCCTTTTAATGGTCCATGGTCAAGACCACTTGATGAATGCTATTACCTTCTTGGATATGGCTAAGGAAACAATTGATTTATACCGCAAGATAGAGGAAATCGGAGGACAGTAGATGGAAGCGCGTCTGACAGTAACAGGTCAACTGGAAGAGTTTTATGCTTTGTACTTAGAATTGTTTCAGGAAGACTATCAACGAGCAACAGGCAAGTGCCTTCCATTATCTGAGATAAGAGAGGGCTTGAGTTACGTCAAGCGTTTCGGAAAAAAAGAGGAGCAGTCCGTCAAAGTGACCTTGCAGCAATTAGTGGAAAATGAGTGCTACGCCGTTGCGATTCAATCGAACCGTGGTGTACAGTTTTTGACCTACCGCTTGGAAGATATGGGAGAGGATGGGGTAGAAATTGTCTACACTGAAGACTATCTGCCAGAAGGTCGCTGGAACAAGCTCAACTATAAATTATTGCTTCCTCTGATGAAACGGAGTTTAGAGAAGCGAATGCTTCTTCAAATTAAAAAATTTGCAGAATTTGCAACAAAAAAGGAGGTTCATTAAATGGACACATTTATGAAAATTTCAGGCAAACTTGGCTCGCAAAAGCACCTAGTTGCCATTAGGGATGCCTTTCTTGCTATGTTCCCGCTGACCATGGCAGGGGCGATTGCAGTCTTAATCAATGTCTTGGTGCGGGACATTCCAAACAGCATGGGCAATACCGGCTTTGCAGAAAGCATGCAGCCCCTCATCACCCTAAACGGTTGCGTATACTTTGGAACGATTGCCATCATGGCCTTGGCCTTTGTCTTTGCGCTTGGCTACAACCGCGCTCAACATGAAAAGCTTAATCCGATTGCAGGAGGCTTGGTTTCTTTTGCAGCCTTCATCTCAACCATTCCACAAACCATGACCATTGTGACAGATGTGGCAGGGCTTGATAAGTCTGTTGTGAAAGCTTTGGCGGACTTTGGTTTGACCATTTCAGAAAGTGGCTTGGAAACTTCTGATTGGGGTGCCATCAAGGTTGCCTATGCAGGTGCGACTGGTTTATTTACAGCTATGATTATCGGTCTACTTTCAGCAGAAATCTACTGCTTCTTGATGAAAAAGAAAATTACTATCAAGATGCCAGATACGGTTCCACCAGCTGTGAACAAGGCTTTTGCTTCCATGATTCCAGGAATAGTAGCCATCTACGTTTCAGCCTTTATCGGCTTTATGGCCATGCAATTATCTGGTCAATCTTTGAACGACTTGGTATCAGCCTACATTCAAAAACCGTTGCTTGGTCTTTCTCAAGGCTGGTTCAGCGTTATCTTGCTTTCGTTCCTTGTACAATTATTCTGGTTTTTTGGACTTCATGGACACAACGTATTAGGACCTGTTTTGGACGGTATCTACCTACCTGCTCTCCTTGAAAATACAGCAGCACATGAAGCTGGCAAGGCTCTTCCTTATATCTGGACCCGTGGCTCTTTCGATGCTTATGGGCAAATGGGTGGTTCAGGTGTGACCATTGCCTTTATCATTGCCGTCTTTCTCTTTTCAAAGCGCCAAGAATATCGCGCAGTTGCGAAGTTATCTGCACCGATGGGAATCTTCAATATCAATGAGCCAGTAACCTTTGGTATTCCAATGGTCTTGAATCCACTCTTTGTCATTCCATGGTTGATTGTTCCGCCAATCTGCTGTGGTATTGCCTATGCAGCGACAGCTCTTGGTATGATTCCTCCAGTTTATGTATCTATTCCATGGATTACCCCTCCAGGGCTTTATGCCTTCCTTGCGACAGGGGGAAATGTCTTAGCAGGTGCTATTTCACTCTTTAATGTCTTTGTCGCTTTCCTTATCTGGACTCCATTTGTTATTGCAGCAAATAAGGTCGAAGTAGGGGAAAATTAGGAAAAGTAGCTAGCTTGGCTAGCTTCTTTTCTTTTGCAATTCTATAGTTTCGTTTCAGCAATAAATCGTAATTTTTGCTAGAATAGAAGTATGAAAGCATTGATTTTTGATTTGGATGATACCTTGTATAATCAGGAAGAGCCTTTTAAGCGGGCTGTTCAGGCTCACCTCCCTGTTCACGATGAAGACATGGAAGCTCTGTATATTGCTTTTCGCTTCTATGCCGATGAAGTGTTTGAGGCGGCAACGACAGGGGAGATGACGCTTGAAGCGAGCCATATTTACCGTATGAAACGAGCCTTGGCAGACTTTGGTTTTGATGTGTCAGACGAACTGGCTCTGACCATTCAAAAAGACTATCAAGAAAACCAAGGGAAGCTTCTCCTAAGTCCAGAATTTCCAGCCATTTTTGACTATTGCCATAAGAACAAGATTCGTCTAGGCATTATTACCAATGGCCCACATCTCCATCAGCTGCGCAAGTTGCAGTCTTTAGAACTGACTGAGTGGATTCCAGAAAGGTTAACGATTATTTCTGGTCAGGTGGAGATTACGAAACCTGCAAAAGCTATCTTTGATTTAATGGCAGAGCGACTGAAATTTTTACCAGAGGACATCTGTTATGTTGGTGATTCCTTTGAAAATGATGTTGTTGGCGCAAAAGGAGCAGGTTGGAAAGCCATTTGGCTCAATCACCGCAAACGAAAGAGTCCTGATGGTTCCTACCAAGCAGATGTGGTGGTGGAAAAGCGGGAAGATCTGCTCGGTGTGATTGAGCAATTAGTCAGTCACTCAGTTTGAGGTAGAGCAGAAAGGAAAAACCAATGCATAAGAAGTCCCTTTTATTAGATAGTATCAATGCCCTCCTTTCTTTTTTCGTGTGTCGCTACATCTTTATGCACTATCTTTATTTTCAATACTATCTTCGGATAGTAGTGCGTATGCCTGAGATTGATTTTGTGGGACCATTGCTGATCATTCTCGTCATGAGCTATAGTGTATTTGTCTTTGTGAGCTTTTTCTATCAAGAAACAGTGAGTAGGAAGAAGATTAGAGTGCTCTATGTTCTTTACTTTGTCTGCTTAGCTTATCTACTTTTCTTTAAAAATCTTGGCATTAGAGGGTTTGAGCCAAATCCAATTGAAACCTTGCGAGACATTCAGGCAGGAAGCAGCTTTGTTCCTTTGATGAATATTCTCATGTTTGTCCCGTTAGGTACGCTTATAACAGATAAAAAGCACTTTTTTCTGGCATGTTTAGGTGTGACTGGAGTGGAACTTACCCAGTATCTTTTTAGTCTTGGGATTTGTGATACAGGAGATATTGTGCTAAATAGCGTAGGGATTTTAATTGGAATAGCGATGAGACGGATAGGACTGTTCAACGTCTTCTTACGAAAGATAAACTAGCACTTTTTCCTTTCCTTCTAGTTTGTGATATAATGAAATTAAGAAAGAATGTGGTGAGACATGTATATTGAAATGGTGGATGAGACCCAGCAAGTGACGCAGGAGATGCAGCAGCAGATTCGCGACTTACTGGAGTTTGCGGCTCAAAAGATTGGCAAAGAGCAAAAAGAAATGGCTGTGACCTTTGTTGACAATGCGCGTGTGCATGAGGTGAACTTGGAGTATCGAGGAATTGACCGTCCGACAGATGTGGTCAGTCTAGAGTATAAGCCCGAAACAGAGATTGTCTTTGATGAGGAAGACCTGCTGGACAATCCTGAGTTGAGCGAGATGCTAGCAGATTTTGATGCCTACATCGGTGAGTTGTATATCTCCATTGATAAGGCACATGAGCAAGCGAAAGACTATGGTCATAGTTTTGAACGGGAAATGGGCTTTTTAGCTGTACACGGTTTTCTGCATATCAACGGCTATGATCACTATACGCCTGAAGAAGAAGCAGAAATGTTTGGATTACAAGAAGAAATATTGACAGCTTATGGACTTACACGAGAATAATCCACAAAAAAAATGGAAAAATAGAGATCTGGTTGCTAGCCTTGAATTTGCGGTGACAGGTCTTTTTACGGCTTTTAAGGAAGAGCGCAATATGCGCAAACATCTCGTATCTGCGATTTTGGTCGTGATAGCGGGATTTATTTTTCAAGTGTCGATGACCGAATGGCTCTTTTTACTCTTGAGTATTAGCCTGGTTATCGCCTTTGAAATCGTCAATTCTGCCATTGAAAATGTGGTGGACTTGGCGTCAGGTTATCACTTCTCCATGCTGGCTAAAAATGCCAAGGACATGGCAGCAGGAGCAGTTTTGTTTGTATCGGGATTTGCCCTCTTGACGGGGCTACTGATTTTTCTTCCAAAAATTTGGAATGTAATTTTTTAAGAGGTATGTATGACATTTAAATCAGGCTTTGTAGCTATTTTAGGACGGCCAAATGTTGGGAAATCAACCTTTCTCAACTATGTAATGGGACAAAAAATTGCCATTATGAGTGACAAGGCGCAGACAACGCGCAATAAAATCATGGGCATTTACACGACAGAGACCGAGCAAATTGTCTTTATTGATACACCCGGTATCCATAAGCCCAAGACAGCTTTAGGAGATTTCATGGTGGATTCCGCTTATAGCACCTTGCGTGAAGTGGATACAGTGCTTTTTATGGTACCAGCCGATGAGCCACGTGGTAAGGGCGATGATATGATTATGGAGCGCCTCAAATCTGCTAAAGTACCTGTTATTTTAGTGGTCAACAAGATTGACAAGGTACATCCAGATCAGCTTCTAGAGCAGATTGATGATTTCCGCACGCAAATGGACTTTAAGGAAATTGTTCCAATTTCTGCGACCCAAGGAAATAACGTCAACCGTCTCATGGAAATCTTGAAAGACAACTTAGATGAAGGCTTCCAGTATTTCCCTGCTGATCAGATTACGGATCATCCAGAGCGCTTTTTGGTGTCTGAAATGATTCGGGAGAAAGTCCTTCACTTGACACGCGAGGAAATTCCGCATTCAGTAGCTGTTGTCATTGATAGTATGAAGCGAGATGAGGAGACGGATAAGATTCATATTCGAGCAACGATTATGGTCGAGCGTGATAGCCAAAAAGGCATCGTCATCGGAAAAGGTGGCGCTATGCTCAAGAAGATTGGATCCATGGCCCGCCGTGACATCGAGCTCATGCTAGGAGACAAGGTCTTCTTAGAAACCTGGGTCAAGGTCAAGAAAAATTGGCGGGATAAAAAGCTAGACCTAGCAGACTTTGGCTATAATCAGAAGGAATATTGATGGGGTGTTCATTGAGCTAGTAATGATGAAAAAAGATTGTGGGAGCCTTATTTATGGACTATATTTCCTATATCCGTTCAAAAGTCGGGCATGACAAGGTTATCTTGACTTTTGCAGGTGGTATTTTGGTCAATACAGAGGGAGCGATTCTCCTACAGTTGCGTGGAGATAAGAAAACATGGGCTATTCCTGGTGGTGCTATGGAGTTAGGGGAGTCCTCTGTTGATACCCTCAAGCGTGAATTTTTAGAAGAAACGGGCATCGAGGTAGAGCCCGTTGACTTTTTGTGCTGATTGTAAGGAGTGAAGTACTAGGAATGTGTGGAAAGATTCGGTTGGTTCAACCAGATGAAGTCGAAATCTGGCTAGGTTTTGTAAAACAGGTCTGGACCAGCAATCCAGCTCGCTTACGTGAGGGTTTTCTAGGGCAACAATTTCCCTATGAATTTCTGTATTGGCGTGGAGGAAAGGCACTTGCTTGGCTTAGTTTGTCTATCCGAACAGAATATGTTGAGGGCTGCTCTAGTCTACCGATTGCTTATTTAGAAGGTATTGCAGTTGCACGAGAAGCTAGACAGAAAGGCATCGCACGAGAATTGCTTGCCTTTGCTAAACAATGGGCTAAAGCACAGGGATGTTCTCAACTAGCTTCAGATTGTTCTTTAGAGAATACGATTAGTCAGGAATTTCATCATAAACTCGGCTTTTGTGAAGTAGGTCGAAGTGTCCATTACATAGTAGAAATATGAAAGGAACCCTATGCCAGAATTACCAGAGGTTGAAACAGTCCGCAAGGGACTTGAAAAACTGGTCGTTGGAAAAAGAATTCAGAAAGTAGAGATCACCTATCCACGCATGGTGTTAACTGGGGCAGATAGTTTGCATGAATCCTTGGTTGGACAAGAGATTTGCGAGGTCAAGCGCCGCGGGAAGTATCTTCTGCTTTACTTGACTGACTTTGTCTTGATTTCCCACCTGCGAATGGAAGGTAAGTACAATTACTTTCCTAATCAAGTGCCAGAAAATAAGCATTTTCATGCCTTTTTCACCTTTACAGATGGCAGTCATTTAGTCTATCAAGATGTGCGGAAGTTTGGGACTCTTGAGTTGCTAACAAAAGAACAAGTTGAGGATTATTTTCTCTCGAAAAAGTTAGGGCCAGAGCCGACCACAAAAGATTTTGACTATGAGCGTTTTGCTGTTCAGCTCGCTAAATCGAAAAAGCCCATTAAAGCCCACTTGCTGGATCAGACCTTAGTGGTAGGGTTGGGCAATATCTACGTGGATGAGGCCTTGTTTCAGGCTGGCATTCATCCTGCAAGGTTTAGCAAAAGTCTCTCAACCAAAGAAAGCAAGGCCTTGCACCAAGCCATTATTGCTGTCTTGCAATTAGGTGTTGAAAAAGGCGGCTCGACCATTCGAACCTATAAAAATGCGCTTGGCATGGATGGGACCATGCAGGATTATCTACAAGTTTATGGAAAGCAAGGGCAGGCTTGTTCCCGTTGCCAGACAGAGATTGTCAAGTTTCAATTGTCTGGTCGTGGGACCCATATCTGTCCCCAGTGTCAGGTGATATCATGACAAGGGTAATCGGGATAACAGGTGGTATTGCTTCGGGAAAATCCACAGTGACAGCTTATTTGCGAAAACGTGGCTATGAGGTCATTGATGCGGATGACGTTGTTCACCAGCTACAACAAAAGGGGGGCAGGCTCTATCAGGTCTTGGTCGAAGAATTTGGCACGAGTATTTTAACGAAAGACGAAGAGTTGAACCGCGCGCAACTCGGGCGCTTGGTTTTTGAGGAAGATGAGGTTCGCAAACGTCTTTCGTACTTGCAAGATAGTATCATTCGGGAAGCCTTGATTGCAGAACGTGACAGGTTGGCTGAGTGTGAGGAGGTCTTCTTCATGGACATTCCCTTGCTCTTTGAATTGGGCTATGAGGGGGTCGTGTCTGAAGTCTGGCTCATCGTGCTTGCACCTGAGTTACAAGTGGAGCGGTTAATGGAGCGAAATCAGTTGGATCAGGAGGCCGCCAAGCAGCGAATCGCCGCCCAAATGCCTCTTGAAGAAAAGAAAAAGCGCACTCCGTATCAGATTGATAATGATGGAGAAAAGCAAGCAACCTATGCACAGGTTGACCAGCTTTTAGCGCAGATAGAAAGAAGATGATTGTATTTTAAGTCAGGATGTTTGGAAGCAAAATTTAAAAATTGCTTGGGTAGGAAATTTTTTGACGGGAGCTAGTTTTTCAATGGTCATGCCTTTTATCTCGGTCTTTGTCGAGGAATTAGGCGCACCGAAAAATCAGGTAGAATTTTATGCAGGCTTGGCTGTATCGACCACGGCTCTTGCCTCAGCCATTATGTCGCCGATTTGGGGAAGTCTTGCGGACCGCTACGGACGAAAGCCGATGATGGTTCGTGCTAGCTCGGTCATGTTTCTCAGTATGGGAGGTCTAGCCTTTGTACCAAATGTATTTTGGCTCATTCTCTTGCGAATTATGACAGGTGTCTTTGCAGGATATGTGCCAAATTCCACCGCCTTGATTGCCAGTCAGGTGCCTAAAGAAAAGACGGGCTATGCTCTTGGGACCTTGTCAACAGGCTTGGTTGCAGGAACCTTGATTGGGCCTATGCTGGGTGGCTTTTTAGCAGAAGTGGTTGGCATGCGCTTGGTCTTTTTGATTGTAGGGATTTTGCTCTTATTGGTGACCATTGTGACCTACTTCTACATCAAGGAAGAGTTTACACCAATCAAGGCAGGTCAGGAGATGAGCTTGCAGGAAGTGTTTCATCAGATCAAAGACAAGCAAATTGTACTGAGCTTATTTGTGACCAGTATGATTATTCAAATGGCGGCCCAGTCTGTAGTGCCTATCTTGACCCTTTATATTCGCTATTTGGGGCAGACTGAAAATCTCTTATTTGTTTCAGGGATGATTATCTCTGCTTTGGGAATCTCCTCTATGGTGAGCTCGCCCCAGCTTGGGAAACTAGGAGATAAGATTGGCAATCATCGGCTCTTGCTTGTGGCACTTTTTTACAGTTTTGTGATGAACTGGCTCAATGCCCATGCGATAACGCCCTTACAGTTAGGCATCTTCCGCTTTTTATATGGCTTTGGGACAGGGGCGCTCTTGCCGTCTGTCAATTCACTACTTGCAAAATTAACACCTAAAGAGGGAATTTCACGGATTTTTTCATTTAACCAAACCTTTATGTATATAGGTTCTGTCTTGGGACCTATGTTGGGGTCAGGAGTGGCGACCTATCTTGGATATCGTTGGGTCTTTTATGTGACGTGTAGCCTTGTGATGGTCAATCTCATCTGGTCGCTCTTTAGTTTTAGAAAGTACTTGAAAGTAAGGGAAATTTAGTGAGAATTAAAATCAATTTACAATGTTCTGAATGTGGCAGTAAAAATTATCTAACTAGTAAGAATAGTAAAACACATCCGCAGAAGATTGAAGTCTTAAAATATTGCCCCAAAGAGAGAAAAGTGACGCTGCATCTTGAAACAAAATAGATTTTGTGGTATACTGTGGGGAGTTCTTAAAGAAAGAGAAAAAATATGTATAACGCTTTATTAACCATTCTTTTAATTTTATCTGCTATTATCGTGATTGCAATCTTTATGCAACCAGCCAAAAATCAATCAAGCAACGTATTTGACGCAAGTTCAGGAGCCCTTTTTGAACGGACAAAGGCACGTGGCTTTGAAGCTGTGATGCAGCGCTTGACAGCTATTCTCGTCTTTTGTTGGATGTTGATTGCGCTGGCCTTAGTAGTTATTTCAAGTAAATAAAAAGACTGGGACTCGTTCTTGGTCTCTTTTTTATCGTATGCTATAGTTGTTTCGTTTTCATTTATTAGGTCGTTAACTCGTCCTGCCTAGTGCTAAATCAAAATGAAACGACATAGTACAGCAGAGAGAAACCATCAGAAAGAAGAATTACTATTTGTCACTAGGTGTACATATAAAACAACGAAAAGAGAGAAATGAAAAAAGAAATTATTGAGTATATCGAGACAGTTGGTCCGGTGACCATGGACCAGTTGGCAGACCATTTTCAAGCGGTATCTGCTAAAGACTTTACGAATTTGGTCAAGCAGGTCTCCAAGATGGAGGGGCGCAGAGAAGTGCGGTTTGATGATGAGGGGAGAATTGCCGTATCAGCTAAAAAGAAGAAGACGAATCGCGTGACTTTGACAGGTATCTTTCGTGCCAATAAAAATGGTTTTGGCTTTGTCACGGTTGATGAGGTTGAAGATGATCTTTTTGTGAGTCGTAATGACGTCAACTATGCCATTGAGGGTGATAGGGTGGAAATTGCGATTAAAAAGGTTGCAGACCGCCTCAAAGGCACCATGGCAGAAGCGGAAGTGATCGATATTCTAGAACACAGTTTAAAGACCGCGGTCGGTCAGGTCATTTTTGATGAGGATAAAAAGGAATACGCAGGCTACATCAAGTCGAAAAATCAAAAGATTAGCCAGCCAATTTATCTGAAAAAATCAGCCTTGGTATTAGACGGAACAGAAATTGTCAAGGTTGATGTCGAGCAATACCCGAATAAAAAACGGGATTATTTCGTAGCGACCATTCGGGATGTCATCGGACACAAGGACGATGTTGGTATTGATGTCTTAGAGGTACTAGAGTCCATGGACATCATATCCGAATTTCCCGATGAGGTATTGGCAGAAGCCAATCAAATTCCAGACCAGCCTACCGAAAAAGACTATGAAGGTCGCTTGGATTTGCGTAAGGAGATTATTTTTACGATTGACGGAGCAGATGCCAAGGATTTGGACGATGCGGTGCATATCAAGCAACTCAAAAACGGCAATCTGGAGTTGGGAGTCCATATCGCAGATGTCTCCCATTATGTGACAGAAGGCTCTGCGCTTGACCGAGAAGCACTGAGTCGAGGAACATCCGTCTATGTGACAGATCGTGTAGTTCCGATGCTACCTGAGCGCTTGTCAAATGGTATTTGTTCCTTGAATCCCAATGTGGATCGCTTGACCCAGTCGGCAATCATGGAGATTGACCGCAAGGGGCGCGTGGTCAAACACTGGATTGGTCAGACCGTGATTAAGACCACCTACCGCATGACTTATGCTGATGTCAATCGGATGATTGCGGGGGACAAGGCCAAGTTGGAAGCCTTTTCCAAAATTGTGCCAAGTGTAGAGAAGATGGTCCTACTCCACGAAACGTTAGAAACCATGCGGTTCAAGCGCGGAGCGCTTAATTTTGATACCCATGAAGCCAAGATTATTGTCAATAAGGACGGGCTGCCAGTTGATATCCAATTGCGACAACGTGGCATTGCAGAGCGGATGATTGAGTCATTTATGTTGGTCGCAAATGAAACGGTCGCAGAACATTTTAGCAAGTTAGAGTTGCCGTTTATCTATCGGATTCACGAAGAGCCAAAGGCGGATAAATTGCAGAAATTTATTGACTATGCTAGCAGTTTTGGTCTTGGAATTACAGGAACGGCAAGCACGATTAGCTCAGAAGTTTTGCAGGATTTAATGGCCCGTGTGGCACATGAACCGTATGCGGATGTTTTGAATATGATGCTTCTGCGCTCCATGCAGCAGGCCCGCTATTCAGAGCATAATCATGGTCACTATGGTCTAGGTGCGGATTACTATACGCATTTTACTAGCCCGATTCGGCGCTATCCGGACCTTTTGGTGCATCGTATGGTGCGGGAATACAGCACTGTCACGCCAGAAAAGCAAGCGCATTTTGAAACGGTCATTCCTGCCATTGCCAAGCAGACATCTAGTTTAGAACGTCGTGCGATTGATGCGGAGCGTGAAGTGGAAGCCATGAAAAAGGCGGAATACATGCAGGAATTTGTTGGGCAGGAATTTGACGGTGTGGTATCGAGCATTGTCAAGTTTGGTCTTTTTGTCGAGTTACCAAATACCGTTGAGGGCTTGATTCATATCCAAAATCTGCCTGAATTTTACCATTACAATGAACGGAGCTTGACCCTTAAAGGGGAAAAATCAGGACGTGTTTTTCGAGTCGGACAAAGCATTCGTATCAAGTTGATGAGGGCTGACAAGCTGACTGGAGAGATTGATTTTTCCCATGTACCGTCTGATTTTGATGTCCTTGAGTCACCGCTCAAGGCGACCCGAAAGACCAAGAGCCATGCCAATCGTGACCGTTCAGACCGCACAGGACGAGGCAAGGGCAAGGGACATAAGCAAGAAGAGACACTTCATCGTTCTAGTAAAAAAGTCAAGTCAAAAGACAAGAAAAAGAAGCCATTTTATAAGGAAATGGCCAAAGGAAAACGCAAAAAAAGGAGATAGAAATGGCCAAGGGTGAAGGAAAAGTCCTCGCACAAAATAAGAAAGCCCGTCATGACTATAGTATTATCGATACCATCGAAGCAGGGCTGGTTTTGACAGGGACAGAAATCAAGTCTATCCGCGCAGGACGTATCAACCTAAAGGATGGCTTTGCCCAGATTCGAAAAGGGGAAGCCTGGCTTAATAATGTTCATATTGCACCTTATGATGAGGGCAATATCTGGAATCAAGATCCGACTAGAACCCGCAAATTGCTCCTGCGCAAAAAGCAGATTACAAGCCTTGAAAATCAAGTCAAAGGAACAGGGATGACCCTCGTTCCTCTCAAGGTCTACCTTAAAGACGGTTTTGCCAAGGTCTTGATTGGTCTTGCTAAGGGAAAACACGACTACGACAAACGAGAGTCCATCAAACGCCGTGAACAAAACCGTGACATTGCCCGCACAATGAAGGCCATCAATGCGAGGTAGAAAGTTAGAGAAGTGCTAGTTGGTCGTACCGTCTTTTCGTTTTTATTATGCAGGATTAAGACGTCTTGTCTCGTCTGAAATCAAATCAAAGAGACGGTACTGGTGGTGGAGAGTGGAAAAGGAGAACAGTGATGTCAGATTTAGTAGCCTACAAACGCATGCCTATATGGACCAAGGAGACGGTGCCTACAGAAATTACCCATAAGCACAATACCAAGGTTGGTACTTGGGGAAAAATCAAGGTGTTGACAGGTGAAATCAAGTATGAAGCCATTTCAGACAAAAATGAGATTACTGCTATCCACCATTACCGAGCTACTGATGACATTCCCATGGTAGAACCGCAGGCTTGGCACCGTGTGACGTTGTTGACAGATGATACTAGCTTTTTTGTCGAGTTTTTCTGTCAACCAGAGGATTATTTTGCTAAAAAATACGGCTTTACTCGTACGCATTCGGAAGTCATTGAAGCCTTAGAAACCATTACTGAGCCATGCAAGGTCCTAGATTTAGGCTGTGGTCAAGGCAGAAATGCCCTTTATTTGGCTCAAAAAGGATTTGAGGTGACGGCTGTAGATTATCATCTGCCTAGTCTTGAGACCCTGTTAACCGTCATGGAAGCTGAGGATTTGGAGTTGCAGGTCGGGCAGTACGACATCAATCAGGCTAGTCTCACGCAGACATACGACTGGATTATTTCAACAGTTGTGTTGATGTTTTTAGAACGTGAGCGGATTCCTGCCATTATTACAAATATGCAGGAGCAGACTAGGAGCGGTGGTTACAATTTGATTGTTGCTGCCATGAGTACAGACGATGCACCGTGTCCGATGAATTTTTCCTTTACGTTTGGCAAAGATGAGTTACGGTATTATTATAAGGACTGGGAATTGGTCAAGTACAACGAGGATTTTGGTCAGCTGCACCGCAAGGATGAAAAGGGGAATTTCTTGCGTTTCCGTTTTGCGACCATGTTGGCTCGTAAGCCGTAAATAAGTATATATAAATTAGGGAATAGGATTATTTCCTAGTTTTTTAATTATTTTGTTTACAAATGTAGTCAACGAATGGTATACTGAATAATAGAGATTACAAGTGTAGACGAAAGGAGAGATGAAAATGAAGAAAACCTATCAGGTCAAGGGTATGAGTTGCGCCTCTTGTGCCATGACAGTTGAAAAAACGCTCCAGTCTCTAGCAGGGGTGACGAAAGCCAGTGTGAACTTGGCAACTGAGCAGGCAACGGTTATCTACGACGCACACAGCATTGAAGAGGAAAACATTTTAGCTTCCGTGACAAAGGCTGGATATCAGTTAAGTTCAAACGCAATCGAGGAGACCTATCAAGTCAAGGGCATGAGCTGTGCCTCTTGCGCTATGGCTGTTGAACGAAGTGTTGCCCAGCTTGACGGAGTAGAAGAAGCTACAGTCAATTTAGCAACCGAAAGCCTTTATGTTCGCTATGATGCGAGCGTGCAGTCTGTAGCTAATATTCAGCAGGCAGTAAAAGAGGCAGGCTACGAAGCCTTTTTGGAGGAGGCAGGTCAGCCTCTTGATAAGAGTATTGAACAACAAGAACAGGCTAGCATATTATGGCAACGTTTTATCTGGTCGGCGCTATTTGCTCTTCCTATTGTCTATCTCGCTATGGCTCCGATGCTTGCCTGGGGGGACGTCCTGCTTCCAGCTATTCTTCGCAAGGAACAGATTTCAGCTCTTGTTCAGCTGGTCTTAGTGCTACCGATTGTCTATCTGGGACGTGCCTTTTATCAAAAGGGGCTGAAAACCTTGGTGAAGGGACATCCCAATATGGACTCCTTGATTGCGATTGGGACGGGTGCGGCCTTGCTTCAAGGGATTGCCATGACAGGTCTCTTGAGCTTAGGGAAAGTAGAGGTGGCGCATGGTGACCATGCGGAATTGTATTTGGAGTCAGTTGCTGTTATCCTAACCTTGATTACACTTGGGAAATATTTAGAAACGGTATCAAAAAGTCGAACTTCTGCAGCTATTCAGCACCTCATGGCTCTCACACCCCCAATTGCCCGTGTCCTCCGAAATCGTCAAGAAGTTGAAATAGCGCTTGAAGCAGTCATGGTTGGTGACCAGATTCGAGTGCGTCCGGGTGAAAAAATCCCTGTTGATGGAGAGTTGATAGAAGGCCAATCAACGGTCGATGAAACGATGTTGACAGGAGAAAGTCTACCAGTTGCAAAAACGGTTGGTGATGTGGTTTTTGGTGGCTCTATCAATAAAAATGGAGCCTTTCGCATGACCGCTACCAAGGTTGGCAAGGATACAGCTCTAGCGCAGATTATTCGCTTAGTGGAAGAAGCGCAAGGCTCGAAAGCTCCGATTGCCAAGTTGGCAGATCAGGTGGCTGCAATCTTTGTACCAGTGGTTATGGCCTTAGCGCTAGGAGCAGGAATTTTCTGGATCCTTGCGGGCGAATCGTGGGCTTTTTCACTCTCAATGATGATTGCGGTTCTCATCATTGCATGTCCTTGTGCCTTGGGGCTTGCAACGCCAACAGCTATTATGGTAGGAACAGGAAAAGGTGCAGAGAACGGCATGTTGATTAAGTCAGGTGAGGTGCTTGAGAGAGCTGAGAAACTGGACACGGTTATTGTAGACAAGACGGGAACATTGACAGAAGGGAAACCTCATGTGACAGATATAATCAGCTATCAAGACATGTCTGAAGATACGATTTTGCAATTGGCAGCCAGCATGGAGTATGATTCAGAGCATCCACTGGGTGAGGCTGTTCTGATCAAAGCCAAAGAGAAAGGTCTTTCCTTGCAAAGGGTCAAGGATTTTCAAGCTCTTTCTGGAAAAGGCCTCATGGGAAATATCAATAAAGTAGAGATTCTTCTTGGAAATAGTTCCTTAATGGCGGCTCATCAGGTAGATTTTGGGCAGTCAGAAGCTGCTGCTCATGCGCTTTCAGAACAAGGGAAAACGCCTGTCTTTCTTGCGTTGGACAAGCAGGTGATTGGTCTCCTTGGTATTGCGGATAAATTAAAAGAAACCAGTCCTGAGGCCGTGAGACAATTACAGAAAATGGACTTAGAAGTCGTGATGCTGACAGGTGATACTAAGGCGACAGCTAAGGCCATTGCTGCTCAAGCCGGTATTCACATGGTCATCAGTCAGGTCTTGCCTGAAGACAAGGCAGCTGTTGTCAAGGAATTTCAGGAAAAAGGTAGGGTGGTTGCCATGGTCGGAGATGGGATCAATGACGCACCAGCTCTGGCACAGGCAGATGTCGGCATTGCCATTGGATCAGGTACGGATGTCGCTATTGAATCGGCGGATGTTGTTCTGGTTCGGAGTGACGTGGTAGATGTGGCACGAACTATTCAGCTCAGTCAGGCCACCATGCGGGTCATTAAACAAAATCTCTTTTGGGCCTTTGCCTATAATGTCATTGGGATTCCAGTTGCAATGGGCGTTTTACACCTATTTGGCGGTCCCTTACTTAATCCTATGTTAGCAGGAGCAGCCATGTCTCTCAGCTCAGTCTCTGTCCTAGCCAATGCGCTTCGGTTAAAAAAGATGCGGATGTGGAAATAAGCTGTAAAGAGGGTTGTTCAGTCCAGTTTGATAAAAAATAATCAAAAATCTCAATCAAAACAGTAGCATTTTTGAGGAAAAACGCTTACAATAGAGGTATTAGAAAAAAGGAGCCTACTATGACAACATTTATTGGAAAACCAGTTACGCTTGTTGGACCTCAATTACGCGTAGGAGATCAAGCCCCTGATTTTGTGTTGATGGCCAATGATTTGACTCTTAAAAGTCTCAATGATTTTGGTAAAAAACGCAAGGTAATCAGTGTCATTCCGTCCATTGATACAGGTATTTGTGACACGCAGACCCGTCGTTTCAATCAAGAGTTGGCAGATATAGACAATATGGTTGTCATTACTGTTTCAGTAGATTTACCGTTTGCGCAAGCTCGTTGGTGCGGTGCGGCAGGTCTTGAAGATGCGGTGACCCTATCGGACTATTATGACCATGCCTTTGGAAAATCTTACGGCCTCTTGATGCGGGAGTGGAATTTACTGGCACGGGCAGTATTTGTCCTCAATGAACACAATGAAATTATCTACGTTGAGTATTTGGACAATGTCAATGCTCACCCAGACTACGATGCAGCTCTTGAAGTTGCAAAGAATCTTTAAAAATGAAGAGGGAGTGAGGCAAAAATCGTTATTTCGCAGAAATCGATTTTGTCGTCTTCGCTTTCCAATTTTTAGGCTCAAGTATGAATAGTCACTTCCCTGACTATTGATATGCGTCAAACTGTTAGAACTATAACATGTAACGAGGTAGGGTACTGTTGCCCAGCCTCGTTTTTTATGCGCAGAACAGTTACTAAGAACAGGGCAATAGAAGTCCTCATTTTTCCATTGAAAGCGAAAACATGGTATAATAAGGGTAAAGAGTGACTATGTTCGTGAAAGTATAAAAAAGGAAGAAAGAGGTAGGATATGGCTTATATTGAAGTTAGAAATAGTTCGAAATCCTATGTTATGGGCAGCAATCGCATTGTAGCAAACAAGGATATTTCCTTTGAGATTGAAAAAGGAGAACTGGTCATTATTCTAGGTTCTTCTGGCGCTGGAAAGTCAACCTTGCTCAATATCTTGGGTGGTATGGATACTAATGACGAAGGTACAGTCAAGATTGACGGCATGAATATCGCTCAGTTCACAAATAAGCAGTTGACCAAGTACCGCCGTGAGGATGTCGGCTTTGTCTTTCAATTTTATAACTTGGTAGCCAACCTGACTGCCAAAGAAAATGTTGAGTTGGCTTCAGAAATTGTACGTGATGCTATGAACCCGATTGAAGTATTGGAGAAGGTCGGATTGGGACACCGCTTGGATAATTTTCCTGCTCAGCTATCAGGGGGTGAGCAGCAGCGGGTAGCGATTGCACGGGCTGTTGCCAAGCGCCCCAAGATGCTCTTGTGTGATGAGCCGACGGGGGCTCTTGATTATCAGACAGGCAAGCAGGTCTTACAAATCTTACAGGATATGTCAAAAAAGGAAGGGGCTACGGTGGTTATTGTGACTCATAATGCAGCCCTTGCACCGATTGCAGACAAGGTGATTCAGATGCGGGATGCCAGCGTGCATTCGATTCAGGTCAATCCCAATCCGCAAGACATTATAACTTTAGAATATTAGAACCTGTATTTACAGTTCAGCAGCTCTATTCAGGACTTATTTTTCGTTACTTATCGTTGCTTTTTTCAAAATACAGTCAGTATTCCTTCAAAAAAGCGCCTTGATTATCGTAAAATAAGCTCCCGATTAGAATGACTTCGCTTATAAATACAGGTCCTTAGGAAAAGAAGATGAAAAAAAAGATGTATTGGAAAACAATTTGGCAGTCCTTGCTATCATCAAAGGGCCGTTTTTTCTCCATTTTTAATCTGATGCTGATTGGTTCAATGGCTTTTGTGGGTTTAAAAGTGGCAGCTCCTAATATGGAAAAAACAGCACAAGCCTATATTGATAAAGGGCAAATGATGGATTTAGCCGTCATGTCTGATTTGGGAATCAGTCAGGCAGATAAGGTAGAATTGGATAGCATTGCAGGTACTAAGATTGAATATGCCTATTTCAAGGATGTGACCCTTGGGACAGGAGGCGAAGCGATTCGTTTGTTCTCGATTCCAAAGATCATCTCGCGTTATCAGCTAAAAGCGGGCAAGGCCCCCTCATCGACAGGGGAAATTCTACTATCAAGCAATCTTGAAGGTCGGTATCGGATTGGTGACAGAATCGCTGTCAAAGAGGGCAATAAGCAGGCTTCAGTTTTAAAAGAGACAGAATTTATCGTAACGGGTTTTGCAGATTCGTCTGAAATTTGGGGGAAAATCAATCTCGGCCCAGCTAGTGCAGGAACTGGACAGCTAGCAGCCTACGCTTTTGTGCCGGAAGAGGCCTTTGATTCTGAAGTCTACATGATCGCCCGTATCTGCTATGATGATGTGGGAGAACTTTCCTACTACCAAGCGGCATATAAGCAAAAAATGATTGCCCACCAAGACGAGCTCAATCAGCTTCTGGCAGATAATGGCAGGGAGCGCTTAGCGAGTATCAAAAAGGAAGGCAACACAAAGATTCAGGATGCCGAGCGAAAAATGACAGACGCCCAAAATCAATTGGCTGAAGCAGAGAATCAGCTTGTGAGCAATGAAGCGAGTTTGGCAGAAGCTGAAGAACAATTGGAGCAAGGTCAGGTAGAGGTAGAACAGAATGCCGAGAGATTAAAGGCAACTGCTGCAGACTTAATGATTGCCAAAAAACAATTGGAGACAAACCATAGCCAATTGCAGGCCGCCAAAAAGGAACTGGCTGCCCATCGTGCCAAGTTAGACCAGAGCAAGCGGGAATTGGAGCAGGTAGAGGTGCAGCTTCTCTCAGCTCAGTCTACTTTAAAAGCCCAAGAAGAGAAATTAGCACAATTAGTTGCCAGAATCGATCAAGCAAAAAGCGATTACGCAGCAACGATTCAGGCTATTCAGGATCAAATTGCCTTTGCAGCAGCTACAGGCCAAGAAGGTGAAATTCCAGAGTTGGTTGAACTCCAACACCGTTTACAGCAAATAGACACAGAGCTTGCCACCATGCAGCAGGCTTATCAAACGGGTCTAGTTGCATATGAAACAGGGCAAGCTCAATACCAGCAGCAAGAAACAATTTATAAAAGTGCAAAGGGGCAGTATGAATACGGTGAAGCTCAGTATCAGCAGGCTCTAAAGAGCTATCAAGATGGACTTGTAGCTTATGAGGAGGGTCTTTCTGAGTACGAAGCGGGTCGTTTGGCCTATGAAAATGGACAAGAACAAGTGGCGACTGCTCGTACTAGCTTAGCAGATAAAAAGGCAGAGCTAGAGCAAGGGAAAGCTGAACTTCAAGCAGCTAAGGACGACTTTGCAAATAAGCGCGTAAAAGCCGAGCAAGACATCAAGACAGCTCGCAAAGATCTACAAGTGGCCCAAGCTGATTTGGCTCGGCTTAACACACCGGAATACAAAACTTATACTAGAGATAGTTTCCCTGGTGGCAATGGTTATGCCAATTATGGTAGCAGTACCAAGAGTATTTCAGCAGTGGGCAATATCTTTCCTGCTGTTCTCTATGTGGTTGCAGCTCTTGTAACCTTTATGACTATGACCCGCTTTGTTGATGAAGAACGCGCCAATGTGGGGATTTTAAAGGCGTTGGGCTACACGAATGGGCAGGTGTTGACCAAATTTATTATCTATGGCTTGGCCTCTGGCTTATTAGGGACTATCGCTGGTCTCCTCTTGGGGAACTTTCTTCTTGCTCCCATGATTAGTCGGATTATTACAGATACGACAGTTATCGGAGAGAGCCAGCTACATCTCTATCCTAGATGGATTCTTCTTGCACTTATCTTTTCTCTTCTTTCCTCTGTTTTACCAGCTTATTTGGTGGCACAAAAGGAACTAAGAGAAAAGCCCGCCCAGTTATTGCAGGCCAAGCCGCCTGTTTCAGGAGCTAAGATTTTCTTGGAACATGTATCCTGTATCTGGCGCCGCATGAGCTTTACTCAAAAGGTCACAGCAAGAAATATTTTCCGCTATAAGAAGCGTATGTTCATGACCATTATTGGAGTAGCAGGATCTGTTGCCCTTCTTTTTGCAGGACTGGGTATTCGCTCCTCTATTTCTCAGGTGATTGACCAGCAGTTTGGTCAGCTCCTCCATTATCAGATGGTCGTGGTTGAGCAGACAAGAGCTGGTCAAGAAGAAAAGACTGAAGTCAAGAAAGCGTTGGACTCTAATGTGATTCAAAAGACCTTGCCGATTGCCTACTATGGCTTGACCGAGAACGTCAAAGGGCAGGAAGAAGCACTTGCTATCAGCCTCTTTATCAGCCAGGAAAAGAATCTGTCTTCCTTTGTTAGCTTGCGCAATCCAGTAACTGGAGAAGCTCTGACCTTGCCGGAAAAGGGTGCCCTTATTTCCCAAAAACTAGCTCAGCTGTATCAAGTTGAAGTAGGTGATGACATACAGATTCACCTCAATCAAGAGCCAGTGACGCTAAAGGTAGCAGGCATTTCAGAAATGTATGCAGGGCACTTTATCTACCTATCAGATACAGCTTATCAAGAGGCTACAAGCCAGTCCTATCAATCTAATGCAGCCCTCTTAGTTTTAAAAAACCGAGATAAGAAGACGGTGGAGCAGGTCGCGACAGACCTTCTTGCTCTGAAAGGGGTAGTAGCGGTCGTGCAAAATACGTCTCTTATTACCCTCCTTGAAACCATTGTTCAGTCGCTTCAGTCAGTCATGATTATCTTGATTGTCTTATCGATTCTCCTTGGAATCGTGATACTCTACAATCTGACCAATATCAATATGGCAGAGCGGATTCGAGAATTGTCTACTATTAAAGTGCTAGGATTTTATAACCGAGAAGTGACCTTTTATATCTATCGGGAGACCATGATCTTGTCAGTAATTGGGATTGGTCTAGGCTTACTTGCAGGCTTCTTCCTCCATAGACTGCTTCTAGTCGTGATTGCCTCTCCAGCCATTCTCTTTGCCCCAAGCGTGTCTATCGGCGTCTACCTAGTACCGATTGGCGCAGTGCTGGGTATCTTGACCATTCTGGGAGTCCATGTCCATTATCACTTGAGTAAACTCGACATGCTAGAAGCACTTAAATCGGGTGACTAAAATAATCCAATGGATTATTTTAGCCCGAGCCTAGAAATAAAAGAGCGAGGTTAATCCAGTGGATTATTTTAGCCCGAGCCTAGAAACAAAAGAGCGAGGATAATCCAGTGGATTATTTTAGCCCGAGCCTGAAAACAAGAGAGTGAGGATTAGTTTGTAATTGTATAAACAGGATAAACGTTTGATGCAAGGCGAATAATACGGTCGTGTGTTACAGAAAAAGCAACTATATACAAGGAAAACACCCTGATTATAAGTCGGGGTGTTTCCTGTACAAAAGAGTTGACAGACGTATAAGGGGCGGGGTATAATAAAATATACGTGTATACGCTATTGTTTTCAAAAGTGGATATGCAATTTTGAAAGGAGAAACGATAATGAAAAAGAAATTCCTAAGGGTATTTCATGCTTTCATGTATGTGCTGTTGATTACAGGAAATGTGCTTCCAGCTGTAACTGTACTTGCACAAGATAGTACAAATAATATAGTCACAGCAGTATCGTCGGAAAATCCGACTGTAGCGCCAAGTAGTGATACAGGTGCAACAGCGAGTAGCCCATCAATCTCGCCTAGCGTAGCAGACGAGCCGTCATCTACAAACAGCAGTTCTTCTACTGCAGAAGATAGCTCTTCAGCAGCTACAAGCACTACGATATCAAGTAGTTCTTCAGTAGAACCAAAGACAATCACGCCTGGTGCAGGTTTTCGAGCAGCATCAGATAGCACAGGACCATCATCAACTGTAGATGCTACATTTGCTGCAGAAGTACGGGTCTTCACAGAAGACAAGAATCCAGACGGTACTGAAAAGCTGGAATATCTGACTGGTGAAGGGCTTAATCCTTATGCAGAATTTCGTATTTCTGGTACTGGTGTCAATATCAAAAATGCTAGAACGCGAATCACCTTCCCGAAAAAGAATATTGATGGAAGACCTCAATTTGTGAAGGCAGCGTCAGCTTCTAGTTGGAAGATAACAGAAGATGATGATAATTGGTACGTTGACTATAACTTTGACAACCTTACAGGAGGGCAAATTGTTGCAGTTCCTATGCCATTTCGGATGCGCCAGCCGACTACACCAGATGGCTTTAAGGTGCCAATCAAGTACGAACTCTTTGATGGGGAAGGCAAGCTCCTAAAGGTAGCGTCAAATACCTATATCGGTAAGACCAATGGTGCAAAACCCGTTAAAGAGGTTAACTATTCTCGTGGTTATTCGGGTCAATATTCGAATATGAGTGGTACCAATAAGGTGCGGGTTGATGTGAATGGTGAAACCGTCATTATGTCTGATATTGTAGTAGCTACTCAAGATGCAACCCAGAAAACAGCGACTGGGGACAAGGCTCCTTGGGTGGAATACCTAGTTGGTATTGAGAACGGAAGCGGGAGCTACGGAAAGTATCGTCCAAATAAGGTCAAAATCACAGAGAAACTTCCAGCAGGTGCTGTGATGTTTGGTGAGCCTGATGCGGATGGACTCTACAATTATAGTGGTCGTAAGTGGAGCTATGACAAGGCGACCCATACAGCGGCCTATCAAGGAAGCCTGAGTGAGTATTCAGCGTATGGCAATATCTATCAAGCAGTTCCAATTAAATTAGCCTTCCCAGAACAATCCTATGATACCACCCATCTCAATGAGGCAACCATTGTTGCTGAGCCAGGAACAGATAATGAAGTGACTCTTCCTTCTGTCAAGGAAAAAGTCAAG
The DNA here is from genome assembly GCF_003595525.1 of Streptococcus respiraculi. NCBI lineage: Bacteria > Bacillati > Bacillota > Bacilli > Lactobacillales > Streptococcaceae > Streptococcus > Streptococcus respiraculi. Next base: position 1,790,491 of record NZ_CP022680.1, on the reverse strand, counting down.
TTCAATGTCAAAGTGCAAACTCCAGGTGGAAGCCTGAATATTGGCAAATGGGGCTATAATTATTCCCCTTCGGAGGGTATAGCCTTCAATAAAAAAAACAAGAATACCGATGTAGATGTTCGATATACTTTGTATTCCTATCACAATACAAATGGGGTAGAAGGTGAGAATGGTCAACAGTATACCACTTACGTCAAAGAGGTGATTGATTATGGACTAGACAATCGTCTCTACTACAATTATCTCAATTGGAATTATGGTAATTCTGAGGTAAAGGCCCTCATCGAGAAAATAGGCTACAAGGTCTACGGGGAAAAGGCAGATGGCACGAGAGTCTTCCTTTTTAATGGAGATATATCTGCCAAACAGGAAATCAATGATGTAGCCGATCAGTATGAAAAGATTGTGATTGTCTTTAACGAGGCCCTTCCACTCTCCAAAAGTGGTCACTATTTCTACTTCTATGTTGGTACAACAGTCAAAGAAGATGTTTGGAAAGAGTGGCAGAAGACAGGTGTCGGACGTGATGATGTACCTTATGGTCGAGATCAAGCACGCAGGCTCTATAACTCTCTGGAAGTTCGTGCCTCTTCTAGCACAGATGGAACAATTCGCTCACAGACTGCAGAGGGATCTAACTTCTTCCGTGACGAGCCCTTAGGAATTACGAGTTATAATGGAAATAATCACACGGTTCCTTATTCTGATAATAACGTACGAACTCTTTATGGTTCTATAAAGGTTGATGGCAACTTAGCTCCTGTTACCGAACAAAATCCAGAGACCAACTATGTCTTGAAAAATGTCAAGCATATCACCCTGCTCCCACCAGGTATTGAGTTTGTACCAGGTAGTGAGAGACAAGCTGAATTTAAAAATAAAGCACTCGTTATTCCAAACTATAAAAATACCGGTAAGACAGCGGTTATCTATGACTTTGGAGATGTTGTGCGTAACCATGAAGTAAGAGTTGATTTTAGCGTCAATACCACTCTTTATGCCAAGACAGGGACAAACGAAATTGAACATTTTGTCACTTGGGATAACAATGATGAGTACAAGAGAAGGTATGGAAAAGAAGAGTATAAAGATGAACTCGACTTGGATGGCGACGGAAATACTGAAGAAGGTTTCCTCCGTGGTACCAATAACATCAACTTTATTCCACCGCGCGAAGTCCTCGTCAAGAAGTTTGTATCACTTGATAAAGCAAGCTGGCTTTTGACCTCTCCATATGCAGACCTAGATCAAGACGTATACTACAAGATTAGCGTCTTGAACAATTCCTTGATTGATTTAGATGATGTATCCGTCCTTGATGCCCTTCCATATGTGGGGGATCACAAGATAGTACCAAACGATACAGGCGACTACCTTCCACGTGAGTCTGTCTTTCCAGTCCAATTGGTAGAAAGTCTTGAAGCTGTCCCAGAAAATGCAGCTATGCTACAAAAATTTGATGTCCTTTATTCAACCGATGCACAAGGACCATCACTTGCAAGTGCCCGCGACGCTAACTTTGTCCCAGTAGCTAACATTGCTGATTTCACGCAAGTCAAACTTGTCAAAATCGCCTTGAAACCAGGGCAAGTCCTTGCAGTGAAAGAAGAAGCTGAATTTATTCTCCATGGCAAATTGCCATATGATGAAGCTCTTGATAACTTCTCAGCGGCTAACAACTCTGAAGCAGTCAGCTTAAACAAGATAGACTACATTGAAGGAAACCAAGTCAGCTCGCCAATCATCAAGTATGAAGTAGATGGAACCATTTTCTATGATGCCAACCGTGATGGTGAACGCAGTGAAGATGAAGTCTTACTTAAGGACTACCAAGTTCAATTGATGAACGAAGATGGTACAGAAGCCCTCAATCAAGCAGGACAAAAGATTACTGCTACAACAGACGAAAATGGTTATTACCATATGAATGTCTACAAACGTGGTAATTACTATGTACAGATTATCAAGAAACATGAAAACGAAGAGTTTACCAAAGTTCATGACACAACAGGCACTCGCCTTGAAAAAGACAAACTTGTCGGAAATGACGCTAGTGAGGATACAGCTAATACCAAATTAGGTAAGACGCGCAGTCTAAGTTTGAATCCGCTGAACATTCCAAACCGTACAGAGGATACCAGCAAGGAAGACTTTGCAAAACTTGTCAGAGAGACTAACAACAGTCTCCTTGCGACTCGTAACGTCGGAATCATACCAAAAGGTAGCATCAAGCTTATCAAAGTAGATGAAAACAAACAAGCCTTGAAAGATGTTGTCTTTACCTTGAAGAAAGGAGACTTCTCTACTACATTAACAACAGATGATAAAGGAGAAGCAAGCGCAGACGGCCTAGACTTTGGCACCTACACCTTGACGGAAGATAAGACTGGTAGTGCTTATGTCCTTGATATGAAGGAAAAAGAAGTAACCATCAGCTTTGAAAAACCAACCATCAGCGTAGATGTCGTCAACAACTTCAAACGTTCAACCGTCGTTCTTACCAAGAGCGACGTAGATACAGGTGAAGCTCTAGCAGGCGTGACCTTTGAACTTCGTCAAGGAGACAAAGTTGTTGCGACTGAGAAGACCGACGATAAGGGTAAGGTAACCTTTAAAGATGTCGCCTACGGTGAGTATACCTTGGTAGAAACCCAAACGCTCCCTGGCTATGTCCTTGATACCACACCAATTTCTGTCTCTGTGACTGATGACAAGGCAGTGATTGAAAAGGTCATGACCAACCGCAAGAAGAAATCGTCTGTTGTCTTGAAGAAGGTTGATGCGACAACAAAACAAGCCCTCTCAGGAGTAAGCTTTGAACTCCGTCAAGGAGATAAGGTCATCGACACCCAAGTGACAGATGATAAGGGTATGATAACCTTTAAAGATGTCGCTTATGGTGAATACACAGTTGTTGAAACCAAAACCCTCGATGGTTACGCACTCCTTGATAAGCCGCTTGATGTGAACGTGACAGAAGATGGCGCAATCATTGACTTGGGTGAAATCACAAATGACTTCAAACGTTCAACGGTTGTCCTTACAAAAACGGATGCCGATACAGGTGAAGCTCTAGCAGGCGTGACCTTTGAACTCCGTCAGGGAGACAAGGTTATTGCAAGTGAGAAGACAGATGACAAGGGTGTGGTGATCTTTAAAGATGTCGCCTACGGTGAGTATACTTTGGTAGAAACCCAAACTCTAGCAGGCTATGTCCTTGATACCACACCAATTTCAGTTTCTGTTACGGAAGACAAGGCAGTGATTGAAAAGATGATGACCAACCGCAAGAAGAAATCGTCTGTTGTCTTGAAGAAGGTTGATGCGACAACAAAACAAGCCCTCTCAGGAGTAAGCTTTGAACTCCGTCAAGGAGACAAGGTTATTGCAAGTGGGGAGACAGATGACCAGGGTGTGGTGACCTTTAAAGATGTTGCCTACGGTGAGTATGCCTTGGTAGAAACCCAAACGCTCCCTGGCTATGTCCTTGATACTACACCAATTTCAGTTTCTGTTACGGAAGACAAGGCAGTGATTGAAAAGACCATGACCAATCGCAAGAAGAAATCGTCTGTTGTCTTGAAGAAGGTTGACGCGACAACTAAGCAAGTCCTCGCAGGAGTAAGCTTTGAACTCCGTCAAGGAGACAAGGTCATTGACACCCAAGTGACAGATGACAAGGGTATGATAATCTTTAAAGATGTCGCTTATGGTGACTACACAGTTGTTGAGACCAAGGCGCTCGATGGTTACGTACTCCTTGATAAACCACTTGATGTGAACGTGACAGAAGATGGTGCAACGGTTGATCTCGGTCAAGTAGAAAATCATCGACTTCCAGTTACTCCTCCATCTAGCTCAACAGATAAGCCGAAGATGGGTGGTGTTCGCTCAGTTATCAAACGTATCTTACCGAAGACCGGTGAAAGTGCTTCGATGCTAACAAGTGTTGGTGGTGTCCTCTTATTAGGCATTATCATCGCTCTTTATGTCAGTCGTCATAAAGGTGGCAAAGGCAAACGTGGTAAAGGTAAACGTAGCAAATAAACACCGACTAAAAACTAGTTCTATCTGATAGAACTAGTTTTTTTATAGTGGATTGAAAACTGAACTCGGGCTAAGCACTGTGTGAAAAAGAGACGCAGATGTTCCAACTTCAGTTGGTTACAGCTGAGGCTCCCTTTAGGGATAAGTCTTCCTAGCTCCAAAGGTATAGTATACCTTTGGAGGTGAGTGATAGGAGTTTACAGAGCAAACTCTCCTTAGACTCTTCGTCAGACTTCCTATTTTCACTGTGTGCTTTTAACGCCTCGTATCTTGCGGAATTGAACTCGGGCTAAAAGCTCGGAAAAAAGATAAATACTCCTAGATGTTTCCGCTTCTTCGTCGTATTTCCTATTTTTCATTCGCTTTTTTAACGCCCTCGTATCTTATGAATAGGATAGGCAAGGAGCTGCAGATAGAACTAGCGTTTATCAAAGCGACTTAACGATGTTCTAACCTATATATAGTCATATAGTCGTTTTGGTTTTAACTGGGGTAGCAAGGTCAGAATGTAATTTTTGGCGAGTCCAAGCAAGAAAATGAGGCTAGGTATGATATAATAAGGCTATGGATAAAAATAGATTATTACTAATAGACGGCTCATCGGTAGCCTTTCGTGCTTTCTTTGCACTCTACAATCAAATTGATCGCTTTAAGAGCCCAACAGGCCTTCATACCAATGCTATTTACGGTTTTCATCTCATGCTGGACCACATGATGAAGCGAATCAAGCCCACTCATGTGTTGGTGGCTTTTGATGCGGGCAAGACGACCTTCCGTACAGAGATGTACGAGGACTATAAGGCGGGTCGTGCCAAGACGCCAGACGAGTTCCGCGAGCAGTTTCCCTTCATTCGCCAGATGCTTGAGGTCATGGGGATTCGTCACTATGATTTGGAGCGCTACGAAGCCGACGACATTATCGGGACTTTGGATAAAATGGCAGAGCGGACCAGCGTGCCTTTTGATGTAACGATTGTCAGCGGTGATAAGGATTTGATTCAGCTGACAGATGACAATACAATTGTTGAAATTTCTAAAAAAGGTGTCGCAGAATTTGAGGAATTTACCCCAGCCTACCTCATGGAAAAAATGGGCATCACTCCGACCCAGTTCATCGACCTAAAAGCTCTCATGGGAGATAAGTCAGATAATATCCCTGGTGTGACTAAAATTGGAGAGAAGACAGGGCTTAAACTCCTGACCGAATACGGATCGCTAGACGGTATTTACAAACATATCGACAGCATGAAGCCGTCCAAGATGAAGGATAATCTGATTCAGGACAAAGAGCAAGCCTTTCTCTCACGGACGCTCGCAACAATTGATACAGAGGCTCCGATTACCATTGGCTTAGAGGATCTTGTCTATCAAGGGCCAGATATGGCAGAACTCGCTCGCTTTTATGAGGATATGGGCTTCAAACTTCTTCGTTCCCAGCTAGGAGGTGAGGCGACAGCGCCGACTGCGACTAAGAATGAATTTGTAACAGTTGAGACAGTTGAAGCCGATATGCTTCATCCAGACCAGTTCTTCTACTTTGAAATATTTGGGGATAACTATCATAAAGAGTCGATTATCGGTCTAGTTTGGGGAGATGAAAAGACCATTTACGCAGGCGGAGAAGCGCTGCTCTCACAAGATATTTTGCGAGAATTTCTGACCAATACAGCCATTAAGACCTACGATTTCAAGCGTAGCAAGGTTCTTCTTTCCCATTACGGGATTGACCTAGAACTCGCGGCTTTTGATAGTCGTTTGGCAAAATATTTGCTGACAACGGTTGAAGACAATGAAATTGCAACGATTGCGAAGCTCTACGGTTCATATAGTCTAGATGCGGATGAGGTAGTCTATGGCAAGGGAGTGAGGCGTGCACTACCTGACCAAGAAGATCTCTATCAACACTTGGCTAATAAGTTGGCCGTTCTGGTTGAGACTGAGTCAATTATGCGGACTAAGCTGGCTGAAAATCAGCAGTCAGACCTCCTCTTTGACATGGAGCTACCCCTTTCAAATGTCCTTGCTAAAATGGAAATGACCGGGATTAAGGTTGAGGCAGAAACCTTAAAAGCCATGCAGGTTGAAAATGATGTCTTGATTAATCAGTTGACTGAGGAGATTTATGAACTAGCTGGTGAGGAGTTCAATATCAACTCACCTAAGCAACTAGGCGTTATCCTCTTTGAGAAAATGGGGTTGCCACTTGAATTTACCAAAAAGACCAAGACAGGCTATTCAACGGCTGTCGATGTCCTGGAACGACTGGCTCCGATTGCACCTATCGTGTCAAAAATTCTTGAGTATCGTCAGATTACCAAGTTGCAATCGACCTACGTGATTGGTCTTCAAGAAGCCATTATGGAAGACGGGAAAATCCGTACCCGCTATGTTCAAGATTTAACTCAGACAGGTCGCTTGTCCAGTACTGATCCCAACTTGCAAAATATCCCTGTTCGACTTGAGCAAGGTCGCCTGATTCGTAAGGCCTTTGTGCCAGAATGGGAAGATAGTGTCCTACTCAGCTCGGACTATTCGCAAATTGAATTACGTATCTTAGCGCATATTTCTCAAGATGAACACTTGATTGAAGCCTTTCGTCAGGGGGCAGATATTCATACTTCGACTGCCATGCGGGTTTTTGGCATCGATAAGCCAGAAGATGTGACAGCAAACGACCGTAGAAATGCAAAGGCAGTCAATTTCGGGGTGGTTTATGGGATTTCTGACTTTGGCTTGTCCAATAATCTGGGCATTACTCGTAAGGAAGCAAAAGCTTATATTGATACCTATTTTGAACGCTTCCCAGGTATCAAAAACTATATGGAGAGCATTGTCCGTGAAGCGCGGGATAAGGGCTATGTAGAGACCATTTATCACCGTCGCAGGGAAATTCCTGACATCAATTCACGCAATTTCAATGTACGCAACTTTGCTGAACGAACCGCAATCAATTCACCGATTCAAGGTTCGGCTGCTGATGTGCTCAAAGTAGCCATGATTAACCTAGATAAAGCTATGACAGAAGCAGGTCTACGTACCCGTATGCTCTTGCAGGTGCATGATGAAATTGTCCTTGAAGTACCAAATGATGAGCTAGACACGGTTCGCATCATGGTCAAGGAAGTCATGGAAGCAGCCATCTCATTGTCTGTTCCTCTCATTGCCGATGAAAATGCAGGCAAGACTTGGTATGAAGCTAAATAATAGAACAAGGAAAGGATGGGCGATACGTGGCTCATTCTTTTCTTGCTTTCCGCGCTGAGATTTGCTACTTGATGGTGTCAACTTGTGCTATCTGGGGTAGATTATTGTAAGAGGTGACTTGTCTTTTTATCTCTCTCCTTTTTCAAAAAAACATGGTATAATAAGGAAAATAGCTAGGAGGAGAATAGAAAATGGCAGAAAAACGGTTAGCATGGGATGAATATTTTGCAGCTCAGGCCCTCTTGATTGCCAATCGGGCAACCTGTAAACGGGCAAAGGTTGGAGCCGTTTTGGTCAAGGACAATAAAGTTGTGGCAACAGGCTATAACGGCTCTGTCTCAGGTACCGAACATTGTTTGGAGCAGGAATGTCTGGTGGTGGACGGTCATTGTGTACGCACGCTTCATGCTGAGGTCAATGCTATTTTACAAGGTGCAGAGCGGGGGATTCCAAAAGGTTTTACCGCCTATGTGACGCATTTTCCCTGCCTTAACTGTTCCAAGCAGCTCCTTCAAGTAGGTTGCAAGCGCGTAGTCTATATCAATGAATACCGCATAGACGATTATGCCAAATATCTCTATCAGGAAAAACAATGCGAACTTGTTCAGCTACCGATTGAGAAGGTCCAAGAAGCGATTAGCCAGACGGATTGGATTTAATGGTTCGTGCTGCGCTCCTTCAGAAAATGGCTATTGTGATTTTAAGCCATTCGGAGTATAATAGATGTATTATTTTGGAAACGCTCACATATCGTCATGGCACAAAAAGGAGGCTTCAATGTTAGAAGTAGTGGGACTGAAGAAAAGTTTTGGTGACAAGGCTGTTTTGCATGGAATTGATTTCCAAGCAGGGAAGGGACGGATTGTCGGTCTAGTCGGGAAAAATGGTGCGGGGAAAACAACGATTTTCCATAGCATGTTACATTTCTTAGACTATGAGGGAGAGATTCGCTTAGACGGAGAGGCAATTTCTCAGCAAACCTACGAGAAAATCGGCTATCTACCGGAAGAACGCAGCTTGATGCCCAAATTAACGGTCTATAATCAAGTGCATTATCTAGCTAGCTTGAAAGGTCTTTCGACCTCCTATATCAAGGAACAATTACCACTTTGGATGGCAAAATTGCAGGTAAAAGGCAATCCAACTGATAAAATAAAAAGCCTATCTAAGGGAAATCAACAGAAAATTCAGTTGATTATCACTCTCATGCACCAGCCTGATTTGATTATCTTAGACGAGCCTTTCAGCGGACTTGATCCTGTCAATACGGAGCTACTCAAGCAGGTAATTTTTGAAGAAAAAGAACGTGGTGCGACCATTATTTTCTCAGACCATGTCATGACCAATGTCGAAGAACTTTGTGATGATATTTTGATGATTCGTGACGGGAAAGTGGTTGTCTCAGGTACGATTGAGGACGTTCGGAATAGCTACGGTAAGACACGAATCTTTGTCGCAAGTGAGAAAACGCAGGAAGAATTGGAAGCTCTCCCGCATGTGGTCAGTGCCAGTCGGACCAAGCAAGGGACTTGGCGTCTCGTCTTGGATGATGAGTCAGCAGGCCCAGCCTTATTTGATATTCTCACTCAGGGACAATACGTGTCAACCTTTGACCAGCAAGCCCCAACGATTGATGAAATCTTCAAGTTAGAATCAGGAGTAGCCCTATGAAACAAATGAGTATTGTCATGAAAGAAACCTATCTCCGTCATGTGAAATCATGGAGTTTCTTGTTTATGGTTTTGAGTCCCTTTATCTTTTTAGGGTTCTCTGTCGGTGGGGGTATTCTTGTTAGTATGTCCCAATCTTCTTCTGAACCGCTCCCAATCGTTTCGACCAGTCCTGAGATTGCACAAGCCCTAGGAGAGGATAAGGATAAGTACGATTTTGAATACCAAGATCAAACGGCTGCCCAAAAAGCATTAGACGATGGAAAAATTGATGGTTACCTCGTGCTAGATGTCAAAGAAGATCAAGTGCATGCTGCTTATCATGGTAAGGAGAGCATGAATCGGTTTGCTAAGGAATCTATCTTGAGCAGTCTGAAAAAACTTCAGGCAGATTTGAACCAGAAAGCCGCTCGGTTGACTGGGGAGCAAGAAAAAATCCTATCTCAAGAAATCAGCTATGATGAAGTCATTGAGAAAAATACAGAATTAGCTCAGACATTGCAATCAGGTTTGGTTTTTGTCTTATCGATGGCACTTTATATGCTCCTTATCATTTACGCAACGACAACAGCGCAGGATATTGCGAATGAAAAAGGAACCAAGATCATGGAGGTCATTTTCTCCAGTGTTCGTGCTTCTAATTATTTTTACGGGCGTATGTTGGGGATTGTGGCAGTTGTCTTGACCCATATTTCCATCTATGTAGTTGGTTTTCTCCTTGCTTACTTTGTCGCTGGTCGTATTCCACTTGTTCAGATGTTCTTGGAACAATACCAAGAAATAGTAGCGCTCTTATTCCAACCTTCTACCGTCTTTACAGTCTTCTTCATGCTATTAGGCTTGATTTTCTACATTGTCCTGTCAGCAGCTTGTGGCGCCTTGGTAACGCGTGTGGAAGATACCAATAAGGCGGTTCAACCCCTTGTCTTACTGGTTGTTGTGGCTATGATGATGAGCGTGACCTTGGGAGTGAAGGGGGAGAATATCTTACTTACCATTGGCTCTTATATTCCATTTTTCTCACCATTTTTCATGCCGATTCGCCTGATTCATGAAGAAGCATCTAGCCTCGAAGGATTCTTGTCGCTCCTCATTTTGTTAGCGACAACTTCAACTAGTATTTGGTATATTGGCAAGATCTATGCGCCCCTCATTCTCCAAACAGATGATGCAGGCCTATGGAAAAATTTCCAACGTGCCATTAAGAGTCGATAAAAAAGATGTGAAGAACTTGAGACAAAAAGATTTTCACATAAGAAACTCTATCATTTCATATAGCATTTTCTACTAAAATATATGTAAAAAGCGAACAAAGGAAGAGCGTTAAGGTTTTAACCCTTCCTTTGTTCGTTTTTTGCTTTTCTAATCAGACTTTTGTCGCAAGCCTTTCTTTTTGTATGAAATACAAAAATGACTTGAAAAATTCTGAAATTTCTTGATAAACATGGTATACTAGAGGAGTTATAAGTCCCGAAAAGGCGATTGTTTACTCCAAAGAGGACAATCGGTGCTTTGTAACTTTTAACTCGCTAAGAAAAACGGCTCCTTCGTCGCACATTTTTCTACGGTTGCCGCTATCCTGCGGTCAACCTAAACGACTTACTAGCTTTCCCCAAGCGAAAATCTCGTTCGCTTGGGGAAAGCGTCGTAACTTGAATATAGTAATTAGTAGTAAAGTCATACGTCATTGTACAATAGTCGCTATTAGGATGTTGAGCGGTTGTAGGGGAATGGGTCAGCTAGTAGTTGTTTTTCTAGGATCATTTTTATTTAAAGGGGGACATGAAGATGTCAGAACGTAAACTTTTCACTTCTGAATCGGTATCTGAGGGGCATCCGGATAAGATTGCGGATCAGATTTCCGATGCGATTTTAGATGCGATTTTGGAGCAGGATAGTGAGGCCCATGTGGCGGCTGAGACGGCTGTGTATACAGGGTCTGTCCATGTCTTTGGGGAAATCTCAACGACGGCTTATGTTGATATCAATCGCGTTGTGCGTGATACGATTGCAGAAATTGGCTATACCAATACCGAGTATGGATTTTCAGCTGAAACGGTTGGGGTTCATCCGTCTTTGGTTGAGCAATCACCTGATATTGCTCAAGGGGTCAATGAGGCTTTGGAAGTGCGTGAAAATGGTGATCAAGATCCGCTGGATCAGATTGGAGCGGGGGATCAGGGACTCATGTTTGGATTTGCAGTGGATGAAACACCTGAATTGATGCCACTACCGATTTCACTCAGTCACCAATTGGTGAAGAAATTAGCGGATTTGCGGAAATCGGGAGTTATTTCCTATCTGCGTCCAGATGCCAAAAGCCAAGTCACAGTTGAATATGATGAAGATAGCCAACCCTTGCGCGTGGATACGGTGGTGATTTCAACCCAGCATGATCCAGAAGTGAGTCAGGAAACAATTCGTAAAGATGTCATTGAGCAAGTCATTCAAGCAGTGATTCCAGTAAAATACCTCGATGACAAAACCAAGTATTTCATCAATCCAACAGGTCGATTTGTCATCGGTGGACCTCAGGGAGACTCTGGTTTGACCGGTCGTAAAATCATTGTGGATACCTACGGCGGATACGCTCGCCACGGTGGCGGTGCTTTTTCTGGAAAAGATGCAACCAAGGTCGATCGCTCGGCTTCTTATGCAGCACGCTACATTGCAAAAAACATTGTTGCAGCAGGTCTTGCGAAGAAAGCAGAAGTTCAGCTAGCCTACGCCATTGGAGTAGCACATCCTGTATCGGTGCGCATTGATACATTTGGAACAGGTACGGTGGCAGAAAGTCGCCTTGAAGAGGCTGTTCGTGAATTATTTGACCTTCGCCCGGCGGGCATTATTCAAATGCTGGATTTAAAACGACCAATTTATCGCCAAACAGCAGCATACGGGCACATGGGTCGGACAGATATTGACCTACCATGGGAACGATTAGATAAGGTTGAAGCGCTCAAAAAGAAAATAGAATCTTGATGAAAGGGCTGGACTATCCAGTCTTTTCTTTTATAAAAAATATGATATACTGAAAATAAGGCAATCATGAGGAAAGAGTAGTATGGGAGCTCGTTCAATTACCTAGATGATTGGGCTTATTATTCCAAATAAGGGAGAACATCATGCGGGATAACCATTTGCATACCTATTTTTCTTACGATGCAGAGGCACAATTTGAAGATTATTTAGCTATTTATGAGGGAGAAATTGTGACAACAGAACATTTTGATTTGTCCAATCCTTATCTAGGTGGTCCTCGTGATGATGTACCAGATTATCAAGCATACACAGAGCAAATTGAGCGACTGAATCAGCAGTATGGAAATAGGATTAAAAAGGGAATTGAAATTGGTTATTATGCTCCTCGAGAAGCGGATACTTTAGCTTATTTAGAAGGAAAAGAATTCGATTTGAAACTGCTTTCTGTCCATCATAATGGTAGTTTTGATTATTTGGAGGACGACGTTTTATCTTTGAATCAAAAAGAGCATATTGTGTCTTACTTGCAAGAGGTAGAACAAGCCATTGAGCGAATTCCAGCAGATGTGCTGGCTCATTTTGATTATGGTTTCAGAAAACTTTCGCTTACAGTCGATGAATTACGAGAGTTTGAACCACAATTACGTAGGCTCTTTCAGAAGATGATGGATTACAATCTAGCCTTTGAATTAAACAGCAAGTCCATGTACTTGTATGACAATGAGTCACTCTATCTCTATGCCCTTTCTATCTTGCAGGAAATGGGTTGCAAACGCTATTCTATTGGTTCTGACGGACATTTTCAAAGTCATTTTCGTCTGCATTTTGACCGTATTGAGCAAATCTTAGACGAGTGCGGCATTCAAGAAGAATGGTTGGTATAGTGAGTCCTCTATCTCCAATCATTTAGTTGGCTCTTTCTCATTCTCCAAACTGAAAAACTAGCTATTTAGTTCGATATATGATACAATAAACTGTATGCCTATTTTGGCGAATTTGAGAAAGAGATTTGAATTGTATGAGAAAAATTGTGATTAATGGTGGTCGTCCGTTGAAAGGAAATGTGACCATCAGTGGGGCTAAAAACTCAGTTGTAGCTCTGATTCCAGCAATTATTTTAGCAGATGGCATTGTAAGTTTAGACGGAGTACCTGATATTTCTGATGTTGACAGCTTGATTGACATCATGGAGACCATGGGAGCGACGGTTAAGCGTAGTGGAGATTCTTTGGAAATTGACCCCCGTGGTGTCAAAGACATGCCGATGCCTTTTGGGAAAATCAATAGCCTACGTGCTTCGTATTATTTCTACGGTTCGTTGCTAGGTCGTTTTGGTCAAGCTATCGTGGGCTTGCCTGGAGGATGTGATTTAGGGCCGCGTCCGATTGATTTGCATTTAAAGGCTTTTGAAGCAATGGGTGCAAGCATGACCTATGAAGGGCAGAATATGCACCTGTCTACCAATGGCAAACGCATCCACGGAGCGCATATTTTCATGGATACAGTCAGTGTTGGTGCAACTATCAATACTATGCTTGCTGCTGTTAAGGCAGACGGCCGTACGGTAATTGAAAATGCAGCTCGTGAACCAGAAATCATTGATGTTGCAACGCTCTTGAACAATATGGGAGCCCATGTCCGTGGTGCAGGTACAGAAGTGATTACGATTGAGGGTGTTAATCGCTTACACGGTACTCGCCATCAGGTCATTCCAGACCGCATTGAAGCAGGGACCTACATCGCACTTGCCGCAGCTGTTGGTGCAGGCATTCGAATCGACAATGTTCTCTATGAACATTTGGAAGGTTTTATTGCCAAATTAGAAGCCATGGGTGTTCGCATGACGGTGTCAGAAGACAGTATCTTTGTTGAAAAGCAGGACAAGTTGAAAGCCGTTAGCGTGAAAACCTCACCATATCCAGGCTTTGCGACGGATTTGCAACAACCGATTACACCGCTATTGCTCAAGGCTGAAGGAACAGGTACTATTACAGATACCATCTATGAAAAACGTGTCGGTCATGTACAAGAATTGGCCAATATGGGAGCAGATATTCGTGTATTGGGTAGCCGCATCAGCTACCAAGGACCAAACAAGCTCAATGGTACACGTGTTAAGGCAACGGACTTACGAGCAGGTGCTGCGATGGTTATTGCAGGATTGATGGCCGAAGGTCAAACTGAAATTACAAACGTTGAATTTATTCTTCGAGGATATTCAAATATCATTGAGAAATTAAAAGACTTAGGAGCAGATATTGAGCTCATTGATGGAGCTGAGTAGCCTCTTAACAGGTAAGTGAGCAAGGACAATCGAAGACACGGTGGACGATTAGCTTGCTCGCTTTTTAGTAAGGACAGAAAATGACAATTTGGGAACCCTTAGCGCAGTATGCCAGCTTTGAAACAGACCGTCTCTTGCTCCGCCCCTTTTCCTATGAGGATAGGAAGGACTTGCACCGCATTCTTTCGAATCACCAGAACACGACCTACATTATACCTAGCAGAGTGGCGATTGAGGAGACGACCAATTTGTTGGTTCACACCTTTATGCAACATCCGCTGGGAGTTTGGGCGATAGAAGATAGGATAACGGGTCAGATGATTGGCTGTATTCGTTTTGAAAGTATCGACGAACGAGAAAGAGAAGCAGAAATCGGCTATTTTCTGCATCAAGATTTCTGGGGGCAAGGTCTCATGACAGAAGCCCTAAAAACCCTTGTATATCTTGGATTTAACTATGTCGGTTTTAAAAAACTGTGTATCGTGACCCATTTAGAAAATCGGGGCAGTCAGCGCGTGGCAGAAAAAGCAGGTTTTCAAAAGCTCCGCCAGTACAAGGGGAGTGACCGCTACAGTCGGAAAATGCGTGAGTATGTAGAGTTTCAGCTACTTGTCTCACAGTATGAGCTATTAGAAGAGGGATGAGATGATTACGATTAAATCACAAAGAGAAATTGACGCTATGAATCGGGCAGGAGATATTCTTGCGGGTATTCATATTGGCTTGCGTGACCTGATTAAACCGGGTCTTGACCTGTGGGAAGTAGAAGAATATGTCCGCAGACGCTGTAAGGAAGAAAATGTTTTGCCGCTTCAAATTGGAGTAGATGGACATTTAATGGATTACCCTTATGCGACTTGTTGTGGTTTGAATGATGAGGTAGCACATGCTTTCCCACGTCATTACAAGTTAAAAGAAGGGGATTTACTGAAGGTTGATATGGTTTTGAGCGAACCACTTGATAAAAAGATAGTAGATGTTTCTAAACTAGACTTTGATAATGTCGCTCTGATGAAAACCTATACTGAGCCATATGCTGGTGGTCTAGCGGATTCTTGCTGGGCCTATGCAGTAGGAGAAGTTAGCCAAGAAGTTAAAGATTTAATGGATGTGACCAAAGAATGTCTCTATCGAGGAATTGAGCAGGCAGTGGTCGGCAACCGTATTGGTGATATTGGTGCTGCGATTCAAGAATATGCAGAGAGCAAAGGCTATGGCGTTGTGCGTGACTTGGTCGGTCATGGTGTTGGACCAACTATGCATGAGGAACCAATGGTGCCTCACTACGGTCGTGCAGGTCGAGGACTTCGTTTGCGTGAGGGTATGGTCTTGACCATTGAGCCAATGATTAACACCGGCACATGGGAAATTGATACCGATGAAAAGACTGGTTGGGCGCATAAAACCTTAGATGGTGGCTTGTCTTGCCAATACGAACACCAGTTTGTCATCACTAAAGACGGTCCAGTCATCTTGACTAGTCAGGGAGAAGAAGGGACTTATTAGTCTGATTGAAAAAGGAGGAACAATGAACAGAAAGAAGCTCTGGAGCAGCTGCAAGTTATTTGTCACCTCCTTTTTAGATTTTTACCAATCGGCTGAGCTTGATTTGACAGGTGTGGCAGTGGCTTACTACCTGATTATCTCAGTTTTTCCCATTTTGCTGACCCTAGCCAACCTCTTACCCTATTTACAGATTGATGTCAAACAAATTTTAGAGGTCTTGGCGGAGGTTTTTCCTGAAAAACTCTATCCGCCAGCAGCAGATATGGTCGTCAGTATCTTGACACGTCCATCATCGTCTTGGTTAGGAATTGCCATTGTGACAACGCTTTGGACCCTTTCAAAAAGCATGGCAGCTCTTCAAAAGGCAGTCAATAAGGCGTACGGTGTCGATCAGCATCGCGATTTCATCATCAGTCGGGCAGTTGGCATGTTTCTAGGTATTGGCTTACAAGGGATTATCATTTTTAGCGTGATGATGTTGGCATTCGGTAAGACCTTGCTCCAATTACTGTCTACCAAGTTTCATTTTGATCCCCTATTTGATAATCTGATTGATCAGACCCAACTGGTTGCCTACATCGCTCTCTTTTTTGCGCTGGTCATGCTTTATTTTTTCCTTCCCAATGTTCGCATCAAAAAAATCCGCTATGTTTTTCCAGGTTCCTTCTTTGTTCTAGCGATTATGGCGACGGTGGGTCAAGTGTTTGGCATCTATATTGATTCCTATACTAATCGCTTTCTGGACTTTCGCCTTGTGACCTCGGTCGTTATTTTGGTACTCATGCTTTGGTTTATTTTTGTGGCTGATATCCTCATTATCGGGGCAGTCTTAAATGCTACTGTCCAGAGCTTGCAGGTGGACGAATTTGACACTAGACCAGGTGATATTGCATCGATTATACAGCGCATCAAAGCACGATTTTTAAAAAATAATGACAAAAAGAACTCCTGACTTGAACCGCCCCATTTGTTAGATAGAAAATGTAACAAATGGGGGTGTGATTCAGACTTAGGAGTCCTTTTTTGTATTTTGAAAGACAAATACTTTACTCAACACATAGTTCAGCACAATGACGAGAACCTGTGAGATGAGGGTTGCGATAGCATTGATACGGGGAGGATCTTGATTGACAAATTGCCCAATAAATTGTGGAAAGGCATCGACAAGAATGTAAGCCAGTAGCATATCAAGCGACAAGGTCGTAATCCTTGCAGAGATAAATTTGACTAGCCGTGCTGGCCAGCCTGGCCATTCTTGTTTAAAGACGATTTGGTCATTTGTGACAAAGGCAAATAAAATGGCAACACAGTTGGCAATAAAGACAACAAGGAGGGTTTGAGGAATTAGGAAGAAAAGACTGGTCCTCGTAAGGATATAGACAAGAGTAGTGGCTACTCCAAAAAACAAATAGGATAGGATTTCATTCTCAAAAAATGCTTTTAGATGTTTTTTCATACTCTAAGTCTATCATATTATTCTTGATTATGCTATACTAGAAATGTTGTGAAAATGAGAAGCCCTTGGCCGAAAAAACGGATGCTCTTGAGTACATTCGGTTTTTCCACGGCTTCACATCTTATTGAACTGAGTTCAGCCTAAAACCTCGGAAAAAAGATGTCTTGTCCTCGAATTACTGATTCGACGGTCAATCCCCTATTTTTGCTGTAGCCGTTGTGAGCTTTGCTCGCATTACGGATATGGATGCTCTTGAGTACATTCGGTTTTTCCACGACTTCACATCCTGTGAATCGAGTTCGTGCTAAAAGTCTTGCAAAATAGAGACAAAGGTGTTGTGGCTTTAGCTGCCTACAGATTTGGCTCCCTTTAGGGGTCCGTTTTCGCTAGGTTCATCGAACCAGCGCTCACCGTCCTAATTTTGCGGAGACTTTTCAACAGCCTCTCATCTTAGCAACCCTTGGCACTTCCTTCCTTTAGCCAAGCATATTACACGCGGTTTAGCCGCCAAAGGAGTCTTATATGAATCAAACAAAATGGACAGTTCGTGACATGGCACACATTGCCTTAGTTGCGGCGATTTACGTGGTGTTAACAGTAACGCCACCTCTCAATGCGATTTCCTACGGAGCCTATCAGTTCCGTTTGTCAGAAATGCTGAATTTTTTAGCCTTTTATAATCGTAAATATCTTATTGCTGTTACGATTGGCTGTATGATTTCGAATTTCATTGGATTTGGAGTGATTGATGTTTTTGTCGGTGGAGGGTCGACCCTCGTCTTTGTAGCACTAGGTGTTTATTTCTTTAAAAAATATCAAAAAGAGTATCTCTTCAATGGGATAATCAATAAAGCATTTTTCTACTTTTCTATCTTCTTTTCTTTATCCATGTTTACCATTGCTCTTGAATTGTATTTTCTAGCAAGCACCCCTTTCTTAGCAACATGGTTTACAACTGCTGTAGGAGAATTCGCCTCCCTCATCGTAGGATCTCTGGTCATTGACCGATTGGCCCAGAGAATTGATTTTACAAATTAATACTCATCCAAAATGGCATATCATTCGTACATTTGCTTTTCGATCAATGTTGGAGAAGTAGCGAGCGAAGTGAGCCAAAGAATTTATCTTGAATGTAAATGAGTATTAGGTCACAACAGGAAGGACATGAGGCTGGGCATTGCTCGGCTTTTTTATGATAGATAGTTATTCGTTTTAATTGATGACGTCGTTAACTCGTCTTGCTCCAACAGTCTGGGAGACTTTTGAAGGTTGGAAATAAGGATTATGAAATAATCCTCAGATAACCTAAGTTATACCTGCAACTCGTTGCCTAGTACTAAATCAAAATGAAAAGACTATAAGAAAGAGGAGTATGGTCTATGTGTTATAGACCATAGCTCGCTCTTTTTTCTTTTCAACATCCATGATATAATAAGGATTATGGAAGAAAAATATTTGAAAATTGCCCAAGATTTGGGTGTTAGTTTAAAGCAAATTGAAACGGTTTTGACCCTGACTGCAGAGGGCAATACCATTCCCTTTATCGCTCGTTATCGTAAGGAAATGACAGGAAATCTAGATGAGGTTGTCATCAAGTCCATCATCGATTTGGACAAGTCCTTGACAGCGCTAAGCGAGCGCAAGTCGACTGTTTTAGCTAAGATTGAGGAGCAGGGAAAATTAACCGATGCGCTACGCAAGGCTATTGAAGAAGCTGAAAAATTAGCCGATGTGGAAGAGCTTTACCTGCCCTATAAGGAAAAACGTAGGACCAAGGCGACCATTGCCCGCGAAGCAGGTCTCTTTCCCTTGGCGCGGCTCATTTTGCAAAATATCGCAGACTTAGAAGCACAGGCTGAAGCCTTTATCTGCGAAGGTTTTGATACAGCTGACGCTTGTTTAGCTGGTGCGGTGGATATTTTGGTTGAGGCGATTTCAGAAGATGTGAAACTGCGGGCCTGGACCTACCATGAAGTCTTGCAATATTCCAGTCTTCAATCACAATTAAAGGACCAAGAAGCCGATGAAAAGCAAGTGTTTCAAATGTACTATGACTTTTCTGAAAAAGTGGCAAATATGCAAGGCTATCGAACACTTGCTCTCAATCGTGGGGAGAAATTAGGTGCTTTAAAAGTCTCTTTTGAACACAACATCGAGAAAATTCTTCGCTTTTTTGAAGTGCGATTCCCGCAGAAAAATGCCTATATTACAGAGGCTATCAGCCAAGCGGTCAAGAAGAAGATTCTGCCTGCCATGGAGCGTCGCATTCGGACAGAATCGACAGAAACAGCTGAAGAAGGAGCGATTTCCCTCTTCTCAGATAACCTGCGCAACCTTCTTTTGGTGCCACCACTTAAGGGAAAAATGGTCTTAGGATTTGACCCAGCCTTTCGGACAGGGGCTAAGCTTGCGGTGGTCGATCAGACTGGAAAACTTCTGACAACTCAGGTCATTCACCCTGTTAAGCCAGCTTTACAGGCACAGATTGCACAGGCAAAAGAAGACTTGACAGCCTTGATTGGTCAATATGGTATCGAAATTATTGCGATTGGAAATGGGACGGCTAGCCGGGAATCAGAAAGTTTTGTGGCAGAAGTGCTCCAAGATTTTCCAGATGTCCGCTATGTGATTGTCAATGAGAGTGGGGCGTCTGTCTATTCGGCTTCTGAGTTAGCACGACATGAGTTTCCAGAGTTAACCGTTGAAAAACGTTCGGCCATTTCCATTGCCCGCCGTCTGCAAGACCCACTTGCGGAGCTGGTCAAAATTGATCCCAAATCAATTGGTGTCGGTCAATACCAGCATGATGTCAATCAGAAAAAATTATCTGAAAGCCTTGATTTCGTAGTCGATACGGTGGTTAATCAGGTCGGTGTTAACATCAATACTGCGAGTCCTGCCCTCCTTGCCCATGTGGCTGGTCTCAACAAGACGATTTCAGAGAATATTGTTAAATACCGCGAAGAAAACGGAGCTTTGACCTCACGAGCTGAACTGAAAAAAGTTCCACGTCTAGGAGACAAGGCCTTTGAACAGGCGGCTGGTTTTTTACGGATTCCAGAAGCAAGCAATTTCTTGGACAATACAGGAGTTCACCCAGAGTCCTATCCAGCTGTCCAAAAACTCTTTGATCTGTTAGGAATCGCGCAATTAGATGAAGCCGCGCAGGAAAAATTAAAAGCGGTAAAAGTGACGGAAATGGCTGCAGAGCTTGGTCTTGGAAACGAAACCTTGAAAGATATCCTTGCTGATTTGCTCAAGCCGGGTCGGGATTTGCGGGATGACTTTGCAGCACCTGTATTGCGTCAAGATGTTCTGGATTTTAAAGATTTAGAAATTGGACAGAAGCTAGAAGGTGTTGTTCGGAATGTGGTTGACTTTGGGGCCTTTGTTGATATTGGTATCCATGAAGATGGTTTGATTCATATTTCAAATATGAGCAAAAACTTCATTAAACATCCGAGTCAAGTGGTCTCAGTTGGAGATTTGGTAACAGTCTGGGTCTACAAATTGGATACGGTTCGTGAAAAAGTCAATCTCAGCTTGGTGCCGCCTCATGAATCTCACTGAGTATGTATGCAAAGTTTCCCGTGAGGATTTTGGAAAAGAATTTTGCCATGAGGCCCATTGGAATGGTCGATTGAAAACAACAGGGGGACGGTTCTTTCCCAAGGACGGACATTTGGACTTCAATCCCCGCTACTATGAAGCAGACAAGGACTTGTTTCGCAAGATTGTCCGCCACGAACTCTGCCATTATCATCTGTATTTTGAGCAAAAAGGCTATCGCCACACGGACAGGGATTTCAAGGAATTATTAAAGAAAGTAGATGGAGTGCGCTATGCCCCGCAACTAGCATTTCCTACACAAACTCCTTATCTCTACCGCTGCCAGCAGTGCGGGCAAGTTTACCCACGAAAACGGCGTGTGAATACAGTAAAATATCGTTGCGGTAAGTGCCGTGGCCTCCTGACAGTAGTTAATCAAAGAAATCAGTCCTTGGGCTGATTTCTTTTGCTTTGTCTATGGTATAATAGAAGAGAATCGAGGTGAGAAAATGGCACGAGAACCACAAAAACGATTGATTGAATTATATGAAAAAGGTGTTCTAACAAAAGAAGAAGCACGTGCCTGCTTTTTAGAGTTTGATGAAGAGCCAGATTTTTTAGTCGAGGAGGAAAAGCCACGCTTAAGCTTTACACTTCCGAGCTTGAAGATTTTTTCTTCCTCCAAGTTGAAACAAGACTATGCCTTTTCGGACATTGAATCTCTCTTTATCAGTGTCTCAGAGGGAAAAATTGCCTTTGTGAAAAGCAAGTCTGAGCAGGTGCAGATTCACCTTGTCTATCCTCAACAGACCCATCAAGCCTTTTTACCTCAGATTTATGTTGAAAATCAAGGGTTGCATTTTGCTTCCAATCTTCCCTGCCATATGACCGTTTCCCTGCCGAATCAGTGGATGTCGATTTTAAATTTAGAGTTGGGAAGAGCAGATG
Source organism: Streptococcus respiraculi (assembly GCF_003595525.1). Lineage (NCBI taxonomy): Bacteria > Bacillati > Bacillota > Bacilli > Lactobacillales > Streptococcaceae > Streptococcus > Streptococcus respiraculi. Next base: position 1,768,845 of record NZ_CP022680.1, on the reverse strand, counting down.
CGAGATTAGACCATCTTCCATTTGAAGATGTGTCTATCCATAGTGCGACGGATAAGAAACAACAGGATATCCGTATAACAGCCATAAGCCAGATGTCTCAGCACCTCTTCTTACAACTCGTCGAAGCACCTATCTATCTCCAAGTCCCTAAACAGCAGGGCTTGCGTGGCAAGGTTGAAAGCTCAGTCGGTCAACTGGTGATTAATAAGAAAAAGAAGACCAGTCCCTATTTTTGTGAAAAGAAAGGAGACAATATTCTCCACCTTCATATCAAAACAGTGACTAGCCCGATTATCGTGAAAGGAGTACAACATGCCATTCGGATTTTATAAACAGCGAAACAACAAGCTCGTCTCTGGCGTGTTAGCAGGACTTGCCAGTCGCTTCCATTGGGAGCTAAACCTAACACGAATCATCTTTGTAATCATCTGCTTGTTTGGTCGTATCGGCTTACTTGCGATTGCGGCGTATATCCTCGCTGCTGTCCTACTTCCCTTTAAAGAAGATGTTTATGCAGAACGCTACGGAACGGGACCTCGTAAGATAAAAGACGCAGAGAAAATTCATAAATAAATGGTAGGGGTAGCAAGCATTGACTTCTCGGAAATTGATGTTTGCTACTTCCTTTTTTGTATTATCCTCCTGTCTTATGATATAATAGTCTGTAAAGAAATAGTACTCGTCAAACATCAAATGCTAACGTCGTTAGCTCACCTTGCTGAAAGGTTGAGAAAAGTAGACCCTTTTCTTATTTCCGGATTGAAATAGTTCTCAACTCTTTCGACTACTTTCGGTTTAGAGGTGGCTAGCTTTGCTAGCACTATCTCCCACATTCCACCATTCTCGATTGTGGAAGCTAGTCAGATTTTGATGTTTAGAGAGTAGAGAGGTATGATATGGCAGTTTTTGTCAAAGATTTGATTGACAATGTGCGTGTGAGCAGTGCCTACAGCACAGAAGCGTTACTGGAAAAAGAGATTACAACATCTGATATCACACGTCCTGGACTTGAGATGACAGGATATTTTGACTATTATGCTCCAGAGCGGATTCAGCTCATGGGAATGAAAGAATGGTCGTACTTAATGGCTATGACATCTCACAACCGTTATCAGGTCTTGCGGAGGATGTTTCAGCCTGAAACGCCAGTAGTGATTGTGGCGCGCGGCTTGGAAATTCCTGAGGAGATGTTTCAGGCAGCTAAAGAAAAAGGTATTGCAGTTTTCCAAAGTCAGAGTGCAACCAGCCGCTTGGCAGGCGAATTATCTTCTTACTTGGATTCTCGTCTTGCAAAACGTACCAGTGTCCACGGAGTGCTCATGGACATTTATGGTATGGGCGTTTTGATTCAAGGAGATTCAGGAATCGGTAAGAGCGAGACGGGGCTTGAGTTGGTCAAACGTGGCCACCGTATCGTCGCTGATGACCGAGTGGATGTCTATGCAAAAGACGATGTCACTCTCTGGGGCGAGCCTGCTGAGATTTTACGACATTTGATTGAAATTCGCGGAGTTGGGATCATTGATATTATGAGCCTTTACGGAGCAAGTGCTGTCAAGGAATCATCAGAAGTACAGCTTGCTATCTATCTTGAGAACTATGAAACAGGCAAGGTCTTTGACCGTCTAGGAAATAGTGGTGATTCGATTGAAATTGCAGGGATTACTATTCCGCAGATTCGAATTCCGGTTAAAACAGGGCGCAATATCTCCGTCGTCATCGAAGCCGCAGCTATGAACTATCGTTCTAAGCAAATGGGGTTTGATGCAACCAAGGAATTTGAAAAACGCCTTGGTAGACTGATTGAAAGCAATAAGGAGTAGCCGATGATTGATCCAGTTGCTGTAAAATTAGGACCACTTGAAATCCGTTGGTATGCCTTGTGTATCATTACAGGCTTGATTTTAGCAGTCTTTCTAGCTTCAAAAGAAGCACCGCGGAAAAAGATCTTGTCCGAAGACATTTTAGATTTCATTCTGATTGCCTTTCCACTAGCTATTATTGGTGCGAGAATTTACTATGTAGCCTTTTCTTGGGACCTTTACAAGAACAATCTACTGTCTATTTTTGCTATTTGGGAGGGAGGCATTGCCATTTATGGTGGTCTTTTGATGGGCTTCCTCGTTTTGGTTCTCTTTACCCGTCATCGCTTTATTGAAACATGGGATTTTCTCGATGTGGCAGCGCCGTCTGTCATGCTTGCTCAAGCGATTGGTCGCTGGGGAAATTTCTTCAACCAAGAGGCTTACGGAGCAAGTGTGGCACAGCTTGATTATTTGCCAGCCTTTATCCGCAAGCAAATGTATATTGACGGGAGCTATCGCACACCGACCTTCTTATACGAATCCTTATGGAATCTATTGGGCTTTGTTCTGATTTGCATCTTACGCAGGCGCAAGCGCCTACTCAAGCAGGGTGAGATTACGCTCTTTTATCTTACCTGGTATGGAGTTGGTCGCTTTGTCATTGAAGGGATGCGAACAGATAGCCTGATGTTACTAGGCTTACGTGTTTCCCAATGGCTTTCAGCCTTGTTGATTATCCTGGCGCTTATTCTCGGTATGTATCGCCGCAGGAAAGCGTTGCCCTACTATCAAGATTAAGAATCTGTATTCACAGCTCAGCAACTCTATTCAGTGCTTATGAATACAGATTCTCAGAAAAGGAGATTTTTATGTTGATTGAAGTATCTGTTTTTATCATCGCAGTAGCTCTTGCTGCTGTTGCAGTTTACATTATTCTCTTGTTAAAGAAAGTATCAAATGTGGTGGATGAAGCCCAACAAAGTTTGACGATTTTAACCAGTGATGTCAATGTAACCCTCTATCAAACCAATGAATTGTTGGCAAAAACAAATGTCCTTGTCGAAGATGTCAATGGTAAGGTTGCCACACTTGATCCGCTCTTTGTAGCAGTTGCTGATTTATCAGAATCCGTATCAGACCTCAACACCTCTGCTCGTGGTTTAACCGCTAAGGCTCGCACAGCAGGTCAACATACAGTCAAAGCAGGTGGCGCTTTGGCAGCCGTTAGTAAGTTATCTTCCATTTTAGGAAAGAAAGGAGAAAAACATGGTAAAAAAATCTAGTATTTTCACAAGCATCTTGTTGGGTGCAGCAGGTGGCGCCGCAGCTGCTGCGTTTCTTGCAACCAAGACAGGTCAAGCAGTCAAAAACAAAGTGGTTAGCTTTGCCAAAGATTACCAAGAAAATCATGAAGAAATCAATGCTGAATTGATTCAAAAAGCACAAGATTTGGGTCAACAAGCCGTTGATACATTTGACTCTGTCAAAGGTCAATTGGAATCAGGTGAATTGACGGTGGATGACTTGGTTCAATCCGGTAAAGAAAAAGCGCAATTAGTCAAGGCGCAATCCCTTGAAAAGTTTGAGCAAATCAAAGAAAAAATTGCCGAGCAAAACCTGACAACAGGTGACTTGGTGGAGTCAATCAAGGAAAAAGCTAAATCCCTTCCTTCAGTAGAAGAAGTGGCAGAAGAGTTAGCTGTTACAACAGAAGACATTGAAATTGACCTGCCAGTGGTAGAAGAAGAATAAATAAGAGCCTGGACTAAAAGTGTCCAGGCTCGTTTCTTTTTATAGATTTAACAGTTTGACGTATATCAATAGTCAGGGGAGTGACTATTGATACCTGAGCTCGAAAACTAGAAGGAGAGGATAGTCCAGTGGAATATGAATACCTGATTCTAGAAACTAGAGAGTGAGGCTAGCCCAGAGGACTGTGAATACCTGAGAGTGGAAACGAGAAAGCGAAGATGACGAAGTTGATTTCAGTGAAATTATGACTTTTGCCTCACTCTTTTTTATAGTCATTTATTTACTTACAAAAAAACAGAACCTTACTTATTGTTTCGCTTTGGTTCTGTTTTTTGATTTATAGAGCTTTTTCTTGATGAACAATTGAACGAGCTTTAATCCGACTAGTCCTGTTAAAATTGCTAAGATAAAGGCCAAAAAGACAGGAACGCCGTTTGAAAGATAAATGTACGTAGCAACCACTGTAATCACACTAAAAATAGCGATATTTAAAAAGAAGAAAAATTCCTTGATTCGTTCTCTAGCTGAATCGGTTACGTGATATGCTTGATAGGTGGCCTGTTGTTTCTCTTTCGGGATAGACTCGTCATACTGGTAATAGTCAGGCCGATATTGTCTAAGTGCCATATCGTCTCCTTTGTGCTTATTAAGATTATCATAACAATGCTAGTTTTCTGTAACAGAATTGTTACATTTTCATTACAAAAAAATGAGAAAAGTCTGAACATTAAAATGAAGGGAAGTGCTGAAGAAGGCTCGATAGTGTGATATAATTAACGTTATGGAAAAAATTGTGATTACAGCAACTGCTGAAAGTATTGAACAAGTCAAACAACTATTAGAAGCGGGTGTGGACCGCATTTACGTAGGAGAAGAAGACCATGCCTTGCGGATTCCGCATTCCTTTACCTATGATGAACTGCGGGAGATTGCCCGTTTGACGCACGAGGCTGGTAAGGAACTTACTGTTGCGGCTAACGCCCTCATGCACCAAGAAGCAATGGATAACATCAAACCCTTCATGGAATTGATGAAGGAAATCCAGGTGGATCATTTGGTTGTGGGTGACACGGGAATCTTCTACATCAACAAACGTGATGGTTACAATTTTAAGCTGATTTACGATACATCGGTCTTTGTTACATCGAGTCGCCAGATTAACTTCTGGAAGGACCATGGTGCCGTTGGTGCGGTGCTGGCCCGCGAGATTCCTTCTGCAGAACTCTTTGATATTGCTCAAAATCTTGAAATCCCAGCGGAAATTTTAGTCTATGGCGCATCAGTGATTCACCATTCCAAGCGGACTCTTTTACAGAATTACTACAATTTTACAAAAGCTGATGAAACGGATTTGTCACGAGAACGGGGGCTTTTCCTAGCAGAACCGAGTGATCCAGAAAGCCATTATTCGATTTACGAAGACAAACATGGGACCCACATTTTCATCAATAATGATATTGACATGATGATGAAATTGACAGAGCTGGTTGAGCACAACTATCTGCATTGGAAATTGGATGGCATTTACTGTCCGGGTGAACATTTTGTGGAAATTGCCAAATGTTTTGTGGAAGCAAGAGACTTGGCAGAAGCTGGAGAATTGACCTATGATCGGGCATTCTTATTGGATGAACAGGTACGTAAATTGCATCCTAAAGAGCGTGGGCTAGATACAGGTTTTTACGAATACGATAGAGATAAGGTAAAATAGGAAACGATATGACAGAAAGAACATTGAAACGTCCAGAGGTCTTGTCGCCTGCTGGAACCTTAGAAAAATTAAAAGTAGCGATTGATTATGGGGCAGATGCCGTGTTTGTTGGCGGTCAGGCTTACGGCTTGCGGAGCCGAGCTGGAAATTTCTCAATGGAAGAAATGAAAGAAGGGATTGAGTATGCTCACGCCCGTGGTGCTAAGGTCTATGTGGCAGCAAACATGGTGACCCACGAGGGAAATGAAGTGGGAGCAGGAGCTTGGTTTCGGGAATTGCGAGATATGGGACTTGATGCCGTTATCGTGTCAGACCCTGCTTTGATTGTGATTTGTGCGACAGAAGCGCCAGGTCTTGAGATTCACTTGTCTACCCAAGCCTCATCGACCAACTATGAAACCTTTGAATTTTGGAAAGAATTGGGCTTGACTCGAGTCGTTTTGGCGCGGGAAGTGACCATGGAAGAATTGGCCGAAATTCGTAAGCGTACCAGCGTTGAGATTGAAGCTTTTGTTCACGGAGCCATGTGTATTTCCTACTCAGGGCGTTGTGTTTTGTCTAACCACATGAGTAACCGTGATGCCAATCGTGGTGGTTGTTCGCAGTCCTGCCGCTGGAAATACAATCTTTATGATTTGCCATTTGGAGAAGAGCGCAGAAGCATTAAGGGACAAGTACCTGAAGAATTTTCCATGTCAGCAGTGGATATGTGTATGATTGACCATATCCCAGATATGATTGAAAATGGGGTGGATAGTCTCAAAATTGAAGGACGGATGAAGTCTGTTCACTACGTATCTACCGTGACCAATTGCTACAAGGCAGCGGTAGATGCCTACTTGGAAAGTCCAGAGAAATTCGAAGCGATTAAACAGGACTTGATTGACGAGCTATGGAAGGTTGCCCAGCGTGAGTTGGCAACAGGATTCTACTACAATCCGCCGACAGAAAATGAGCAATTGTTTGGCGCTCGTCGCAAGATTCCTGAGTATAAATTCATTGCAGAGGTTGTGGCTTTTGATAAGACAACGATGACGGCAACCATTCGCCAACGTAATGTTATCAATGAGGGGGATGAGGTCGAGTTTTACGGTCCAGGTTTCCGCCATTTTGAGACTACTATCACGGACTTGCGTGATTCGGACGGTCTGCCAATCGAGCGTGCTAACCGTCCGATGGAACTCTTGGCTATTCGTCTGCCGCAGGAAGTCTATCCTGGGGACATGGTTCGTGCCTGCAAGTCAGGACTAATCAATCTTTATCAGGAAGATGGTCAGTCCCTAACTGTTCGTGTGTAAATTAGGATAGAAAAAACACCTGATGTTAATCGGGTGTTTCATTTATAGTGGATTGAGAACTGAACACGGACTAAGAGCAGTGTAAAAAAGAGACGCAGCTGTTCCAACTTTAGTTGGTTACAGCAGAGGCTCCCTTTAGCGGGGACGCAGATGTTCTAACTTTAGTTGGTTACAGCAGAGGCTCCCTTTAGCGGGGACGCAGATGTTCTAACTTTAGTTGGTTACAGCAGAGGCTCCCTTTAGCGGGGACGCAGATGTTCTAACTTTAGTTGGTTACAGCAGAGGCTCCCTTTAGCGGGGACGCAGATGTTCTAACTTTAGTTGGTTACAGCAGAGGCTCCCTTTAGCGGGGACGCAGATGTTCTAACTTTAGTTGGTTACAGCAGAGGCTCCCTTTAGCGGAGACGCAGATGTTCTAACTTTAGTTGGTTACAACAGAGGCTCCCTTTAGCGGGGACGCAGATGTAACCAACTTGCTCATTCTATTTCCAGCCCTCCACAATTCTCAATTGTGGAAGTTAGTCAGATTTTGATTTTTATAGAGTATAACGCTATCCTAACCTTTATTCAATTCGCTATATTGTTGAGATTTTCGGATGTTGTCTGGTACGAGAGAGATGCGCTGAATATCGCTCAGGGGGATAATACTGGTCACGTTTCGTTTGAAGTTTTTAACAATCATCCGATTTTTGTCAGGGTCAAATGTGACAATCTCGCCTGTGAAGCTCTTATCAGCATAGATGACGTGAATTGCTGCTTTTTTATAGAGAGCCAGCTCGATTATGTCGCGATAGGGTGAATCTTCTTCGTCTGACAGTTCTTTTTGGGCTGGCTGATTGCCCAAAAAGACATTGAGATGATAAAAGAGAATGGACAAAAACTTTTTCATGGTAAAATGCTCCAAAGATTGATACAATTATCATATCGGAAATGTTTAGAAAAGACAAGTTTTTATAAATTTTTACGAATAAAGTATTGAGGAGGAATAAGATGGCAGAATTTACATTTGAAATTGAAGAAAAGTTACTCGTTTTGTCTGAAAACGAGAAGGGCTGGACTAAGGAATTGAATAGGGTTAGCTTTAATGGCGCACCTGCTAAGTACGATATCCGCACTTGGAGCCCAGACCATAGTAAAATGGGCAAGGGCATTACCCTATCTAATGAAGAATTTCAAGTCTTGGTCGATGCCTTTCGCAATTAAGCAAAACCTAGAATGGTCTGTCTAGTGATTTTACACCTTGAAAATTCGACTGAGTGGCCGGTATGCTAGGGTAATGATGACCAATTTAATCAAGTCAGGAATTAGAAAGGGAAGCACAGTCAGCGCCAGTGTTTTTCCCATGTTGCTCTGAGTAATTAGGGAAAAGACAAGGCCTCCTGACAAGAAGCAGAGGGCGTCGCCCAAGAGATTCGCAAGGAAAACCTGTACGAGAGTGGACTTAGGCGGTGTGAGGAACGCAGTCACAGCTGCATAAAGCAAAAATCCCCAGAGAAACCCCGCAGTTGGGCCAAAAAGTGTTGCTATGCCACTTGACAATCCTGCAAAGACAGGCAGACCAATGGCACCTAGTAAGAGATAGAGGATGACACTTATTGTAGCTTCCTTCGATTGATAGAGACTAGCAATCAGCCCCACCGCAAGCGTCTGTAATGTAAAGGGGACAGGACCAAGCGGAATGACAATCTGAGATAGAACCGCAATCAATCCAGCTCCAATGGCAGGATAGATGAGGGATTTAGTGTGTGAAGAATGCATACTGTTATCCTTTCTATTTTTGAAGGGTAACGAAATTATAAAAGGATTGACCTGAAAAGTCAATCCTTTTTCTATCGGCTGTCACACGGAGAAACAAAATTTGATGGTTACATCTTGTCTCACTGGAGTTTTACCGCATAGTGACAAATTCTTCTGCACCTGTGGGGTGAATGGCGACTGTTGCATCAAAGTCGGCCTTGGTAGCGCCCATTTTGATTGCGACAGCAAATCCTTGAATCATCTCGTCCACACCGTAACCGATACCGTGAAGTCCGACGATTCTTTCTTTTGGTCCAGTTGTGACTAGCTTGAATTTAGCCGCTTGACGGTGGCTTCCCAGAGCAGTATACATGGAAGTGAAGCCAGAAGTATAGACCTTGACATTTTCAGCACCAAATTCTTTTTCTGCTTCTTCCTGGGTATAGCCGATTGTGCCAATGGCAGGATGTGAAAAGACAACAGTTGGAATGAAGCGGTAGTCCATTTTAGCATTTGTTTTGTTGTTAAAGAGGCGTTCTGATAGGGTGCGCCCAGCCTTAATCGCAACAGGGGTCAATTCTTTTTCACCTGTTACATCACCAAGGGCATAGATATGAGGGGTACTCGTCTCTTGAAATTCGTTGACTGCAATATGCCCCGTTGAGGTAGTGGTGATGCCTACAGCTTCTAGATTTAAGTTATCAATATTAGCTCTTCTACCAACGGCCCAGAGGATTTTCTCTGCAGTATGCTGGCTGCCGTCTTCAAAGAAAATCGTTAGGCTACTATCTGGATTTTTTTCAATCCGTTGCGGAATTTTATGAGGGTGTAGGGGCAGACCAGTCCGCTCCATTTCAGCCATGAGGGCGTCTGTAATATAGCTGTCAAAGCGACGCAGGGGACGGTCACGGCGGACAAAGAGGTCTGTCTTTACTCCGAGTGCATGGAGGACGCCCGCCATTTCAACAGCGATATAGCCAGCGCCGATGACGGCTACAGACGCAGGAAGTTTTTCCCAGGCAAAGACATCATCAGATACATTGGCATACTCCCCACCAGGAATAGTTGGGAGTATTGGTTTTGCACCTGTTGCAATGACAATTTTCTCAGCATAGATATGCTCTCCGCCTACTTCAACAGTATGCTCATCGACAAAGCGAGCATAGCCCTTGATGACTTCAACCTTGTTGCGCTCAAAGGTTCCCTTGTAGGAATTTCGTGATCGTTCGATATAGGCATCACGATTTTTCTTCAAGGTTGCAAAGTCAAAGTGGATATTTTCAGCTGAAAAACCATATTCAGACCCATAAGTATGAAGGGTTTCTGCCACCTGAGCGCCATACCACATGATTTTCTTGGGAACACAACCGATATTGACGCAGGTCCCCCCAAGGAGATTTCCCTCAATGACAGCAGCCTTTGCGCCATGTTCTGCGGCGCGGTTCATAGTAGCAATCCCTCCAGAACCTCCACCAATTGCAATGATATCAAATGTTTTCATACGCTTTCCCTTCTAATTTCCTATTTTCTTCTATTGTAACGCTTTTTTAGACTTCCTGCAAAAATCGGCTACGTTTCACTAATCTTACAAAAGTGTAAGGTAAATGTCAGCAGAAGTGATAGTCAAAAAATAGATTTTTTTGTAAAATAGTATCAAAAATGCTTGCATTTTTTCTTGTATCGATGTATTATATACATAGTACAATAATTGTTCATCATAAAAGGAGAGAAGATATGTTTAAGACAAAGAAAAGCAAAATTATTTTGTTTTCCAGTTTAGGAGTGGCAGCAGTTGCTCTTATTGGAGGGGCCTTACTATTTGGAGGTGAGAAGACAGAAGCGCCTGTTGCAGCAGAAAGTTTGATGTATACGACAGTTAAGGAAGGATCGATTGCTTCTTCAACACTATTATCAGGGACAGTTGCTGCAGCTGATGAGCAATATGTTTATTATGATATTTCAAAAGGAGATTTGAACGCAGTCTTGGTGGCCCAAGGTGATCAGGTGCAAGTTGGCACACCGCTCGTTCAATATGATACATCTGAATTACAAGCAGCTTACGATACAGCGGTGCGGGCCCGTGACAAGGTAGGACGTCAGATTGAAGATCTTCGAGTAAATGGTCAGAGCGTTGATTTGACAGGAGATTCTTCTGTCGATAGCAAATCGACTGCGACTGCGCAACGTACTGTCGACATGCAGATGCAAGACTTGAACGATGCCTATGCCGATGCCCAAGCAGCAGTGAATAAGGCCCAAGCAGCTTTTGACGAAGCAACTGTGACTAGTAATGTTGCTGGAACTGTTGTCGAAGTCAATAAATCTGTTTCAAAATCAAATACCAGCACGAACCAAACGGTCGTTCATATTGTCAACCAAGGTAGCCTACAAGTAACAGGCGAACTTTCTGAATATGACTTGGCAAATATTTCAGTTGATCAAGAAGTGAAAATTACCTCAAAAGTTTACCCTGATAAAGTATGGACTGGAAAAATTACCTATATTTCAAACTATCCTGAAAACGGGCAAGCCTCAGCAGCTCTTCCTGGTGAAGGTGGTGGCACTTCAAATGCTAAGTATCCATTCAAAGTAGCTATTACCAGTGAAGTTGGAGAGTTGAAACAAGGCTTCTCTGTCAATATTGAGGTGGTGAATAACAGTAAATCAATCCTTGTACCAGTTACTGCAGTTGTGCCAGAAGGAGATAAAAACTTTGTTTGGACCATTGTTGATAGAAAAGCTCAGAAAGTGGAAGTTACGCTTGGTAGCTCAGATGCGATGTATCAAGAAGTAACAGGAGGTCTGAAAGCAGACGATCATGTCATCTCCAATCCAAACGATAGCTTAGAAGATGGAAAAGAGGTAGAAGCGAATGAAGAAACAACTAATCAAGCTGACCAACATCAATAAGAGCTATAAAAATGGAGATCAAGAACTACGCGTTTTAAAAGATATTGACTTGGAGGTAGAAGAAGGAGAGTTTCTTGCCATCATGGGGCCGTCAGGTTCAGGGAAATCCACTCTGATGAACATTATCGGACTCTTGGATCGTCCGACAACTGGTGAGTACATCTTGGAAGATACGGAAGTCAGCCAGATTTCGGAAAACAAGTTGGCCCATGTTCGAAACAACCAGATTGGTTTTGTCTTCCAACAATTTTTCCTCTTATCCAAGTTGAATGCGCTACAAAATGTGGAATTGCCCTTGATTTATGCAGGTGTACCGGCTAGCAAGCGCAAGGCCCTATCCCAACAATATTTAGAAAAGGTTGAGCTAGGCGAGCGAATGACGCATTTGCCGTCTGAGTTATCAGGTGGTCAGAAGCAGCGGGTTGCGATTGCGCGTGCCTTGGTCAATAGTCCATCCATCATTTTAGCGGATGAGCCAACAGGGGCTCTTGATACCAAGACCGGTGACCAGATTATGGAACTCTTAACCGAGTTAAATCGTGAAGGTAAGACCATTATCATGGTGACCCACGAGCCAGAAATCGCAGCCTATGCCAAACGCCGCATCGTCCTTCGTGATGGGGTCATTACAGAAGATATTCGCAAGGAGGAGAACTAGATGGAAAATATTAAATTTGCCTTAAAATCTGTCCTTGCCCACAAGATGCGCTCACTTCTAACCATGTTAGGGATTATCATCGGGATTGCTTCTGTTGTGGTCATTGTAGCCTTGGGAGAAGGTTTTAAACGAAGCTTGTCAGAAGCCTTGGCTGGCGACCGCAATAATGTGCAACTGTATTTCTCAAATACGAAGGGAGAAACACAACAAGACGGCTTATCAACCTATTTTTCTGAAACGCAAGTAACGGATGAACCAGAACCAACTTTGACAGACGGTATTTTGAAAGGTTTACTTGAAGTCGATGGAGTCAGCAATTATTACACAACCAACAGTAACAACGGTGAAATTAGTGTTGGTGCAAAAAAAGTAGATAGTGTCTTTATTACAGGTGTTAGCAGAAATTACTTTGATGTAAAGGACATTTCTCTTCTAGCAGGACGTAAGTTTACTGCAACTGACTATACGCAATTTGCCCGCATCATTATGCTAGATGAACAAGTTGCTGAAAAATTGTTTGGCAATGCAAAATCAGCCCTCAATCAGACGGTTAGTCTTGCCAATAAAGCTTACTTAGTTGTTGGTGTCTATAAAGAAGAAACCAGTGGTGGTATTGCTAACTTTGGAGTAGGTGGTGCTGCTTTGATGACCAATACCCAAGTTGCAGCTGAGACTGGAGCCTCTGAAAATGCCCAAGTTTTCGTTCATGTCGAAGATGTTGCGCGCTCTTCAGAAGTTGGACGCGCAGCAGCTGCTTACTTGACTCGTGCGACTCACCTCAGAGAGGCACAATACGATATTCAAGATTTCTCTCAATTCTTAGAGACCTTCAATACGCAGCTCTCAGGAATTACTGCCTTTATCGGTGCGGTAGCAGGTATTTCCCTACTGGTAGGAGGTATCGGTGTTATGAATATCATGCTGGTATCTGTAACAGAGCGGACACGTGAGATTGGTCTACGGAAAGCCCTCGGTGCGACTCGTGGCAATATTCTCTTGCAATTCCTGATTGAAGCAATGGTCTTGACTAGCCTTGGTGGTCTTATTGGCCTTGGAATCGCCCAATTAGCAGTGACTACCATCAATCTGACCAAGGCGCTCGGAGCCGAGATAACGGCTGTGATTTCCCTTCCAGTTGTGCTTGGAAGTCTCGCATTCTCAGCCGCAGTCGGTGTTCTATTTGGTGTTCTACCAGCCAACAAGGCTTCTAAGCTAGACCCAATCGAAGCGCTTCGTTATGAATAGTATACTGTCTAAATTTTAAGTAAAACATATCCGGCTGAGACATAGTCTCAAGTCTAAAAAACGAACAAATAAGATCTTTCAACTGTTTGAAGTCTTATCTTGTTCGTTTTTTTATTGGTTGCTTTTGTCTGATAAAAATGGAACAACTTAAATATAATCATCTGATTACTTTTGAGCATGTGATATACTAAAAATAAAGGAGTTTTTGATGATGAAAAAACTTGCTATTTATCTAACTGCGCTATTTGCCGTCTTCTGTATGTCTTTTGTGGTTATTCAAAGTGCAGAAGCGACAACCTACATTGACTATAATGAATTTTATTTAGATGAAAGCACAGTACCGCAGGGAAAAATCATCCTTGGGCAATCTGGACAAATCCGCCCCTTACAGGATGGACCGTTGAAAGACTTCCAATACACCTATGGTTATGGTTTGACGAAGAGTTCACCTGCTAATGCTTTAGAGGTGGATGAAATAGGGAACTGAAGAGCAGTCAATGTTGGAAAGGTGGCACTTGTCCTCTATCTAAATGATTCCACACAACCATTTTTTGATTATATAACCAAGCATGATATCACTTATAAGCATGAACCTGCTACAAATCTCGAAAGGCCTAGAATACCAATAGAGCGTCAATTCTCTGTAGAAGTTGTACCAGCAAGTAGCCCTGTCTACCGCCTGTATCAACCAGATTTAAAAGTTCACCTCTATACCATGGACGAAAATGAATATCGTGTTCTTGGAACACGGGGGTGGTACCAAGAGGGGCAAGCATGGACTAGTAACAACGCTTCTGGAACTACTGTCTATCGCCTCTATCACCCAGGTCTAAAGGTTCATCTCTACACTATGGATACAAACGAATACAAAATCCTTGCGACTCGGGGTTAGAACCAAGAGGGTGAAGCCTACAAATCAAGTGGGAAGACACCAGTTTATCGTTTGTACCACGCAGGTATTAAAAAGCACCTCTACACACGAGATGCCAACGAGAAAAACGTCCGTTCGACCCGCGGATGGCAGTACGAAGGTGTCGCTTGGAATGTAGAGTAAGGCTCGAACAGTAAGAGTATATAACACAAAGTTATGGACAAAGGATTTTTTAAGCGAGCAGGTTAAGCAAAGACCCCAAGTAGTATGTAGCTACTGGGGGTCTTTTAGGTGTTCAGTAATCGATAAAGACATCCTTATTTCATTGTTGGGAAAAGAAGGACGTCACGGATTGTGGTCGTATCAGTCAAGAGCATGCAGAGGCGGTCGATTCCGATACCGAGTCCACCTGTTGGTGGCATGCCGTATTCAAGGGCTTCTACGTAGTCATAATCAATACCAGTCGCTTCGTCATCTCCCAATTCTTTGGCCTTGGCTTGTGCTTTAAAGCGTTCCAATTGGTCAATTGGGTCGTTCAACTCAGTGAAGGCATTTCCATACTCTTTGGTCATGATAAAGAGCTCAAAACGGTCCGTAAAGCGAGGATCTTCATCGTTTTTCTTTGCAAGTGGGGATACTGCAACGGGGTGACCGTAGACAAAAGTTGGTTGGATAAGTGTATCTTCGACAAACTCTTCAAAGAAAGCGTTGATGATCTGACCAACTTCTGTATAGTGCTTTTCAACAGGGACCTTATGCTCACTTGCAACAGTTTTTGCTTCTTCAAAGGTCATCTCTTGCCAGAAATCAACACCCGTTTGTTCCTTAATTGCATCAACCATGTGGACGCGTTTGAATGGCAGGTGGATATTGATTTCTGTTCCTTGATAGGTAACAGGTCCGTCTCCGACAACGGCTTTTGCAGTGTGTTGGATAATGCCCTCGGTCAAGTCCATGATGTCAAGGTAGTCGGCATAGGCTTGGTAGACCTCAATCGATGTAAATTCTGGATTGTGAGTAGCATCCATTCCCTCGTTACGGAAGATGCGACCAATTTCATAGACACGTTCCATACCACCAACGATGAGGCGTTTCAAGTGCAACTCGGTTGCAATCCGTAGGACCATGTCAATATTTTGAGCATTGTGGTGGGTAATAAATGGACGAGCAGCAGCACCACCAGCTTCATTGTGAAGGACAGGTGTTTCTACTTCCAAGAAGCCAAGTCCGTCCAAGTAACGGCGAATTTCGGAGATAATCTTGCTACGAGTGACAAAGCGATTAAAGCTCTCACGGTTAGAAATCAAGTCCAAGTAGCGTTTGCGGTAAATGGTCTCTGTATCTGTTAAACCGTGGAATTTTTCTGGCAACGGGCGAAGAGCTTTTGACAAGTGGGTCAATTTGCGGGCATGAATGGATAATTCTCCCATATTGGTCCGCATGACATCTCCCTCAACCCCAATAAAGTCTCCAAGGTCAGCCTTGTTAAAGAGTTCGTAGTTTTCTTCACCGACATCGTCCTTACGGACGTAGATTTGAATTTGCCCTTCGCGGTCTTGAATGTGGGCAAAGCCAGCCTTACCTTTTCCGCGCTTGGTCATCATTCGTCCTGCGATGATAGCAGTAGCGCCTAAGTCAGCTAAGTCTTCCTTAGATTTCTCTTCATACTGTGCCTTTAATTCTGCGGAGTTGGCAGTACGTTCGAAGCGCTTTCCGAATGGGTCAATGCCTTTTTCGCTCAAGGCAGTCATTTTCTCACGCCGAACTAGTTGTTGGTCATTTAATTCTTCAAAATGTTCATTTGACATAGTCGTTTCATTCCTCCAAAGTCTATCTCATTCATTCTAGCACAAAAGATAAAAAAAATCAGCTAGGATAGCTAATTTTTCTGATAAATATACGATTTTGTGATCATTGTTCTATGCTTATTTAAGGGTCAAATCCGCAAAGCTTGCGTTGACAAAATCAGCTAGTGCTTGGCTATCGATGCGAATGGATCGCCCGATTTCTCCTGCTGAGACAATCATCTGTCCCAATTCTAGGGCCGACTGGTCAATGTAGATTGGAAAAGCATGTTTTTGGCGAATGCCGACAGGGTTGTTAGCTCCGTGAACGTAACCGGTTGTTTTTTCCAAGTCTTTCTGCGGAATCATGCTGATTTTTTTATTACCTGAGATTTTGGCTAGGGCTTTTTCAGAAAGATGTTCGGTAATGGGCACAATTCCAATGATAGGCCCTGTCTTGTCACCTGTTAAGGCTAAGGTTTTGTAAATCTGATGCTCTAGGACATGGTCTGGTAGTTTTCCCTCAAGAGCATTGATTTCAAGACTGTCATGGACAATGCCTGCCTTGTCTAAGATTTGGTCGACCAAGGTTTTCTTGAGTTTCTTTTTCTTACTCATTACTTGTATTTTTCCTCCAGTTTACTCATCCAAAGCCCTAGCCAAATGCCGAGTGAAAAGAGGAGAATGGCGAGCATCCACGTGTAAAATCCTGTACCAGCGTAGGAAATGGATTCTTCATTGCCTGCTTGTGGAATGAGAATTAACAGAGTACTTGATAGGACAATTCCGATAATGAAATGGTAGACACGAGAGTGGTAGTGTTCAAGTGCATAGTCCATTGCTTTTGAAAAGGCTAGCATGGCAAGTGCCCCACCGATTGCAATCGGCAGAAATGTTCCTAGTAAATCAAGCGACTTAAAGCCATTGAGCATGGGACTGTAAATCCCTAAAATAAGGAGCAGGTTAGACGGACTAAGGCCAGGAACTAAGATCCCCAAGGCAATCAAGGCACCTGCTAGGACAAAGCTAGCAAAGCTGGCAGGTAGAGTTCCTACGAGATCGTTGAGGAAGTAGAGAAGAAGACCAGAGATGACAAAGGTTCCCCAGAGGGTCGCTACATCCACCTTGTCGCGCGCAGTCTTTTGAGTGGATTCCTTGACGAGACTCGGAATGGTTCCGACAATGGCTCCCGCAAAGCCCCAGAGAACAATCACTTGATAGTGCTTGAGAAGATACTCAACGGGGTAAGAAAAGAGGGCAATTCCTAAGATACCACCGATTCCTACGGGGATGAAAAAGAGAACATTTTCGACAAAATTCTCCCTGATATGTGCGAGAAAGCGAATCATTCGCTCATAAATACCCAAAATCGCAGCCAAGACCCCACCTGAAACACCAGGTAAAATGAAGCCAAGGGCGATAATCATTCCTTTTACAATTCTTGCAATAAAAGATGTCATTATTTCCTCCAAAAAACAAAAAGGTATAAGAATATCAACTGAAACATACCGTCATTCACTATACTAGGCAACGCGTTAACGACGTTAAGATAGAAACTGAATGACGAGAAAACGTTCAAAGCGATACTATTATACCACATTTATATCTTATTTAGGAAAATCGATTAGTCGCTATCTATTGGGCAGGAAAAATCGTGGACTGGTCGGAATGAGAATGCCTAGGACGATGACAACGACAAGGAGGGTCAAGCCTCCAGCTGTACCGTTGACGGTAAAGGAGTACCAGTAGGCAGACATGCCCTCAGGTGCATAGCTCCCCCAGAAGATGACACCTGCGATGTAGTGAATGAGATAACGGACGAATACAGCCAGACTAGCTGCTAGAAAGGCGTACCCAAGTGCTTGTGTTTGCATTTTTTCTTTTAGTGCCTGTTTAAATTGGGAGGATAGATAGCCAGCAAGTCCCATTGCTAGAAAGGCTAGGATGTATTCGAGCAAGACTTGGGAGAAGGAGAGGTAGTAGACCTTGCCTAAAGCAAAGTGGAGCAGTCCCCAAATTAGACCAGCTAGTAAGCCGTATTTCGCACCTCTGCGCAGGGAAATTAAGATTAAGGGAATGGCACCGAAGGACGGATTGAACCAGCCCATGAAATCGGGGATGAAAGAAAGAACCATGGCAAGTGCTGCAAAGAGAGCAACTTCGACGAGGGCATTGAGATTTTTGGACATAAAGAAAGACTCCTTTTCTTCACAAAAGGAGCCTTGGTCTTTGATAATACGAGTGAAAAACAAGTATCGTTTCAAACACAATCCCTACGCTAGTGTTAACTAGATCAGGTTCGAGGATTTCGCAGATGCGATCTCAGCCGAAGCACTCCTTTGTGATAGGTATTTAATTACGGTTAGTATAGCATATTATTCTGGGTTTGTAAACAATTTTTGATAAACTTCATTTGGATCTTTAAGAGTCGTAATCAGATTGAGGTCCAAATGGTGGGCAAATCCGTTGAGAGAGCCGACAGAGGTATACTGGTGTAAATCGTAATCTAAATTGGTTTCAGGAGCCGCATTGTAGTAGCCTGAATTGGTGCCATAGGTCGGAATCCAAAGAGCTGTAAACTTATCTACGGAGATATTGTGCTCTGCCATGAAGTAGGTCCCGATGTAGATTCCAATATTTTTCACCCCGAGGTCTTCCAACTCTTGGCGAAAGGCTTCGACACCGACATTCATGTCCTCCATGGTCTTGTCTTCGACATCGAGCCAGTAGTAGGTCGGTTTGAACTTGTAGGAGGCTTCGTAGAAGGATTTGGCCTCTTCTTTCATAGACTCCACACTATTTCCAGTGACATAGGCATAGACGGCGACGGGAATGCCACGTGCTTGAAATTCTTTGATATGGGTCTGATAATGCTTGTCAATTCCCTTTTCGTCAGATGCGTTGTTATCCTTTCGGGTATGCGAACCACTCTGTACACGAATAATAGCACCCGATATGTTGGCGGAGAGGGTATCGTAGTCAATATCAGATGGACGTTGCCAGCCAGAGACATCGATAATCGGTTTCATGTCCAGCGCATTGGTGATATGAATGGCGCTGGCATGGTAACTCGGCTTGGTCGGTGTGCTGTCACCTGTTTGTTGAACAACTTCTTGCTTGTCTTTGTCTTGTTCTTGAAGCGTTGCTTTTGTTGTAAGAATAATCCCTGTAAAACAGAGGAAAAACAAGGCAACAAGGATAGGATGTATTTTCTTTCTCATTGCTCCTATTCTATCCTAAATAGAGGGAAAAATCAAAAAAATAAGCTGAAAGCAGAAGAATTTATCTTGACAGCGGGCTGAGAATTCGTTACCCTAGAAAAGGAAATAAAAGAGAGAGTACTATGTATCATGTCGACGAGACGAATCAGCCAGATTGTCATTCTAGCAGCCCTATCGATTGCGCTTCGTGCTGCATTTGGAGCCCTACCAAATATCAAGCCGATTTCGGCTATCTTTCTAGTTAGTCTTTGCTTTTTACCCTTGAGTGATAGCCTCTGGGTTATGGCCTTGACCATGTTGGGAAGCAGTCTTATATTTGGATTTGGCCTAGTCGTTTTTTGGCAGATAGCGAGTTTTGCTGTCGTCATGCTCTTGTGGCGTATCCTTGTGATTCCCTTTATTCGAAAGGGGAAGTTGGGGATTGAGTTACAAAGTATCCTTGCAGGAATCATCTTATTCCTCTATGGTTTTTCGATTAGCCTTCCAACTGCTTGGCAATTCGGGACAAATCCGATTCTCTATTGGTTAAACGGCCTATCGTTTGATGTGTTACATAGCATTTCAACTGTTTTATTCTACCCCATTATTTATTCTATATTTAGGAGATATTACCCTTATGAAAAAATGGATGTTTAGCGTCATAACCGTCATCGCAGGTCTCTTTTTAGTAGCTTGCCAACCACAAACCGCTTCAAAAACAGAGCAAACCTATACAGCGACTTTGAAAGTTACTTTCCCAGATAATAAAGTTGTTGAGGAAAAGGTGACATTTGAAAAAGATGACTCGGTGATGGATATTCTAGAAGACCACCACAAAATTGAAGAAAAAGATGGTCTAGTGACCTCTATTGATGAGGTCAGCCAGAATCCAGAAAAAAACACCTATTGGATGTATGATGTCAATGACGAATTAGCTCCAAAAGGTGCCAAGGAAATGCATGTCTCAGATGGCGATACGATTGCCTTCTACCTGCAAACTTTCCAGTAACCAGTAAATAGGAGAAGAGGATACCCAGTAGATGACTGGGTATTTTGTTTGCGAAGGGGATTGCTAACACTTGGGCTAATACTTGGAAACGCTTTTCCCTAAAATTGTCAGATTTTTCCGTATTTACTAGGGAAATATGGTATAATGAGAGCAATACTCTAGAAGATGCTTAGGAGAATAGATGAAAATTGATAAACAGCATTTGCTGAACTATTCTATTTTAATTCCGTATTTAATTTTATCAGTCGTTGGCTTGATTATGATTTACTCTACGACTAGTGCTTTGCAGGTTCAAAATGGAGGAAATCCGTTTAAACTCTTGCTCAGTCAGGCTGGCTATTGGGTGCTTAGCTTGGTCGCTATTGCTATCATTTATCGCATGAAATTGAGCTTTCTACGTAGATCGGGCTTGATTTCTATAACGCTCTTAATCAATGGATTTTTGCTAATTATTTCCCATTTTTTTGATGCAGTCAATGGTGCCCATGGCTGGATTCGCTTAGGACCTAAGGGAATTATCGGTTTGCAGCCAGCTGAATACCTAAAATTGCTGATTGTTTGGTATCTAGCACATCAGTTTGCCAAGATTCAAGGTGATATTCGAAAATATGACTATCAAGCTCTGACCAAGGGGCGCTGGATTCCTAATAAGTTAAACGATTGGCGGATGGTGAGTCTGCTGTCTCTAGGTCTAGTTGCTTCGCTTCCCGACTTGGGAAATGCGGTGATTGTTGCCTTGATTATGATGATTATGATTACGAGCAGTGGAATCGGCTATCGCTGGTTTTCAACGGGGCTGATTGGGCTCGTCTCAGTCTCTGCCTTACTCCTTGGCTCTATCCGAATGCTTGGTGTTGAGGTGGTGGCAAAGATTCCACTCTTTGGTTATATTGCTAGACGGTTTGCGGCGTATTTTAATCCCTTTGAAAATGCGACAGAATCAGGCTTGCAGTTGACCAATTCTTACTATGCCATGAGCAATGGTGGCTGGTTTGGCTTAGGCTTGGGCAATTCGATTGAAAAAAAAGGTTATCTACCAGAAGCCCATACGGATTTTGCCTTTTCGATTGTCATTGAAGAATTGGGGTTCTTTGGTGCCAGTCTGATTTTGGCTCTCTTGTTCTTTTTGATTTTGCGGATTATTGTCGTGGGGATTCGGGCTAGAAATTCCTTTAATGCTATGATGGCATTTGGAGTAGCTGGCATGCTTCTCGTTCAGACCTTTGTCAATATCGGAGGGATTGCGGGTTTGATTCCAGCGACAGGTGTAACTTTTCCCTTTATTTCTCAGGGGGGAAATAGCTTGCTCATCATTTCTATTGGAATAGCCTTTGTGCTCAATATTGATGCCAATGAAAAACGCGAGTTGATTCAAGAAGAGATTGAACGAACTATGGTTTAGGAATACTAGGAAAAATAGGTAGGAGAAAAGGAAGATATGACGATTCAAAAATTAGAAAACTACACCAACAAGGAAACCATCCAAGAAGAAGTCGGCATTCTGACGGATATCTTACAAGATGTAGCCCGTCAGCTGATGTCAGAAGAAGCATTTGATAAGATTATCGAACTTGGAGACCTCTCAAAGCAGGATGACTACAGCCAGCTAATGGATATTATCAGCCAATTGACTAACGATGAACTGGAAGTGATTGCTCGCTATTTCGCGGTCTTACCACTCTTGATTAACATTTCAGAAGATGTCGATTTGGCTTATGAAATCAATCACCAAAACAACCTAGGTCAAGATTACCTCGGAAAAATTTCAACGACCATTGATGTGGTTGCTGAGCGTGAAGATGCAGCTGAAATTCTGGAAAATCTCAATGTGGTGCCCGTCTTAACAGCTCACCCGACTCAGGTGCAACGCCAGTCCATGCTTGATTTGACAAAGCATATCCATGAATTGCTCCGTCGCTATCGTGACGTTAAGCTAGGTCTTATCAATCGGGCTAAGTGGCTGGATGAGTTGCGCTGCTACGTGGAAATCATCATGCAGACCGAGATGATCCGTGAGAAGAAGCTTAAGGTGACCAATGAAATCACCAATGTCATGGACTACTACAACAGTTCCTTCATCGAAGCAGTGACCAAATTGCAACGCGAGTACAAGAATCTTGCGGCTGAACGCGGCATTGAGCTAGTCAATCCGCGTCCGATTACTATGGGCATGTGGATTGGGGGAGACCGTGACGGCAATCCATTTGTAACAGCTGAGACTTTGAAATTGTCAGCATTGACCCAGTGTGAGGTCATTATGAATTACTACCATGAGCAGCTGGAAAAACTCTACCGTAATTTTTCCCTATCTACCAAGATTGTAGCAGTCAGTCCTGCCGTTCAGGCTCTGGCAGATTTGTCGGCAGATGCGTCTGTCTATCGTGAATATGAGCCTTATCGTAGAGCCTTTCATTACATCCAAATGAAATTAGGGAATACCCGGGATTACCTCATTCACGACCAAAAAAGCGATGAACGCTATGCCAATGTCCGTGAATTTAAGGCGGATATCATTGCGATTAAAGAATCCTTGGAAGAAAATAAAGGTGGGGCCCTCTTAAAAGGGGACTTGACCGAGTTACTAGAAGCCATTGAAGCTTTCGGATTCTACTTGGCAAGTATCGACATGCGCCAGGATTCGAGTATTCATGAAGCAAGTGTGGCTGAGTTGCTAGCGTCAGCGAAGATTGTCGATGACTATAGTAGTTTATCAGAAGAAGAAAAATGTCAGATCTTGCTCAAGGAATTGGTGGAAGATCCACGGATTTTGTCTGCAACTCACATTCCGAAATCTGAGCAGCTGGAAAAGGAATTGGCGATTTTTGCAGCAGCCCGTGAGTTGAAAGATAAGTTGGGTGAAGAGGTCATCAAACAGCATATCATTTCTCACTCTGAACACGTCTCTGACTTGCTGGAGTTGGCTCTTCTCTTAAAAGAAGTTGGCTTGGTTGATGCTGAGCGTGCGCGTGTACAGATTGTGCCCCTTTTTGAGACGATTGAAGATTTGGACAATGCGCCTACCACTATGCGCAATTACTTGCAGCTAGACGTTGCCAAGTCTTGGATTGCAGGTAACAACAACTACCAAGAAATCATGTTGGGCTATTCGGATTCTAATAAGGACGGTGGCTATTTGTCATCTGGCTGGACTCTCTATAAGGCCCAGAATGAATTGACCCAAATCGGTCAGGAATACGGGGTGAAAATTACCTTCTTCCATGGTCGTGGTGGAACAGTTGGTCGTGGTGGTGGTCCGTCTTACGACGCCATTACCTCTCAGCCGTTTGGCTCAATCAAAGACCGCATTCGCTTGACCGAGCAAGGAGAAGTGATTTGGAACAAATATGGAAATAAAGATGCTGCCTACTACAACCTTGAGATGTTAGTATCTGCGACCTTGGATCGCATGGTGACCCAGATGATTGTGGACACAAACGAAATCGGTGGCTACCGTGAGGTGATGAATGATATTGTTGAAGATAGCTACCATATTTACCGTGATTTGGTCTTTGGCAATCCACATTTCTATGATTACTTCTTTGCAGCAAGTCCGATTCGTGAGGTGTCAAGTCTTAATATTGGTTCGCGTCCAGCAGCCCGGAAAACCATCACCGAAATTGGGGGTCTCCGTGCCATTCCGTGGGTATTCTCATGGTCACAAAACCGCATTATGCTTCCGGGTTGGTACGGGGTTGGCTCTAGCTTCAAACGCTTCATAGACAAGGCTCCAGAAAACCTAGCCAAGTTGCAAACCATGTATGAAAACTGGCCATTCTTTCGTTCTCTCTTATCAAATGTCGACATGGTTCTCTCCAAGTCCAATATGAACATCGCTTTTGAATATGCGAAAATGTGTGAAGACGAAGAAGTGCGTGCGATTTTCCATACAATATTAGACGAATGGCAATTGACCAAGAATGTGATTCTGGAAATTGAGCAAAATGACGAATTGCTGGCAGAATTGCCATCCTTGAAATCCAGTCTTGCCTATCGCATGCCGTATTTCAACGTCTTGAATTACATTCAAATTGAATTGATTAATCGCCTCCGTCGTGGAGAATTAAGTGCGGAACAGGAAAGTCTGATTCATATTACTATCAACGGTGTTGCAACTGGTTTACGGAATTCAGGTTAAGAACAAAAAATCGGTTTTTACCGATTTTTTTGTCTATTTGCTAAAAAAGCTGTAACCAATTGCCAATTCATTCGTTCTATTAGTGAAAGGAGGGGAGAAAGATTCGGTTCGACGAATATGAAAAAGAAGTCATGGGCATTGCGAAAGAAATTTCCTATTATCTGCAAAAATCAGGCGCCAATCAAGCAGACAGCGATGATATTGCTCAGGACATTTTAGTTAGAATTCTCGAGGCAGACATTGTTCTTCCCTTCGAGAAATTGCGGGCTTGGCTTTATCGCTCAGCTATTCGAGCCTATATTGATCGGTATCGTAGGGATAGACGCTACCATGAGATTATCCAGCAGGAATTTTTCCAAAAGGAGAAGGTGCTAAAGTACGATACATCAGATTATGGGCCACTGTATGAGGCGGTAGCAGAATTGTCCACTCAGTACCAGTCGGTGCTGGACTGTTATTATTTTCAAGAAATGACGACCAAGGAGGTCGCACAGGTCTTAGGAATCAGCCAAAGCCTGGTTAAGATGAACCTCTATCGTGGTCGTAAGCAGTTAGCAAGATTGCTAAAGGAGAAAGGATATGAATATGAAGACTTTTGAAGTTGCAGCAAAGAAAAGTAAACGAAAGAATAGGGTAAAAACGGTCTTGCTTTCGATTGTGACAGGGGTTGTACTGTTGGTCGTGGCTTGGAAGGGACTGGCTTGGATTACCTCACGTAATGCCAACGAAGTACGTGATTATCATCAAACGATGACAGAAATCAGTTATCCTAATATTAGTTATATAAACTGGTCCTTCATTGCAGACTCGGAATTTACAGGGACCTATTATGCTAATCAGGTTAAGGATATTGCAGGCATTACTGTTCCGTTTGAAGCTTTTGAGACCCACTATGGCTTGCGTCGGGGCTATGACTCAAATCAGCATCTCAATCTCTATAAATCATCAGATAATAAAGGGGGGTATACCCACGGGAATAGCTATAAGGTGCCACTTTTTTATAATACCAACCGCAATTATCAGCAAATGGGGGATATCGTCACTCAGGACGTCTCTCTCTTGTCCAAAATGCCCAATCGTGTAGTTGAAATGGCAGTGACCTTTGATAAGCCCTATACCTTTGATGAAATTCAAACCATGATTCCTAGTAATTTGAACATCAACTGGTACTGGATTGGTAGCACTAGTATCTATGATACGAGCGAGTTAAAGCTCAATGCTCAGATTGGTTTTCAGCCTAATCTCACTCAACTAGAAACCTATGACGAGATGAAAAAACAGGAAAAACCAGAAAATCTGTCTAAGGAAGAAGCTCAAAAAGCCTATGAGGACTATCAAAAGAAACTGGCTGATTTGACGCCTAGTCAAGCTTTTTGTAATAGCTATACCTTCTTCCAAGCATATCTAGAGAAGGCTTTGGCAAATCAGTGGCTTGGTTATAGTGTGGGCGAAGATGGGAAAGACTATGATTTGACAAATGATGTCAAAGACTATCTTAAAAAGAATCAAGACGGAAAAACAGCTACATTTGCTGGTGTGATTCTAACTGGTAAGGCAGAAGACTTTGCACAACTTGAAAAAGCCAGCTGGATTTTTGCCTCTAATATCGGTCAGGATGTGGAAGTCAAGCCTTATCATCAGCTCAATACTCACAGATAATTCTTTTTGAACCTCATGTTCTTTTAGATTTTCAGTTTGCGCTGTTATGCGCTGTTATAAATATGGTACAATAAGACTAGACCTGTAACTTTTACGGGTCTCGTTTCGTTTTATTAGTGAAGAAGGGAGGGAAGTACGATTAAACTAGACGCGTATGAAAAAGTCTTGATTGAGTTTGCCAAAGATGTCATCGCCTATCTGATGGCATCAGGTGTTCCAAAAGAGCAGGCAGAAGATGTCGTCCAAGATATATTTGTCAAGCTCCTTGAAATGCCAGTTGCTATCCCTGGTGAGAAGATTCGAGCCTTCCTGTACCGCTCTGCCATTCGTCGCTACATTGATAAGTATCGCAGAGACAAACGTTACATGGAAATTTTACGGCAAGAATTTTTCAAGCCACATGAACTTTCCCCCTTCGAAACAGACCAATATGACTTTCTCTTGGAAGAAGTAGAAAAATTGCCACAGCAGGATGCACTTCTCTTGGAACTCTTTTATTTTCAAGGCTTTACCATTCGTGAAATAGCAGAGCTTCTTTCTTATTCCGTCAGCAAGGTCAAGGTCGGTCTTCATCGCAGTCGTCAAAAATTAAAGCAAGCTCTGAAAGAGAAAGGATATGATTATGGAAACATTTGAAGTATTGGCGAAGAAAACGAGAAGAGAATGGAAAAAACGGACGCTTCTCATTAGTTTTGGATCTGTTTTGTTGGCAAGTGGAGTCGCTTTTCTTATCTGGATGGGACTCGGATTTTTATCTGCACAGCAGTATCATAAATTAGACGATTATTACTATCGACAGACCAGTATTGCCTTTCCGAATATGCAACGAGACAATGTGCGCGTCGTATTTGCCAATAATCTTGGTGGAACTTACGAGGCTAATCTCGTTAAGGATATAGATGGTATTTCCGTAAAATATGAAGAGATTGCAGCAAATTTTACGGTCATGAACCAGAATCAGGATGCCTTAGCTTCTTTTGTATTGCCCGCATCTGTCGAGCAAGATAGTACAGAGATGGCTTATAGTTACAAAAGTTATCAGAAGGCAGCTCTGTTTTTCAATCCTAAGGCTAGCTATGGAACTGAGGATATTATCCGAAAACCTGCTAAGGAACTGTCCTATTTGTCACAGATGAAAGGGCAGTTGGTAGAAGTGGCTATTAGCTTTGATAAGCAGTACACCTTGGCAGAACTAGAGGAAAAATTGCCTAAAAATCTCAAGGCCAACTGGTATTGGATTGGTAGTATGAGCGATGAAAATACAGCGCAAAAGGCTGTCAGTCACCTATTTGGCTGGACACCAAGAAAACAATGGTTAGATTCCTCCTATCAGGAATTTTATGAATTATTGGAAGCATTTAGCCAGAGTAAGGAATTTAAGGAGATGGGGCAAGAAGGCCTAGCAGAAGATGTAACAGCACATCTTGCTTCAAAAGGTAAAGTTGGAAAAGCCAGCTTCGGAGGTGTTATTCTAACAGGTAAGGCAGAGAACTTTGCCCAGTTGGAAAATCAGGATTGGATATTTGCCTCAAGCATTGGTGCAGCTATCCCAAATCAGCCTTATTATCAGCTTGATGTGGAATAAATCGTAAAAAAGATAGAAAATACTTGCATTTCTGCTACAATTTGATAGAATAGTAAGGTAAAGTTAGACTGTATTGCCTACTGTCTATCTATAAAATATATTTTATTGGAGGCTTTTACCAAAATGGCAAAAGAAAAATACGATCGTAGTAAACCACACGTTAACATTGGTACAATTGGACACGTTGACCACGGTAAAACTACTTTGACTGCAGCTATCACAACTGTATTGGCACGTCGCTTGCCTTCATCAGTTAACCAACCAAAAGATTACGCTTCTATCGATGCTGCTCCAGAAGAGCGCGAACGCGGAATCACCATCAACACTGCACACGTTGAGTACGAAACTGAAAAACGTCACTATGCGCACATCGACGCTCCAGGACACGCGGACTACGTTAAAAACATGATTACTGGTGCCGCTCAAATGGACGGAGCTATCCTTGTAGTAGCTTCAACTGACGGACCAATGCCACAAACTCGTGAGCACATCCTTCTTTCTCGTCAGGTTGGTGTTAAACACTTGATCGTCTTCATGAACAAAGTTGACTTGGTTGACGATGAAGAATTGCTTGAGTTGGTTGAAATGGAAATCCGTGACCTTCTTTCAGAATACGATTTCCCAGGTGATGACCTTCCAGTTATCCAAGGTTCAGCTCTTAAAGCTCTTGAAGGTGACTCAGCATTTGAAGACATCATCATGGACTTGATGAATACTGTTGATGAGTACATTCCAGAACCAGAACGCGATACTGACAAACCATTGCTTCTTCCAGTCGAAGACGTATTCTCAATCACTGGACGTGGTACTGTTGCTTCAGGACGTATCGACCGTGGTACTGTTCGTGTCAACGACGAAATCGAAATCGTTGGTATTAAAGAAGAAACTTCTAAAGCAGTTGTTACTGGTGTTGAAATGTTCCGTAAACAATTGGACGAAGGTCTTGCAGGAGACAACGTTGGTGTTCTTCTTCGTGGTGTACAACGTGATGAAATCGAACGTGGACAAGTTATTGCTAAACCAGGTTCAATCAACCCACACACTAAATTCAAAGGTGAAGTTTACATCCTTACTAAAGAAGAAGGTGGACGTCACACTCCATTCTTCGATAACTACCGTCCACAGTTCTACTTCCGTACAACTGACGTAACTGGTTCAATCAAATTGCCAGCAGGCACTGAAATGGTAATGCCTGGTGATAACGTAACAATCGACGTTGAATTGATCCACCCAATCGCCGTTGAACAAGGTACTACTTTCTCTATCCGTGAAGGTGGACGTACTGTTGGTTCAGGTATGGTTACAGAAATCGAAGCTTAATTCGATTACGTTCCCAGAAATAACAATTATAAACAGACAAAAAAAACAGCCCAGTGGGCTGTTTTTTCACGAGCTTGAAAATACGAAAGCGAGTACGCCCAGTGGGTTTCTTTTTGTCCTGCGACCTTTTCTGTCCTAAAGAAAGAAGGTGGCAGCAAGAACGTGTATGCTTTTTGTTATGTGTAGAACGTGTTTTTTACCTATCAATGCTTTATTTCTTTCCTAATTTGTGATAAAATATACACTGAAAATAAAATTAGAAGAGGTATGTGAAATGTCACGTAAACCAATTATCGCCGGAAACTGGAAAATGAACAAAACAGCAGCAGAAGCGCGTGCATTTATCGAAGCGGTAAAAACAAAAGTCCCTTCAGGTGAACGCGTAGAAACTGTTATCGGTTCACCAGCTCTTTTCATCGAAGGTATGAAAAAAGGTGTGCGCAATACGGAATTAAAAGTTGCAGCACAAAACTGCTACTTTGAAGATTTTGGTGCCTTCACTGGAGAAAACAGCCCTGCAACTCTTGCAGCGCTTGAAGTGGATTATGTTATTATCGGTCACTCAGAACGCCGTGATTACTTCCATGAAACAGATGAAGACATCAACAAAAAAGCACATGCGATTTTCAAAAATGGTATGACTCCAATCATTTGTTGTGGTGAATCCCTTGAGACTTACGAAGCTGGTAAAGCAGAAGAGTTTGTAGGTGCGCAAGTATCAGCAGCTCTTAAAGGTTTGTCTGCTGAGCAAGTAGCTTCATTGGTACTTGCTTATGAGCCAATTTGGGCAATCGGTACTGGTAAATCAGCGACTCAAGACGATGCACAAAAAATGTGTAAAGCAGTTCGTGACGTGGTTGCAGCAGACTTCGGACAAGAAGTGGCTGACAAAGTTCGCGTTCAATACGGTGGTTCTGTAAAACCTGAAAATGTAGCAGACTACATGGCTTGTCCAGATGTGGACGGAGCGCTTGTAGGTGGAGCTTCACTTGATCCAGAAAGCTTCCTTGCTTTGCTTGAGTTTTAAAATCAAAGAATAGATAATAGACGATAAAAACTTCTAACATTTCGCTAGAAGTTTTTATTGCAACAATAGGAGAAAACATGAAACTAAGATCTCTTGTATGCCTATCAGGGATGGTACTGGCTTGTTGGATGAGCCCTGTGACCGCAGATAGTGTGATTACACCATTACAGCCACTGACGCAAGCGCGTCACGAAGTCTCTGTAGGAAATCTACAAGTGGTGGCAGAAGATGGTAAGGTCAAGGCTATCTTGTCTCAGTTACCAGATGGCTATGAGCCTTCTGCTGGTACTTTGTGGACAAAAGAGGATAAGAGTGACCAGGTAACCATTTCTTCATTTGAGAAAACTGAGACTGGGGACTATGAGGCGGTTCTCGTGCGAGATGCTTTTGCTGTAACAGCAGATACCTTTTATCTTCAAGTCGAAGTAAGAAACAAAGAAGGACAGGTTGAAAACTTGGAACCTTATCCATTTCAATGGGCTCTCACTCCGCCAACAAGTTCAGCAAGTTCATCGTCTCCTGCATCAAGCGCAGATGATGTGTCATCCAGCAGCAGTAGCCTTGCGAGTGTTTCTAGGGTAGAACCGAGCTTGAGTAGCTCGACTTCAACCAGTTCAGCAGTAACTAGTTCGAGCAGCTCTACTCAGACAGGAAGTGCATTTCGAAAAGCGTCTAACGGACCTACCGCACCCCAAAGTAAGCCAAAGGTTAAACAGGAAGCCCCTTTGTCTTTAACAGAGTCTAGGACAACCGTAGTTTCTGAGGAATTATCTCAAGAACTGAGACAAGATCCGACTGAAGCAGTAGAAATAAAGCCAAGTGGGAAGATTGAAATTCAGCGTATCAATGAAAATGATGGGACCTTTGATGTGTTAATTAGCGATATTCGTGCCTCTCAGGAGGTTCAAGGAGTACGTGTTCCTGTCTGGACCAGTAAAGGTGGCCAAGATGATTTGCGATGGTATGACGCTGAACGACAACTGGATGGGACTTATCATCTCCGAATTGATAACCGTCTGCACCACTATGAAACAGGCAGCTATCATGTGCATTATTACTATCGCTATAAAGATGGCAGCCAGGAGGGGATTGGTACGATTCGGACGGAGCTTCCAGTGCCGACTAGACCAAGTGGGAAGATTGAAATTCAGCGTATCAATGAAAATGATGGGACCTTTGATGTGTTAATTAGGGATATTCGTGCCTCTCAGGAGGTTCAAGGAGTACGTGTTCCTGTCTGGACCAGTAAAGGTGGCCGAAATGATTTGCGATGGTATGACGCTGAACGACAACTGGATGGGACTTATCATCTCCGAATTGATAACCGTCTGCACTACTATGAAACAGGCAGCTATCATGTGCATTATTACTATCGCTATAAAGATGGCAGCCAGGAGGGGATTGGTACGATTCGGATGGAGCTTCCAGTGCCGACTAGACCAAGTGGGAAGATTGAAATTCAGCGTATCAATGAAAATGATGGGACCTTTGATGTGTTAATTAGCGATATTCGTGCCTCTCAGGAGGTTCAAGGAGTACGTGTTCCTGTCTGGACCAGTAAAGGTGGCCAAGATGATTTGCGATGGTATGACGCTGAACGACAACTGGATGGGACTTATCATCTCCGAATTGATAACCGTCTGCACCACTATGAAACAGGCAGCTATCATGTGCATTATTACTATCGCTATAAAGATGGCAGCCAGGAGGGGATTGGTACGATTCGGACGGAGCTTCCAGTGCCGACTAGACCAAGTGGAAAGATAGAAATCCACAATCAAAATAGCGCAAATGGCCGTTTTGATGTAGTAATTTCCAATTTGCGAAGTCCCCAAAAAATTCAACGTATTCTCATACCTGTTTGGTCTGCTAAAAAAGGACGAGATGACCTTCGTTGGTATGAGGCTACCAAGCAAAAAGATGGAAGTTATGCGGTGTCAGTTGATCCGGGTAATCATAGCTATGATCAAGGGCTTTATCATGTCCACTGGCATGTTCAGTATACAGATGGAACAAGAGTAGGGGCTGGTACAACTCGAACAACGGTAAGTATAAAAGACGTAGTAGCACGAGCAGATATAGCGATTCAAAAAATGAATCATGTGGATGATAGTTTTGAGGTTCATATCTCTAATCTTCGTGCCTCTACCAGTGTGGATGCTGTCTATGTTCCTGTTTGGGCTGATATAAATGGTCAAAATGATATTATATGGTATAAGGCTAATAAGCAAGTAGATGGTTCATATAGGGTGATGGTTCATGCAAGAAATCATCAGTTTGAATCAGGTATCTATCACGCAGAGCTCTATATTTTGAGCCAAGGAAAGCGTTACAGAGTGAGTGGCACAAAGACGCATTTGAATGTTAGTAGTCGCTCTCCTAAGGCCTTTGTCGATGTAAGTAGCCATAATAGCAGCCTTTCTGTGTCAGACTATCGTAATTTATCGAACCAAGGTGTAGCTGGTGTTGTGGTGAAATTAACGGAAGGAACATCTTACATCAATCCATTTGCAGCGGAGCAGATTCGTAATGCACAGGCAGTTGGTGTAAAGGTTTCTGTTTACCACTATTCACATTTTACAGATGCAAGATCAGCTCAAGAAGAGGCACGTTACTTTGTGGCGGCAGCTCAGCGACTAGGATTATCGAAAGATATTGTTATGGTCAATGATATTGAGGAATACAAGACTCGTAACAATATCAATGCAAACATGAAATCGTGGGAAAATGAAATGCACCGTCTAGGATACAACAACTTGGTTCACTATACGAGTGCAAGTTGGATCGATGTTAATACGCTAGGTTATGCAGGTCCCATTCAGACAGGTCAATTTGGTTTGAAGAATTTTTGGGTTGCTCAATATCCGTACAATAGTTTATCTGTTCAACAAGCGAGAAACATGAATATGCATCCGCTAGCAGCTGCATGGCAATTTACATCATCAGCTCAATTGTTATCGGGTCGTCATGTATTTGACTTGAACCTTGATTATACAGGTCGTTTTACAGATTAAAAACGATCCTCTGTCAGTTTCGTTTGATTTGGTAGATTTGAACCTAGTAAAACGGAAAAAACTGAGAGAACAGGGTGAAAAAAGAGCTTGGGACAAAAAGATTTTCACGTTAGAAATTCTATAATTTCATATAGTTTCTTTTACTGAAATATATACAAAAAGCGAACAAAGAGAGAGCTTTAAGATTTTAACTCTTCCTTTGTTCGCTTTTTTACTTTTCTAATCAGAATTTTGTCCCAAACTCCATGCTTTCATGGCTCTATAATTTCTGTAGTGGGTAACTCCACTATGGAGATTATAGATCTTTTTGAGTATCAAAAACATACTAAGATTAGTAGTGAGAAAATCTCCGACGGGAGAGAGTACTCACTACTTTTTCTTTATGTTAAAGTAGAGGTGTCTTGTTAAGTCGTGGGACTTTTTGACGCTAGACGTCGCATCAAAAACTGGCAAGACACCTGTTTTAGAGAGAATGTTATCAAAGTATGTGGGACGCTAGACGTCGAGTATTGAAAATGACATCACTAAAACAAGGAACCAAACAAGATAAAGAGGTAATATCATGCGTACAGTATTTGGGATTGATGTGAGTAAAACAAGTTCAGAAGTGGCTATTCTAGTCAACGGTGAGAAGGTTCATAGCTATACCATGCCTAGTGATGCCATCGGCTTTAATCGGTTGTTGGACGATTTGAAAACTGTCTCTAATCCTGAGATTGTCTTTGAAGCGACAGGTGTCTATTCTCGTCGTCTTCAGGCTTTTCTTGAGGAAAATGGCTACGCCTATACTCGACTCAATCCGCTGGAAGCTAAGAAGTAACTGGACAACCTACGTGTCCGTAAAACCGACAAAATTGACGCTGAAAAGTTAGCGCAGTCTCAGTTTGTACTGAATCGAAAACCAAGCTATATACAACAAGAAATCTATCAACATCTACGTGATTTAAGTCGCTTTTACCAGAATCTGACAGAAGATATTGTCCGTACAAAGAACCGTCTCCACAAGGTATTGCAGGTCACTTTTCCAGAGTTGGAAAGCCTCTTATCAACACCAAACGGTGAACAGTACTGGAACTTGGTAATCGCTTTTCCATCTAAAGACTTTGTGTTAAGTTTAACTCAAAGTCAGTTAATCGATAGCATTCGTCAATCTACGACCAAACGCATTTCCGAAAAACGTGTCGAATATCTGGCTGATAAACTGACAGAACTCGCTAAACAGTCCTACTGTGCGGTCAAAAAATCCTCTCCAATGATGGAAGAGGTCCGTTACTATGCACAAGAACTGTTCAGGCTATCTAATCGGAGACAAACGGTTTTGGATGAAATGGTCTCATTCGCTCAGCCATTACCAGAATATGAGATCCTTCTCTCTATTCCTGGAATAGCGGAAACCACAGCGACAAGTATCATTGGCGAGCTTGGGGACATTCGCCGTTTTCAGTCTGCCAACCAAATCAACGCTTTTATCGGTATTGACCTGAGACATTATGAATCTGGGAACTTCCTTGCCAAGGAACACATCACCAAACGTGGCAATCCTTACGCAAGAAAGATTCTCTTCAAATGCATTCACAACATCGCTTCAGCTAGTCACACGAATCCTTGTCACATCGCAGACTTTTATGAGAAACGAAAAAGACAATCGCAGATGACTTCAACTAAGT
Organism: Streptococcus respiraculi; assembly: GCF_003595525.1. Taxonomy (NCBI): domain Bacteria; kingdom Bacillati; phylum Bacillota; class Bacilli; order Lactobacillales; family Streptococcaceae; genus Streptococcus; species Streptococcus respiraculi. The sequence continues at coordinate 1,734,458 of NZ_CP022680.1, read as the reverse complement.
CACATACGATTGCCTCTATACATCGCCTCATCAGGACAATGTATTACCTCATAACGCATAACAAACTTTACGATTATACTTCAACCCAAAATCAGTAAAGTTGTCTATGCCATACTATTCTAACACCTTATTTTTAAAAAGGCTAGATAAGCTGTTCCTTTTGTGTGCACTTTTATCGCTCCTTAGCACAGAAAAAGAGGGTAATAACCGACATTTAGCGACTGTCCTCAAAATATTTTCGCTTTAAAGCCTTGGTATACTTGACAAATGGTAGAAAAAGTCCCATAAAACTTATAATGAAAAGCGACCAAACCCTCATTAGAAAGAGTCTTATGGAACACCTCAATAATACCACATTACTCATCGGAATGAAAGACAAAAATATCACCTTGAATCATGCCATTCAACACGAGACCCATATCGAACTTAGGCTCTATAATATCTGTAGTGGGTACGCCCGCCGCAGAGATTATGGAGCCTTTTAGAGTGTAGAAAAAAAGTCCCATATGACCTATAATGAAAAGCGACAAAACTATCATTTTAGAAAGACTCATATGGAACAACTAAATCTTATCACAAATTTTCTCAGAATGAAAGACAAAAATATCACTATCACTAATGAATCCGACATGGGAACTCACTTAGAACTCCACGGTCACTTGGATTACACAGCCCCTAAATGCCCTTCCTGCAAGGGACAAATGGCTAAGTACGATTTCCAGAAAGCCTCTAAAATCCCCTACTTAGAAACTGCTGGCTACCCGCTACTTATCCGCCTTCGAAAGCGTCGTTTCAAGTGCAAGGAATGTGGGAAAATGGCGGTCGCTGAAACTCCTATTGTTAAGAAGAACCATCAAATCTCTGTCGCTGTCAACCAGAAAATCGCACAATTACTCATCGAAAATCAAGCAATGACACATATCGCACACAGACTCTCCATTTCAGCTTCATCTGTAAGTCGAAAGCTAAATGAGTTTAAGTTTGAAACGGAGTGGGGTAAGCTCCCAGAAGTCATGTCCTGGGATGAGTATGCCTTCAAGAAAGGGAAAATGAGCTTTATTGTTCAAGATTTTGACACAAATAACATCATCGCTATCCTTGATGGGCGGACGCAGGCGGTCATCCGAAATCACTTTCTGAGATACCCTAGACAGGTTAGAAACCGCGTCAAAGTCATTACCATGGATATGTTTAGCCCCTACTACAAATTAGCTAGACAGCTATTTCCGAATGCCAAAATCGTACTTGATCGTTTCCATATTGTACAGCATTTAGCTCGTGCTATGAATCGTGTCCGCATACAAATCATGAATCAATTCGATAGAAAATCTCTTGAGTATCGAGCCTTGAAACGCTACTGGAAATGGATACAACAGGATAGCCGTAAACTCAGTTATAAGCGGTTCTATCGCCCGACTTTTCGCATGCACTTAACCAACCAGGAGATTGTCGCTAAACTGCTCGGCTATTCTCAAGAACTGAGAGAACACTACGAGCTCTATCAACTACTGCTTTTTCACTTCCAGGAGAAGCAAGCTGACCAGTTTTTTGGACTTATCCAAGACGCTCGGCAGACTGTCGACCCGATTTTCCAGACCGTATTTAATACCTTTTCGAAGGACAAGGAGAAGATTCTTAACGCCATGGAATTACCTTACTCAAATGCCAAACTTGAGGCGACGAATAATCTCATCAAAGTCATCAAGCGTAATGCCTTTGGATTTCGGAACTTTGAAAACTTCAAAAAGCGGATTTTGATTGCCATCAACATCAAAAAAGAGAAGACCAAGCTGATCCTCTCTAAATGTTAGCTTTTTATCTACCCACTACAGTTGACAAAGAGCCTTATTTGATCGGTGTGTTACTTCAATACCCACTCTCTAATGGCGTATGCGACACCGTTTTCATCGTTTGATTTGGTAATATGGGTCGCGATTTTTTTGAGTTCAGCACTGCCATTTTCCATAACGACCGCAGTTCCTACAACTTCTAGCATGGAACGGTCATTTTCTTGGTCACCGATTGCCATAGTTTCATTCATAGTAAGACCTAATAAAGCGCTGAGTTTCTTGATGGCTTCGCCCTTGTTGACCGTTTTTGGGGTCACTTCGAGGTAGAAAGGAGCAGATTTTGCGACATTGAAGCGCTCTGTCAGTAGTGTTGGAATCTGTGGAATCGCAATATCAAGTTTTTCAGGCTCGTCAACCAGCATGACCTTGATGATATCTTTATTTGCCATTTCCTCAGGCGTGCGGTAAAAGACGGGGGAGTCAACAAGTTGCGCTTCGTAAATGGTGTATTTGCCGATATTGCGATTGGCAGTATACATGCCGTCTTTGGTGCTTGCGTGCATGGGAAGTGCTAGTTGGCGTGCGAGGTATTCCCATTCGAGGTAGTCGGTGTAGCTCAAGCCTTCTTTGACAACATCGTTTCCAGTTGCCGTTTCTTGGACTAGTCCACCGTTAAAGGTGATGACATAGTCTCCCTCGTCTAAGAGGTTTAATTGTCTTAAAATACGTTTGACACCGGAAATCGGACGTCCCGTTGCGATGACTATTTTCACGCCCGCTTGTTTCGCATCTTGAATGGCTTGGTAAACTTCGGGGGTGATTTCATGTTTGCTATTTAATAGGGTGCCATCAATATCAATGGCGACAAGTTTAATGCTCATCATGTTCTCCGTAAATAAATTGATCGTTGTGAATATAGCTTAGGAAAGTTTCATTTTGTGTAGCAAAAATTCCTGTTTTCGTCAGCATTTCTTTTGGGAAATAGAAGCGGCTATCGCCGTGAACCGTTCCTGCCAAGGAATGGACAATTGGAGAGAGCTGAGACAGTTCAATAAGGTTACCGTCTTTTCTGAGCATCTCAATCTGGGTCCGTTTTTTCTTGGCATTTGGTCGGTAAATATCATAGGGTAAATCAAAATTATGATGAATTGCTGTATAGTAGCTAGGTTCAAATCCGACTTGATTAACAATTGCTTCTAAGACGGACAAGTGTGATTCAGTCTGGGTATCAAAGGTAATCGACTTAAAGACCTTACGGTTGATATAGCGTTGGGCTAGGTCAGATAAAATCGTATCAGGTCCGTTAATCCAAGACTGGAAATAGGTATTCATGACGCCATCATCTAAGGCCAAATAATCTTCTAAGGCGAAATGCTGTTCAAAGAAGGGAATCAGGCGGGGAGAAGAGGTGCTAAAGAACTCCTGCTGGTCTTGATAGAGCATCTTTGCCCGCTTGAGGAGATTTTGCAGCAAGACCTCCATAGAGCGGCTGGCAGGGTGGAAGTAGACCTGCATGTACATTTGATAGCGACTGAGCACATAGTCCTCCACTGCATGCATGCCCGATTCTTTAAAGGCAATCCCGTTTTCAGTCGGACGAATGACCCGTAAAATCCGTGTCAGATCAAACTGACCATAATTGGCTCCTGTAAAGTAAGAATCTCGCAAGAGATAATCCATACGGTCCACATCAATCTGGCTAGAAATCAGTTGAACCACCTGCTTATTGGGGTAGGAATGGCGGATGACACTAGCCACTTTTTCAGGGAAATCAGGAGCAATCTGTCGTAATAAGCCATTGATTTCTGTGCCACTATTAGTGATGATTAGACAGGTCATCTCCTCGTGATCTGTGTCAAACAAGCGCTCAAAGGTATGGGAATAGGCTCCGTGTCCCACATCGTGTAAGAGAGCCGCCACCATAGTCAAGAGCGAATCGTTGCTGTCCCAAATTTCCGCATATTTTTTCTCAAAAGTAGAAACAATGCGCCGTGCAATTTCATAAGCACCAAGGCAATGCGAAAAACGGCTATGTTCACCACCATGAAAGGTATAGGAGGTCGTTCCCAGTTGCTTGATGCGACGCAGCCGTTGAAATTCCTTGGTATTGATTAGGTTGTAGATCAATTCATTGTCTACATGAATATAATTATGAACAGGGTCACGAAATACTTTTTCACTCATTCTTTCATTATATCAAAAAAACAGCGATTGTGCTTTTATGAACTATTTGACGATTTCCCGTTAAAACTTGTTTACGAAAAAGGGATTTCATATTATAATAAGAGTATGACAGAACAGATGATTTTACACCTTATTCAGGCCCTCTTGATCGGGCTGATTTTGTGGATCGCATGGACGATCTTTTCTTATGCAAAAAAGTACCAGATTAACCTGAAGGAACGATTTGTAACAGGACTTGGTATCGGCTTTATTACGGATTTGCTTGATACCTTGGGGATTGGGACCTTTGCGACCACTACGACCTTGTTTAAAGCGACTAAATTGGTGGAAGATGACAGGAAGATTCCTGCGACCATGACAACCGCTCATATCATTCCGGTCTTGGTAGAAGCCCTGCTCTTTATCACCATTGTCCAAGTGGACTTGGTGACCTTGGTTGCTATGGCAACAGCGGCTTTTTCTGGAGCTTTTGTCGGAGCAAGAGTGACCCAGCATTGGAACACCCAGAAAGTTCAGCGAATTTTAGGGATTTTGCTGGTGATTGCGGCCCTCTTTATGGTCTATCGCATGGTGACCAATCCTGGAGCTGATTTGACCAATGATGTGCGAGGTCTCACAGGCTGGAAATTACTAGTTGGTGTAATCTTTGACTTTGTCGTTGGGATGCTGATGAGCATGGGTTTGGGAAACTATGCACCAGAGTTGATTTTCTTTTCTCTCATGGGGATTAGCCCAGCGATTGCCCTCCCTGTGATGATGTTAAATGCAGCCATGATTATGACAGCGGGCGCTAAGCAATTCATCCAGTCAGGTCGGGTCAATTGGTCTGGTGTGCTGGGGATTATTGTTGGCGGAGTTTTTGGAGTGTTGACAGCAGCTAAGTTTTTGAGTAGTTTAGATGTCAATAACCTGAAAATCCTCGTGATTTTCATCGCATCTTATACAGGTCTGACCTTGCTACGTTCATCATTTGTATCACAGATAAAGGAGAAAAAATGAAGATTATCATTCAAAATGAAATCGACCTTGACGGTGAACTGGAAGTAGTAGAGGAAATTCGTGATGCAGAAGTCGTCGAAAAGGGAGGATTTCTCTATTTGACCTATCAGAATGATGAGAAAGAGCGCGTGGTCTTGAAAATCAAGGATACGGACTGTACCATGACCCGCTTTTCGACTCCTAAATCCGTTATGTACTTTATCAACCAGGAAACAACCGTGACACAAATTGCAACTCCAGTCGGGATTCAGATACTGCATGTGGTGACGGATACCTATCAAAAAAAGGAAAATCACGTGACCATTCGTTACGCTCTTCAAATTCCCCAAACAGGGCAAGACTTAGCCCGTTACCATTTGAACATCAAATGGGGAAGTTTTTAGGAAAAATTCCTTGCAAATGGGATGGAAATTTGCTATAATGGTCAACATATCAAGGGAGTAGCTGACGGAAGTATCCGTTACAAGGTCGTCAATCCGAAAGAAATTTCCGGCCTTGTATGAAATAGCGAGACTTGTTTGAATAAAACAAGTCTCTTTTTGTGTTTTCAAAAAGGGACGAAAAGGAGAAAAACATGTCAACAGAACAAAAGCGCCAAGCTTTTTACACCCAAGATGCCGATCTTGTTTTGCGTGAGTTAGAGACGAGTGAGCAAGGTTTAACAACGAGTGAAGCAAGCAAGCGTTTGGAGCAATATGGGCGTAATGAATTAGCAGAAGGCGAGAAACGCTCCCTCTTAGCTAAATTCTTAGATCAATTTAAAGATCTCATGATTATTATCTTGCTACTTGCAGCGATTCTATCGGTTGTAACATCAGGTGGTGAAGATATTGCAGATGCGATTATCATTCTTGCTGTTGTCATTATCAATGCGCTCTTTGGTGTTTATCAAGAAGGGAAAGCAGAAGAAGCGATCGATGCTCTGAAATCTATGTCCAGTCCTTCTGCTCACGTCTTACGTGATGGTCATGTGACAGAGATTGACTCAAAAGAATTGGTTCCAGGGGATATTGTGAGCCTTGAAGCGGGAGATGTAGTACCAGCTGATATGCGCTTATTAGAAGCAAATTCGTTAAAAATCGAAGAGGCTGCTTTGACTGGGGAATCCGTACCGGTTGAAAAAGATGTCCGTGTGACTCTAGCAGAAGATGCAGGAATCGGTGATCGTGTCAATATGGCCTTCCAAAATTCCAACGTGACCTACGGTCGTGGACTTGGTGTGGTTGTGAACACGGGGATGTTTACCGAAGTTGGTCATATTGCAGGTATGCTCCAAGATGCGGATGAAACTGATACACCGCTCAAGCAGAACCTCAATAACTTATCAAAAGTCTTGACCTACGTCATTTTGGTCATTGCTGCGATTACTTTTGCTGTTGCTGTCTTTGTCCGTGGTGAGCATCCGTTGACAGGTCTTTTGACCTCAGTTGCCCTTGCGGTAGCAGCGATTCCAGAAGGTCTTCCAGCCATTGTCACCATCGTTTTGTCACTTGGGACGCAGGTCCTTGCAAAACGCAATTCGATTGTTCGTAAGTTGCCAGCAGTAGAAACACTTGGCTCAACAGAAATTATTGCGTCTGATAAGACGGGGACTCTTACAATGAACAAGATGACTGTTGAAAAAGTCTATTACAATGGTCAATTAGTTAATGCCAAAGAAACCATTGAAGCAGGACTAGATTTACCATTATTGGGGGCGGTTGTTCTGGCAAATGATACGAAGATTGATGCAGACGGTAAACTAATTGGTGATCCAACAGAGACTGCCTTTATCCAATATGCACTTGATAAAGAGTACGATGTTAAAGCCTTTCTAGCTCAATACCCTCGTGTGGCTGAGTTACCATTTGACTCAGATCGCAAGCTCATGTCAACGGTTCACCCATTGCCAGACGGGAAATTCTTCGTGGCAGTAAAAGGTGCGCCAGATCAGCTCCTACACCGTTCAACCATGGTCGATATGTCTGGAACTGTTAGTTCGATGACAGACGAGATTGCAGCAGATATCAGAGCCAACAACTCTGAAATGGCCCATCAAGCTCTTCGTGTTCTTGCAGGCGCTTATAAGATTGTTGATAGCATTCCAGAAGAACTCACAACTGAAACGCTTGAAAGTGACTTGATTTTCACTGGCTTGATTGGGATGATTGACCCTGAACGTGCTGAGGCTGGTGAAGCAGTTCGTGTGGCAAAAGAAGCAGGAATTCGTCCAATCATGATTACAGGTGACCACCAAGATACAGCAGAAGCCATTGCAAAACGTCTTGGAATCATCGATGCCAATGATACAGAAGACCACGTATTGACAGGGGCTGAGTTGAACAACTTGTCAGATGAAGAATTTGAAAAGGTCGTTGGTCAATATTCTGTTTATGCCCGTGTGTCGCCTGAGCATAAGGTACGTATCGTGAAAGCATGGCAAAACCAAGGGAAGGTCGTTGCTATGACCGGAGACGGAGTAAATGACGCTCCAGCTCTTAAAACAGCTGACATCGGTATCGGTATGGGGATCACGGGGACAGAAGTTTCAAAAGGTGCCTCTGATATGGTCCTTGCAGATGATAATTTTGCAACCATTATCGTAGCTGTCGAGGAGGGACGTAAGGTCTTCTCTAATATCCAAAAGACCATTCAATACCTCCTTTCAGCCAACACTGCGGAAGTTTTGACCATTTTTCTTGCCACTCTCTTTGGTTGGGACGTGTTACAACCTGTCCACCTTTTGTGGATCAACTTGGTAACGGATACCTTCCCAGCTATTGCGCTTGGCGTTGAGCCAGCAGAACCTGGTGTCATGAGCCACAAACCTCGTGGACGCAAGTCAAGCTTCTTCTCAGGTGGTGTCATGAGCTCAATTATTTATCAAGGATTGCTACAAGGTATCTTGGTACTTGGCGTGTACGGCTATGCTATTTCAAATCCAGTTCATGTGGGTGATGTAAAAGCGATTCATGCTGATGCGCTTACGATGGCTTTTGCAACCCTTGGATTGATTCAGCTCTTCCACGCTTACAACGTCAAGTCTGTTTACCAGTCTATCTTGACGGTCGGTCCATTCAAGTCTAAGACCTTCAACTGGTCTATCCTTGTATCCTTCATTCTTCTAGCTGCAACCATTGTTATTGAGCCACTAGAAGCGATTTTCCACGTGACACATCTTGACCTTAGCCAATGGGCTGTTGTCCTCATCGGAAGTTTCTCTATGATTATCATTGTAGAAATTGTCAAGCTCGTCCAACGGACATTGGGCATGGATAAGAATGCGATTTAAACGATTTATCGGAAAGCCACCTGAGAGGGTGGTTTTTTCCTTTCTATTTATGGTACACTATAGTGGATTGAGAAAGGAATAGGACAAGGCAAGGAACTATAGCTAGAACTGGCGTTCATCAAAGCGACTTAACGGAGTCCTAACCTTTATTCAATCCACTATAATATATAGGAGGTTGCCTATGAAAAAGACACTAGAAGAAAAATTACAATCAAAAAAGCCTACCTATTCAGACAGTGAAGTGGTCTGGTTGTTAGACAATATCGGGCATTCTGACGGCGAGATTCGAGATGTCTTAGTCTACAATAGTCTAGGGCGTGGTTTATTTGAAGGTTTGTTCACGAGGGAGCAGTTTCGATATTTGCTGGAGGATAGTTTGCGGAGGGGCATTCTGCTCTACAAGATAGATGAGATTGGGCTTCCAACTTTGACACGATCCTTTACTGCCTTGCTCTTGGGGCATCTAGTAGAAGTCAGTTGTATGCCTGATAGTCCTTATTTTCAACAGATTGTAAAGGCTGAGTATCAGCTAATCTGTCAGAAAGCATATAACTATCTAGCAGAGGAGCAGGATTTTACAGGTTATTCGAACGACTATGGCTGGGTACATGCTTTTGCGCATGGGGCGGATTTGTTGGTCGCGCTAGTCTGTCATCCCTACTTTGAAAAAGAAGACTGGGAGAGGATTTTTCCGATTCTGACCGCGATTTTCAAGCGTTTGCCTCAGCGTTTTGTGGATGACGAGGAATGGCGCTTGGCGCGCGTGGTGTATGAGGCGATAAAATGCGGACACTTACAAGACGACAGCCTAGTAGCGTGGGTCGAGTCGCTCGATTTTCCACTCGAAACAAATTTTGATTTTTATCGTTTTTCAGCCATGCGGTCTTGTTTATTGGATATTTACCTGCAATTAGACAAGGAAGGCCTGCTTGCAGAAAGAGTAAAGACCGTTATTCAAGCGTGGGGCTCAGCCGAGAGCTAAAGGGCATATCATTTGTGAGGATTCAGTACCTTTTCTTGCTGGTCATCAGAAGCAGAAAGTGATAAAATAATACTGTATATACTAGAAAGACGGAGTCCGTTTTTCAATAAACATATCTAGGAGATGATGAATATGAACTATGCCCAAGCCTTTTTAATGGCGAATATGAGTGCCTTTCCCCCTGAAACCTTGCCTATTATCAAAGAAGAACTCGAACGCTTGGATGAGAAATCTGTCAGCATGCTTATGATGACAGATATCAAAAATCCGATGACTGCTCTGTTATTTTCCATCTTCCTTGGAGAATTAGGAGTTGATCGCTTTTACATTGGCAATAAAGAACTTGGGATTGCAAAACTTGCTTTGACAGTGATTGGTTATGCCACCCTCGTTATTGTACTGGGGTTTTTCCTGTTGATTGGTGTTTATATCTGGAAGTTAGTTGACTGTTTCTTGATTATGAAGGCTTGTAAGCAGACTAATTTTGAACGCTTCATGTGGCAAATCAATCAGGCAGAAATGGTTCAGCAAGCACGGTCTACATCTGCAAAAAATAGTGCAAGTGTCGTTGTAGAAGCTGCTGAAGAAGTATCAGTAATTAGTGAAGAAGAAATGTCTGTAGTTGCAGAAGCAAACGCAGAAGCAGAGACAATCCCCCTTGTCGGTGAAGAAGTGAATGAAACTGTAAAAGAGCAAACCCTTGTCAGTGAAGAGGAGATGAGCGAGTAGGAGTATGTCAGCTGAAAAGATGACGATGAAAATAGCTCTTTACAAATACGTCCATTTATATTATCATAGAAAATATACTATTTTTAAAAGAGGAGATACCATGTCAACATTTTCTGATTCCTATATTGCAGCCAATGCTAGCAATTTTCCAGCAGAAGCGATTCCTGCTCTACGCCAACGTTTGGAGGCTTTAGATGAGTCTCAAGTATCTTATATCCTTGCGACCGAATTGAAGAATCCAACAACTGCCTTGATTTTTTCAATCTTACTCGGTGGTTTGGGAGCTGACCGTTTTTATATCGGTCAAGTTGGACTTGGAGTTGCAAAGTTGCTCTTGTCATGGATGACATTTGGAATTTGGCCACTCATTGACTGGTTCTTGATTATGGGCGCAACGAAACGTGCTAATCTTGAGAAACTCAATATGGCACTAATGGCTACTTCTTATAAGTAGATAGAAGATAGAAAGGGGGGAAAATAATTCTCCTCTTTTTTGCTATCATTATATAAAAAATAAACAGTTCTGCTCATTGATAGCAGTGTTTCATTTATATGATCTGGTCATTTTGTTTTATCGTTTCGCAGGCGTGCGAGCGAAATGAGTTTAAAATATCATAAATAGAAATATTTTCTAGTTTATTAGTTTAATTTTGCAAACAATCTGTAATATGACTCCCTATTTGTCATCAAGGTGTAACGTTTCTTGGGCGATTTTTTGGTATAATGGTACAATGCTTGTAAAGGAGGGAAGTTAGATGAAGTCTCGTTATATGACCATTTTCTTATTTGGAATCTATCTTTCATTTCTGACATGGATTATCCTATTCAAATTAGATGTCTTTTCCACCCTCCAGCTGGCCTACTATCACGAAATGGGGCGTAGCATCAATCTGATTCCCTTTGCGGGAACAGCTGTCTATGATGGGGTGCTGGATTACCAAGAAATTGGCTTAAATGTTCTTTGTTTTATTCCCTTTGGGATTTACATGGAAATGCTAGATAAAAAGGCGACCTGGGTTAAAAATCTAGCCGTGATGTTAGTGGTCAGTATTGTCTATGAAGTGCTGCAGTATACCTTCCAAATCGGCGTCGCAGACATCACAGATGTCCTTGCCAACGGCTTTGGTGGTGCCATTGGAATCAATATTATGTATGTCCTGACCAGTATTTGGCACGAAAAAGCCTATGAACGGGTCAATCGAATCGCTCTAATTTTGACAATCGTTGTCGCAGAGCTACTTTTGCTTAGTTAGAACCTGTATACACAGATCAGTAACTCTCTTCAGGGCTTCTTTTTCGCTACTCATCGTTGCTTTTTTTGAAATATAGTCAAGATACGAGGGCGTAAAAAAAGCGAATGAAAAATAGGAAATATGACGAAGAAGCGCAAGCTTCTAGGAGTATTTCTCTTTTTTCCGAGCTTTTAGCCCGAGTTCAATTTCATAAGATACGAGGGCGTAAAAAAAGCGAATGAAAAATAGGAAATATGACAAAGAAGCGCAAGCTTCTAGGAGTATTTCTCTTTTTTCCGAGCTTTTAGCCCGAGTTCAATTTCATAAGACACGAGGGCGTATAAAGCACAAAGTGTACCCTTAGGGCATCCGTATCTGTAGAACGAGCGAGCTCGTAATAGCTACGGTAAGATAGGAGAGTGACGATGTGTTCGATGAACACAAGGCATTATATAGCTCTTAGTTCGTGTTCAGTTCTCACTTCACTATACTTCGCTTATGAATATAGGTTTTTAGATATTGCAAACTTTCTTAATTTTGTTACAATAAAAGAAATGAACCTAAAAGAACAAATTATCGCATTATCAAAGGAAATTGGAATTTCTAAGATTGGATTTACAACAGCAGACGATTTTGCTTATTTGGAGAAATCCCTGCGGGCCGCAGTCGAAGAAGGACGAACGTCTGGCTTTGAACACAAGAATATTGAAGAGCGTATCAGGCCAAAGTTGAGCCTGGCTTCTGCCAAGACCATTATTTCGATTGCGGTTGCTTATCCGAGAAGATTACCGCAAAAGCCACAGAAAACTCAGTACAAACGAGGCAAGATTACTCCCAATTCATGGGGACTTGATTACCACTATATCTTGCAAGATAAGCTGGAGCGCCTGGCGCGTGGGATTGAAGAGTTGACGGCTGATTTTGAATACAAGGGCATGGTGGATACCGGAGCCTTGGTCGATACAGCAGTCGCAAGGCGGGCAGGGATAGGCTTTATTGGCAAAAATGGCCTCGTTATTTCAAAAGAATTTGGCTCTTACATGTTCTTAGGCGAACTCATTACGAATTTAGAAATAGCGCCTGATCAGCCAGTGGATTATGATTGTGGTGACTGCAATCGCTGTGTTACGGTCTGTCCAACCTCGTGTTTACTTGGAGACGGGACAATGAACGCGAGGCGCTGTCTGTCCTTTCAGACTCAGGACAAGGGCATGATGGAATTGGAGTTTCGCAAGAAAATTAAGACGGTCATTTACGGTTGTGATATCTGT